>WHSY01000003.1:100089-119064 GCA_009379815.1 Pseudonocardiaceae bacterium
TGTCCCGACCGGACAGGTACGGGTAGAAGCCGGGCGACTCGACCAGCGCGCCCAGCTGCGCCAGCGCGGCGGGCTCGCCGGGCGGGCAGCCGAGCACCCGCACGGTCCCGGCGGTCGGCCGGATCAGTCCGAGCAGCATTCGCAGCGTCGTCGTCTTGCCGGCGCCGTTGGGTCCGAGGAAGCCGTAGACCTCCCCGCGGTGTACGGCGAGGTCCACGCCGTCGACGGCGAGGGCGCCGGAACGGTAGCGCTTGGTCAGGTCGGCGATCGAACCCCGGCTACGCGCCGCGTCGCCCGCGCCGCGGCATCTCGGATACGCGGCTCGACGTAGGGCTACTCGGTCAGGGCTACTCGGTCAGGGCTACTCGGTCAGCCCGGACTGCACCGCGAAGACCACGAGCTGGGCGCGGTCGCGGGCGTGGAGCTTGACCATGGCCCGGCTCACGTGGGTGCGCACGGTGGCGGGGCTCAGGAACAGTCGGTCGGCGATCTCGTCGTTCGACAGCCCCTCGGCGACCAGCCCGGCGATCTCGGCCTCACGCTCGGTCAGGGTGCGGATCTGCGGATGCGGTGCGGCCCGCCGCCGCGGGCCCGTCGCGAACTCCCCGATCACCCGGCGGGTGACCGACGGGGACAGCAGCGACTCACCTGCGGCGACCACCCTGACCGCATGCAGCAGCTCGGTCGTCTCGCCGCCCTTGACGAGGAAGCCGCTGGCCCCGGCGGCCAGCGAGTCGAAGACGTACTCGTCGAGCTCGAAGGTGGTGAGCATGACGACCCGTGTCGCCGACAGCCTCGGGTCCGCGACGATCTCGCGCAGCGCCTCGATCCCGTCCCGTCCCGGCATACGGATATCCATCAGCACGACGTCGGGGCGGTGCTCGCGGGCCAGCGCCAGCGCCTCGTCCCCGTCGGTCGCCTCGCCGACCAGGGTGATGTCGTCCTCGCCGTCGACGAGCACCCGCACCCCCATCCGGACCAGTGCCTGGTCGTCGGCCACCAGCAGCGTGATCATCGGCCCTCCACCGGCAGCCGGGCCCGTACGGTGAAGCCGCCGCCGGGCCGCCGGCCGGCCTCCAGCGTGCCCCCAACCGCTCCGGCCCGGGCCCGCATCCCCGTGATGCCCTGCCCGGTGCCGGCATCCTCGACCGAGCCACGGCCACTGTCGGTGACCTCCACGGTCAGTTCGTCGGGGGCCTGCTCGACCCGGACGGTGGCGGTGGCCGGCCCGGCGTGGCGCAGCACGTTGGTCAGCGACTCCTGCACGATCCGGTAGGCCGTCATCTCGACGCTGGCGGGCAGGTGCCCGTGCTCGCCGGTCCGGACGAGCTCGACAGGCAGGCCGGCCTCGATGGTCCGGTTCACCAGCGCATCCAACCGGTCCAGGCCCGGCGCGGGATCGCGCTCGGTGCCGTCATCGGGCGCTCGGAACACCGCGAGGGTGGCGCGCAGCTCGTCGAGGGCGTCCTGGCTGCTCGCCTTGATCGATGTCAGCATCTCCCTGGCCTGCTCCGGCGAGCGGTCGAGCACGTGCAGCGCGACCCCGGCCTGCATGCTGATGGCCGCGAGCCCGTGCCCCACGATGTCATGCACGTCCTGCGCGGTCCGTAGCCGTTCCTGGTAGGCACGGTCGCGGGCCTGTTCGGCGCGGGCCGCCTGCACCGACTCCCGGCGAAACCGCACCACGGTACCCACAGCCCAGGGTGCCAGCCCGCCCACGATCCATCCCCCGAACTGGCCCAGCTCAGCCAGCCACGTCGACCAGTCGGTGACCAGTTCCGTGGCGCCGAGCACGACAGCGCTGGCGCCGTAGGCGGGCAGCGACTGCCGGACCGGGTAGCGGCTCCCGACCGTGTACAGCGTGACGGGGAGCGCGAGAAAGACCGGGCCGTCCGGGTAGCCCAGCGCGAGATAGGCCACGGCCGAGGCGACGGCGGCGGCCAGCGCGACCCGGGGCAGCAGCCGGCGGATCGGCAGCGCCGCGACCGCCACCCCGACGAGCGTGAACGCGAGCGCGTCGGCAGGCCTGCCCGGCGCGGCCATGGTCGCGAAGTGGGTGCCCACGACCATGAACACCCCGAAGGGGACGGCCAGCGCGGCATCGGCCAGCAGGGTCCTGGCCTGCAGCCGGTTCGTGGTTGCCACAGCCGGAGACGATAGATCGCGCAGGGGTCCCGCAGCGTCATCGCCGGGTCGTAGCCGCGCTACGTCGACCGCGGTAGCGGCCGAACCGCTGCGCGACCGACGACCGGTGCGGCCGGTGCGTCCGACGATGGACCCGCCACGAGAGGAGGGCCCATGACGACGACCACCCCGCCCGGCACCAGGACGGCACTGCTTCCCCGGCGGGCGCGCTCGGTGCTGCTGGCCGTCCACGTGACCATGTCGGTCGGCTGGATCGGGCTCGACCTCTCGCTGCTGGTACTGGCAGTCGCCGCGCTGCGGACCGGCGATGCCCCGGCCGCAGCGGCGATGGGGCTGCTCGGCCGCGCGTTGCTCGCGCCGTTCGCGTTCGGCTCGCTGGTCACCGGGCTGGCGCTGTCGCTGACCACGCCGTGGGGCCTGCTGCGGTACTGGTGGGTGCTGGCCAAGTTCGTGATCACATCGGCGCTGGTCGCGGCCGGGCTGATCGTGCTGCTACCCCGGTTGCAGCTGATCGCCGCCGGAGCGCAGGGACCGATCCGAATCCAGGCGGTCGTCGCCACCTCGGTAGCGCTGGCGCTGCTGGTCACCGCGACGGTGCTGTCAGTGGTCAAGCCCTGGGGCAGGACCGCGCGCGGTCGGCGGGCTGCGGCGGCGGCCCGACCGGGGACGGGTGCGGTTCACCGGCTTGCGGGGTCATCGCCGACCGCGCGGTAGACCAACAGGGTCCGGCCGGGAACGACCATCCGCGTGCCGGCCCGGCGCACCCGCGGCCGTGCGGGTGCGCCGTCCGGGGTCCCGGTGTCGAGCATCAGCTCGAACCGATCGCCGTACTGCTGGCCGGGCAGCGTCACCGTGGTGGCATGCGCACCCGCGTGCAGCAGCAGGAACCAGGAGCGGTCGTCGCGGCAGCGGGGGTGCGACCGCACGTCGGTCCCGTCGATCCACATCCCGAGGGTGCGCCGGCGCCCGTCGTGCCAGTCGTCGAGTGACATCAGCTTCCCGTCCGGACGGAACCAGACCAGGTCGGAGGTGCCGTTCCGGGTGACCCGGCCCTCGAAGAACTCGGGCTGGCGCAGCGCGGGGGCCGCGGCGCGCAACGCGAGCAACCGCCGGGTGAAGGCGAGCAGCGACACCGCCTCGGGATTCGGGGACCAGTCGATCCAGGACGTCTCGTCGTCGAGGCAGTACGGGTTGTTGTTGCCGCCCTGGGTGTTGCCGCGCTCATCACCGGCGAGCAGCATGGGTGTCCCGGTCGACAACAGCAGCGTCGCGAGCAGGTTGCGCGACTGCCGGGAGCGGCAGGCCAGCACCGCGGGGTCGGCGGTCTCGCCTTCGGCCCCGCAGTTGGCCGAGCGATTGTCGTCGGTGCCGTCCTCGCCGCCCTCACCGTTGGCCGCGTTGTGCTTGTGCTCGTAGGACACGAGATCGCGCAACGTGAAGCCGTCGTGCGCGGTCACGAAGTTGATCGACGCCCAGGGCCGGCGCCCGCCGGGCGCGTACAGGTCGGACGATCCGGCCAGCCGTGATGCGAGCTCGCTCACACCGGCCACGCCGCGCCAGAAGTCGCGCACGGTGTCACGGAAGCGCCCGTTCCACTCGCAGAACGGTGCCGGGAAACCGCCGACCCGGTAGCCCTCGCCGGTGGCGTCCCAGGGCTCGGCGATCAGCTTGCGCTGCGCCAGCAGTGGATCGCTGGTGATCGCGGTCAGCAGCGGGGCATGCGGGTCGAACTCCCCGCCGCCGGGCCGTCCCAGCACGCTGGCCAGGTCGAGCCGGAACCCGTCGACGCCCAGCTCGCCCGCCCAGTACCGCAGCGCGTCGGTCACCAGCCGCACCACGGTGGGTGACCCGGTGTCGAGCGTGTTGCCGCAGCCGGTGAGATCGCCGTCGAGGTAGTAGGCCGCCGGGTCGAATCCGCGGTAGCACAGCGTAGGGCCGTCGGCACCGCCCTCGCAGCTGTGGTTGGCCACCACGTCGCAGATCACCTCGATGCCCGCCGCGTGCAGCGCGCCGACCATGGTGCGGAACTCGGCGATCTCGTTGCCGGGTACCGCCGCGTAGCCGGGGTGTACCGCGAGCAGCGCCAGGGGCGAGTAACCCCAGTAGTTGTGCCGCCCGGTACGGAGCAACGCGGGCTCGTCGCAGAACGCCTGCACCGGCATCAGCTCGACGGCGGTGACGCCCAGCTCGACCAGGTACTCGATCACCGCGGGATGGGCCAGTCCGAGGTAGGTACCGCGGTGCTCGGGCGCGACGTCGGGGTGGCGGCGGGTGAGGCCGCGGACGTGCAGCTCGTAGAGCACCGTGCGCTCGGCCGGCACGTCGGGACGCGGTCCCGTGTCGGGCCCGCCGGGCGCGGTCACCACCGACAGCGGCACCGACCCCAGCGAGTCGGTGTCCGAGCCGCCCCCCTCCGAGCTGCCCTCCGATCTGCTCAGCGCCGCCGCGAGATCGGTGACCGACCCTTCGACGCGGCGCGCATACGGGTCGACGAGCAGCTTGGCGGGGTTCGCGCCCAGCTCACGCGGCCCGTGGACTCGATAGCCGTAGCGCTGGCCCGGCCCGACGCCCGGCAGCAGGCCGTGCCAGACCCCGAAGGTGCGCTCGCCCAGCGACACCCTGCGCTCGCCGTTGTCGGCGTCGACCAGGCAGACCTCGACCGCCTCGGCGATCGAGGACGCCACCGCGAAGCGCACCCCGCCGCCCTCCGGGTGTGCACCCAACGGGAACGGCTGGCCGATCATCGGGTCGGGCTCCGGGTTGCTCACGGGGGACCATGATGCACGGCGGCTCCGGCGCCCGCGCGGACATCCCGCGCGGTCCTGCCGCCCGCCCGGCAGTGACAATGGCCCGGTGAGCTGGCTGCGGGAGCGCCCGGAGAAGGCGGACGGGGCGGTCGACCTGACCGACCTCATGGTCCGGATGGACGGCGTGGCGGTGCGCCGTGGCGCGTCGGTGCTGCTCGACCGGGTGGACTGGCGGGTGGAGGTCGACGAGCGCTGGGTGGTGCTGGGGCCCAACGGTGCGGGCAAGACCACCCTGCTGCGGCTGGCCGGCGCGCAGCTGCATCCCACCGCTGGGTCGGTGTACGTGCTCGGCGAGCGGCTGGGCCGCACCGACGTCTTCGAGCTGCGGCCACGGATCGGGCTCTCCTCGTCGGCGCTGGCCGCCCAGATCCCCGGCGACGAGCGGGTGACCGACCTCGTGGTCAGCGCCGGGTACGCGGTGCTCGGGCGCTGGCGGGAGGACTACGAGTCCACCGACACCGAGCGGGCAGCGGGGATGCTGGCGCTGATGGGGATGGACGGGCTGGCGGACCGACGCTTCGCCACGCTGTCGGAAGGGGAGCGCAAGCGCGTGCTGATCGCCCGTGCGCTGATGACCGACCCCGAGCTGCTGCTGCTCGACGAGCCGGCGGCCGGGCTCGACCTCGGGGGGCGGGAGGACCTGCTGTCCCGGCTGGCCACGCTGGCCTGCGACGCGAATGCCCCGGCGATGGTGCTGGTCACCCACCACGTCGAGGAGATCCCGCCCGGCTTCACCCACGCGATGCTGCTGCGTGACGGCGGGGTGGTCGCGCAGGGCCTGCTCGGCGACGTGCTCACCGAGGCCAACCTGTCCGCGGCGTTCGGCGCCGACTTCGAGCTGCGCCGCGACGCGGGGCGGTTCGCCGCTCGCCGTCGCTGATCCGGCCGCGCGGTAACCTGCCGACGGCACTGGTACCGGCGGGTGAGGAGCGCAGCGTGAGCGAGTTCGTCAGGCTCGAGGTCGACGGCGGCATCGGAACGATCCGGCTGGACCGGCCGCCGATGAATGCGCTGAGCCGGCAGGTGCAGGAGGAGATCCGCACGGCGGCGCACGAGGCGTCGGCACGCGACGACGTCCGCGCGGTCGTCGTCTACGGCGGCGAGAAGGTCTTCGCCGCGGGCGCCGACGTCAAGGAGATGGAGGCGATGTCCGAGGCCGACATGGCCGCGGCGGCACACGACCTGTCCTCGTCGTTCAGCGCGGTCGCCGACATCCGCAAGCCGACGGTCGCCGCGGTCACCGGATACGCCCTGGGCGGCGGGCTGGAACTGGCGATGTGCTGCGACCGCCGGGTGGCCGGCGACAACGTCAAGGCGGGCCAGCCCGAGATCCTGCTCGGCGTCATCCCCGGCGCCGGCGGCACCCAGCGGCTGGCCCGCATGGTGGGCCCCGGCAGGGCCAAGGACATCATCTTCACCGGGCGGTTCGTCGACGCGCAGGAGGCGCTGGCCATCGGCCTGGTCGACGAGGTCGTCGCACCCGACGCCGTGCACGATGCCGCCCGGCGCTGGGCCGGGCAGTTCGCCCACGGCCCGATGCGTGCGCTGGCCGCGGCCAAGGCCGCGATCGACGGCGGGCTCGACGGCGACCTCGGCAGCGGCCTCAAACTGGAGAGCCATGTCTTCGCGGCGCTGTTCGCCACCGAGGACCGCGCCATCGGCATGCGCTCGTTCCTGGAGAACGGCCCGGGCAAGGCCCAGTTCACCGGCCGCTGACGCGCCTGCACGTTCTACCCGCCCCCGCCGTGCGGTCAGCACGGCGGAATATCGCCCGCGGGGTCGGGCTTCGGGGGTGGCGGTGGCTGGGCTTCCGGTTCGGGCTCGGCTGCCTCGTGCCGGCTGGGTAGGCTGGGCCGTGATGACGGCCGAACCCGTTCCGGTACCGCACGCCTCCGCCGAGCAGGTCGAGGCGGCCTGGCGTGACCCGAAGCTGGCCAACGTGCTCTACCACGACTGGGAGGCCGGTAGCTACGACGACAAGTGGTCGATCTCCTACGACGAGCGCTGCATCGACTACGCACTCGGGCGGTTCCGCGCGATCGCAGGGGACGGCGTCCCCGAAGCAGGGGTGCCCTACGAGCACGCCATGGAGCTCGGCAGCGGCACCGGGTTCTTCCTGCTCAACCTCATGCAGGGGGGTGTCGCCGAGCGCGGCTCGGTGACCGACCTGTCGCCGGGCATGGTGGCCGCCGCGCGGCGCAACGCCGAGGCCCTCGGCCTCGATGTCGACGGCCGGGTGGCCGACGCCGAGCAGGTGCCCTACGACGACGCCACCTTCGACCTGGTGGTCGGCCACGCCGTGCTGCATCACATCCCGGACGTGCCACTGGCGCTGCGCGAGGTGCTACGGGTGCTGCGCCCCGGCGGCCGGTTCGTCTTCGCGGGCGAGCCGACCCGGATCGGTGACACCTACGCCCGGCGGCTGAGCCGCGCGACGTGGTGTGCGACCACGAACCTCACCAGGCTCGGGCCGCTGCGCTCGTGGCGGCGCCCGCAGACCGAGCTCGACGAGTCCTCCCGCGCCGCCGCGCTGGAGGCGGCGGTCGACCTGCACACCTTCGACCCTGCCGTCCTCGAGGGCATGGCGCTCGGGGCGGGTGCGGCCGGCGTCCGGGTGAGGACCGAGGAGCTCTCCGCCGCGGTGTTCGGGTGGCCGGTCCGCACCTTCGAATCGGCGGTGCCGCCCGGCAAGCTCGGTGTCAACTGGGCGACGTTCGCCTACCACACCTGGCTGCGGCTGTCCGCATTGGACGAGAAGGTGCTGTCGCGGGTGCTGCCCCGCGCGCTGGGCTACAACGCGCTGCTCACCGGCACGAAGCCCGAGTAGGTGGGCTACCGGTTCACGCTCGACGATGTCGCCTTCCTGCGCTCGGCGGCCGGTGCGGAGGCGGTGGCCGTCGCGGCAGGGCTGGGTTTGACCGCGAGCTCCCGGCTGTCCGATGTGGGCACCGTTCGCAGCCTGGTGGGGGAGCGTCACGCCGGTGCCGTGCTCGAGACCGCCGTGCTGCGCAGCCGCGCCGGGTCCAAACTGGACTCACCGGACCGTTGGCTGCTCACCGACGACGGGCTGCAGCAGGCGACCCCGTCCGTGGTGGCCGCGCACCGGGCGACCCGGCTGACCGGTCGCGACGTGCACGACATCACCTGCTCGATGGGCGCGGACCTCGCCGCGGTGAGCCGGACTGCTCACCGGGCGCTCGGGTCCGATGTGGATGGCATCCGGCTGGCGATGGCGGCGCACAACGTCCCCGCGGCCACGCTGGTGCGGGCGGACGCGCTGCGCCCGGCCAGCCGCGACGCGGTGCTGCTGGCCGACCCCTCGCGGCGCGACAGCGCCGGGCGCCGGCGGTGGCGGCCGGACGACTTCGTGCCCCCGCTCGACGGGCTGGCGCGGGCGGCCGCCAACCGCGACCTCGTCGTGAAGGTGGCACCCGGGCTCGATCCCGCAGCGGCGCCCTGGGCGTCGGAGGTGGAGGTGGTGTCGCTGGACGGCGGCGTGCGCGAGGCGGCACTGTGGTCGCCCGGCCTCGCGACCGCGCGGCGGCGTGCCACCGTGCTGTCCTCGCAGCACCCGGGGTGGACGGTGACCGATGCCGAAGCCGACGACGCCGCCGTGCGCGAGGTGGGGGAGTGGCTCGTCGACCCGGACGGCGCGGTGGTCCGGGCCGGGCTGGTGCGCCAGTACGCCGCCCGGCACGGCCTGGGTCAGCTGGATCGCAGGATCGCCTACTTGACGGGGGACTCGCCGCCGCCCGGCACGAGGGTGTTCCGGGTGCTCGAGCACGGCCGCTACAGCGAGCGGGAGCTGCGCGGCGCGCTGCGGCGCCACGAGGCGGGCGCGGTGGAGATCCTGGTCCGCGGGCTCGACGTCGACCCGGACGCGCTGCGTCGCCGGTTGCGCCCGCGCGGGCCGGGCTCGCTGGCCGTCGTGCTCACCCGGATCGGGCGGCGGGCCCACGGCACTGCTGTGCCGCGCGCAGCGGTCACCCGGCTGACGGCTCAGCGCAGGCTCTGCAGCCGCCGCAGCACCTCGGCGCGCACGGCGTCGGCGTCGGCGTCGAGCGCGACGTCGACCAGCCTGCCGGTGGCACCGGGGCGGCGGTCGGCGAGCACGACGCCGCGAGCGGGGCCGTGGTCGCAGACCACCTCCAGCGGCAGCGCGGTGGTTCGCAGCGTCCGCGGCACCGCCGCCTCGAGCACCGCCAGCGAGTCGTGCAGCGCCACCTCGTCGCGTCCGGAGCGCTCCCGGAACTGTGTGCGGTAGTGCTCGACGACGCGGGCCAGCGCGGCGCAGCGGGGCCCGGCGGCTGCCAGCGCGTCGAGCCACATGCCGTCCACCGCGCATCGCAGCGTGAGGTCCAGGGGGATCAGCGTGGTCGCCACGTCCTCCTCGACGAGCACCCGCCGGGCAGCCTCCGGATCGCTGTAGACGTTGAACTCTGCCGTCGAGAATCCGGCAGCGCCGCCGGTGTTGCCCCCGGACAGGCTGCCTCCCATCGCCACGATCCGGCCGATCTGCGGCTTGACCTCGGGATGCGATGCCAGCAGCAGCGCGACGTTGGTCAGCGGCCCGATCGCCACCAGCGTCACCGGCGCCCCGGCGGTGTCCAGCAGATGGGCCATGAGCGGCACCGCGCCGCGGGTGTCGACCGGCCCGTCGGGGTCCGGTAGCTCGGCGGCGCATCCGCCCAGCCCGTCGCCGGCATGCCAGTGGTCGGCCCGTTCGGCCTGCGGGTGCACCAGCGGGCGGGCCGCGCCGGCCGCTACCGGTACGGGGCCGAGCCCGGCCAGCGACCGCAACCGCAGCGCGTTGCCCGTCACCGTCTCCAGGTCGACGTTGCCGAAGACCGTGGTGACGGCGAGCAGCGTCAGCTCGGGGCTGGCGGCGGCGAGCAACAGTGCCACCGCGTCGTCCACCCCGGGGTCGGTGTCGATGATCACGGGAACGGTCACCGGGCGAGCACCTCGTCGATCTCGGCGGCGGTGGGCAGCGACGGCTGCGCGCCGTGGCGGGTGGCGGCCAGCGCACCGGCGGCGCAGGCCCGAGCGAGCAGGTCGGCATCACGGCGCCCCTCCAGCATGCCGACGACGGCGGCGCCGACGAAGGCGTCGCCGGCCGCAGTGCCGTCGACGGCGGACACGGCCGGCGGAGCGGCCCTGGCGACCTCCCGGCCGTCGCGCAGCAGCACGGCGTCGCGCGGCCCGTCGGTCACGGCCACCACGCGGGCACGGTCGATGCCGGCCAGGGCGGCGTGCTCGGCACGGTTGACCACGACCAGGTCGGCCCGGCGCAGCACGGCTTCGGGCACCGGTCGGGCCGGGGCGGCGTTGAGCACGAACAGCCCGCCGGCGTGCTCGGCGGCGGCGCGCACCGCGGGCTCGGGCACCTCGAGGACGGCCAGCACCGCATCGGCATCGGCGACGTCGTCCCGCGTGACCTGCACCGCGGCGTTCGCGCCGGGCACGACGACGATCGTGGTCTCGCCGGCGCGCTCGACCTCGATGAGCGCGAGCCCGGTGGGCTCGTCGACCGTGCGCAGCCTGTCGAGCTCGACACCGTCGCGGCGCAGCAGCTCCAGCGCGGCCTGCGCCGCTGCGTCTACTCCCACGGCGCCGACCAGCCGGACCCGCGCACCAGCGCGGCGCGCGGCCAGTGCCTGGTTCGCGCCCTTGCCGCCCGGCAACCTGCGCAGCCCGTCTGCGGTCAGCGTCTCGCCCGCTCGCGGCAGCCGGTCCAACGCTGCCACCAGGTCGAGGTTCACGCTGCCGACCACCGTCACCGTGCCCGGGTTCACCCGCCCATCCAACCGCGTCCCGCGGTCCCGGGTGGGCCCGCCCCGGGGCAGGCGTACGCTGCCGCGGCGATGAGGATCGGATGGCGGCGCAGGGACCCGGAGCAGGCGCGCTTGCTGTCCCGCGACTCGCTGCGCTGGGCGCTGCGCAACCGGGCTTTCACCCCCTGGTACCTGGTGCGGTACTGGCGGCTGCTGCGGGTGCGGCTGGCCCACCCGCAGGTGGTGCTGCGCGGCATGGTCTTCCTCGGCAAGGACGTCGAGCTGCACTGCCGGCCCGGTTACGGGCGGCTCGAGATCGGGCGCTGGGTGCACATCGGGGACGGCAATTCCATCCGGTGCCACGAGGGATCGCTGCGGATCGGTGACAAGGTGGTCTTCGGCCGCGACAACACCGTCAACTGCTACCTCGACGTCGAGATCGGCACCGCGACGCTCGTCGCCGACTCGGTCTACGTCGTCGACTTCGACCACCGCACCGAGGACGTGCACCTCCCGATCAAAGACCAGGGGATCGTGAAGAGCCCGGTCCGTATCGGGCCGGGTAGCTGGGTCGGGGCGAAGGTGACGGTGCTGCGCGGGACCCGTGCCGGACGGGGCTGCGTGCTGGGTGCCGCCTCGGTGGTACGTGGTGAGATCCCCGACAACGCCGTCGCCGTGGGCAGCCCGGCCCGCGTGGTGCGCAACCGGGCCGACGACTACGCCGCCGCCGAGCAGCATCGGGCCGCGGTGGCCGACATGGCGCGCAAGACCGACGCCGCGGTGCAACGGCGGCTGCGCCGCTAGCTGTGGACAGGTCGTGAGTGGCGATACGAGTCATGGCTCACATCGCCGCTCACGGGCCGAAGGCGTTTCCTGTCGGGATCTTGGGGCGGCCCAGCGGCACGGGCGAGCGCTGCCGGGCGCGAGCGTAGCGCCGCGCGGTGGCGGCGGCGATGGTGTCCCAGTCGAAGTCGGTGCCCAGCCGCCGGCGGGCCGCGCCGGCGCGCCGCCGCGCCGCGGTGGGCCGGTCCAGCACGGCGCGGACCGCCCGGGCCAGCCCGTCGACATCGCCCGGGGTGAAGGCCAGCCCGGTCTCCCCGTCGCGGACCACCTCACCGAGCCCGCCGGTTGTGGAGGCCACCAGCGGTGCGCCCGCCGCGGCCGCCTCCAGCGCGACCAGACCGAACGGTTCGTAACGGCTGGGCAGCACCACGGCATCCGCGGCAGCGAGCAGTGCGGGGAGCCGGGCGTCGGGCAGGTGACCGCAGAAGTCCACCGCCCGGCGCACCCGCAGCCGCCGTGCCTGCTCGACCAGTTGCGTCGCGTGGCGCCCGTCTCCGGCGATCACGAGCCGGGTGCCGGGATGCATGCTGCGGATCCGTGGCAGGGCGGCGAGCAGGTCGTGCACGCCCTTCTCCCACTCCAGCCGCCCGCAGAACAGCAACAGTGGCGCCCCGTCGGGGGCGTGCCGCAACCGGGCGGTCTCGAGATCGGCCCGCCCCACTCGGCGCCACCGGCGAGGTTCGATGCCGTTGTGCAGCACGGTGATCGCCTCGGCGTCGAGGTCGAAGAGCTGGGCGACCTCTGCGCGCATCGCAGCCGAGCAGGTGACCACCTCGTCGGCGGCGTTGGCCAGCCACCACTCGACCGAGTGCACCTGCTGGTTCAGCGTGTCGGACAGCCACCCGGAGTGCCGCCCTGCCTCGGTGGCGTGAATGGTGGCGACCAGCGGGACCTCGACCTGCCCGGCCAGCGCGATGGCGGCATGCGCGACGAGCCAGTCGTGCGCATGCACCACGTCGGGCCGCCAGTCCCGTAGCAGCCTCAGCCCGGCGCGAACCATCGCGTGGCCCATTCCCAGCGTCCATGCGACCAGGTCGCGGGCGAACTCGAGGTGCGGCGGGTCCTCGGCCACCCGCACCACCCGTACCCCGTCGATCACCTCGTCGCTGTTGGGATGGGTGAGCGCGTCGGTGTTGTCGGGCTGGCGGGACAGCACGACCACGTCATGACCCTGCGCGGCGAGCCTGCCCGCCAGCGCGGGAACGTGCCGTCCGAGCCCGCCGACCACCAGCGGCGGGTACTCCCAGGACAGCATCAGCACGCGCATCGTGTCGGGCATCCCCTCATCGGCGCTGTACTCTGGTCCGCCGCCGGTATCGCTACCGGACAGTAGCATCACTGCCGCTGCGAAGAGTGATGCTGCGTGCGTCGAGCCCGCCGAACGGTGAGGTTGCGCGCCAGCCTGCCGGATCACCGTCGCCGCGCAGCAGCGCGCGGGCGCGCCCGGCGTGCAGCTCGGCGCGGCGCCGCGCGTAGTCCGGAGTCGAGCCCTTGCTCACCATGAAAGCCCAGTCGCTCGACAGCGACAGCAGCGCTTCACGCACCGCCTGGTCGGCCACCGGGTCGCGGGCGGTTCCCGCGGGTGGCAGCCCCTCGAGCAGCTCCCGTTGCAGCGCATCATTGGCGCTGACGAGGTCGGCGACCTGCTCGCCGTCCCATACCCGCCAGTCCTTGCCCGACCCCCACGACGACGCAGGCAGTTCCACGGGAGGCCCGACGTGCCCGGCCCGCAGCGCACCACGCAGCGTGGTGACGTCGACGCCCGCTTCGGGCAGCGCGCGCAGCACTCCCTCGAGCCACGCGGGGCCCTCGTGCCACCAGTGCCCGAACAGCTCGGTGTCGTAGGCGGCCACGACCAGCGCGGGCCTGCCGTCACGCCGGGTCAGCGCGGCCAGCCGATCGCGCACCACGGTCACGAAGTCGTCGACGTGTCGCGCGACGGTTCCGGCCGCCCGCTGCGGGTCGTAGGGGCGTTTGCGATCCGGAGCAACGCCGTGGCCGGTCACCCGTGCCGGTTTGAAGCCGGTCGGGTGGTCGAAGGTGTGGAAGTCGCGGTAGGCGGGGTCGCCGGGATACCCGGCCTTCGGCGACCACACCCGGTAGGTGATCTCGAGGTCGCGCCCGATGCAGTGCACGCCGGAGCCGTCGACGGGGTGCGCCGCGGCCGTGTCACCGCGCAGCGCGGGCCCGTCGACGAGGAAGTGGTCCACACCGGCCGCGGTGTAGCCCTCCTCCATGCCGGGCTCGTAGCCGCATTCGGGCGCCCAGATGCCCGCCGGCCGGTGCCCGATCCGCCGAGTGGTGTCGGTCAGTCCCTCGGTCAGCGTGGGTTCGCGCAGCGCCGGGTGCAACAGCGGCTGGAACGGGTGGGTCAGCGGCCCGCCGAGCGGCTCGACGGTTCCCGCGTCGACCAACGGCCGCAGCACTGCGGAGCCGCCGTGCCGCCAGCGCCGCTCGAAGTCGGCGAGCGCGGCGGTGGCGGCACGGTGCTCCCGTTCGGCCAGGCTGCCCAGGCCCGGCCGGGTCGCGGCCAACTGCGCACGCAGCGCCCAGCCGCCCAGCCAGTCGTGCATGCCCCGCAGGCAGTGGGGGTCGTCGAGCTGGGCGGCAAGCACCGGTGTCACGCCGAGGGTGAGCACGTCGCGACGTCCTTCGGCGGCCAGCCGCGCCAACATGTCGGTGACGGGCAGGTAGGAGTGTGCCCAGGCCTGGTAGAGCCACTCCTCGCCGACCGGCCAGATCCCGTGGTGGGCGAGCCAGGGCAGGTGCGAGTGCAGCACCAGGCAGAACGTGCCGACGGATCTCACCGTGCGACCGCCACCGCGTTGTCCGGTTCGGAGGGTGCGAGCTCCTGGCGTGGAACGGGTCGAGCGGGGTGGCGCGGCGTCGCGGTCTCGAGACTCACGGCGGTCGACCCTACCGACGGGTAGCAGCCGTGCCGGCGGCCGAGTCCCGTTGCGGATCGGCATGCGCGGGCCACCGCGCACATGTAGTGGCCACCGCGCACACGTTGTGACATGTGCGCGGTGGCCAGAAGGTGTGCGCGGTACGTCGCCGCAGCGCGAGCAGCCCCCAACGGGAGGCTCGTGGCTAGCGTGAGAAGGGTCACGCAGCGCGAGGTGTCGTGCCGCTGCCGGGGATCTTACCGACGAGTAACATCGAGGTGTCCGAGGCCACCGTGCCTGCACTACGCCGGTCGTGGCAGTGTGCACGAAACGACGGTGCCACGAACACGACGGGTGCCACGAACACGACGGGTGCCACGAACACGACGGGTGCCACGAACACGACGGGTGCCACGAAACCAACGGGTGCCACGAAACCAACGGGTGCCACGAAACCAACGGGTGCGGATCCGGTCGGCGCCGGATGCGACCAGCAAGTCCGCAGGAGGTCGAAGAGGACCATGAACATCGTCGTCTTGGTCAAGCAGGTGCCGGACACCTGGTCCGACCGCAAGCTGACCGACGCAGACCACACGCTGGACCGCGGATCCGCGGACGCCGTGCTCGACGAGATCAACGAGCGCGCCGTCGAGGAGGCGCTCAAGCTCAAGGAGGCCGGCGACGGCGAGGTCACCGTCGTCTGCATGGGCCCCGAGCGCGCCACCGACGCGATCCGCAAGGCTCTGTCCATGGGTGTGGACAAGGCGGTGCACCTCTCCGACGAGGCACTGCACGGCTCCTGCGCGGTGCAGACCGCGCGGGCACTGGCGAAGGTGATCGGGACCCTCGGCGAGGTGGACCTGGTGGTGGCCGGCAACGAGGCCACCGACGGCACCGTCGGCGCGGTTCCGGCGATGATCGCCGAGGTGCTCGGGATGCCCGAGCTCACCCATGCACGCAAGCTGACCGTCGAGGGCTCCACCGTGAGCATCGAGCGGGAGACCGACGACGCGATCACGCTGCTGCAGGCGGAGCTGCCGGCTGTCGTCAGCGTCAACGAGAAGATCAACGAGCCGCGTTACCCCTCGTTCAAGGGGATCATGGCCGCGAAGAAGAAGCCGGTCACCACGATGGCGATCGGCGATGCCGGCATCGCGGCGAGCGAGGTCGGGCTGGCCAACGCGACCTCGACGGTCACCGCGTCGAGGCCGCGGCCACCGCGTGAGGCGGGACAGGTCGTGACCGACGAGGGCGACGGCGCAGCGAAGCTCGTCGAGTACCTCGTCGGGCAGAAGCTCATCTGACCCAGCCGACGCGATCGAAGAGGAGATACCACTCATGGCACAGGTTCTGGTCCTCGTCGAGCACTCCGACGGCGAGGTCAAGAAGGTCACGCACGAGCTGCTCACGGGCGCCGCGAGACTCGGCGAACCGGCAGCGGTGGTGGTCGGAACGTCCGGCACCGCCGCGAAGCTCAAGGACGCACTGGCGCAGTACGGCGCCGCGAAGGTCTACGTCGCCGAGTCCGAGGATGCCGGGAACTACCTCGCCGCACCGAAGGTCGCCGCGCTGGCCACGTTGGTCGAGTCCGCCGTTCCTACCGCGGTGCTCATCGCGGCCACGCCCGACGGCAAGGAGATCGCGGGCAAGGTCGCGGTGCGCACCGGCTCCGGCCTGCTGTCCGACATCGTCGATCTCACGGCGGACGGCACCGCCACGCACTCGGTGTTCGGCGGTTCCTACCTTGCCGAGTCGAAGGCCAGCACCCCGACCGCTGTGATCACCGTGCGCGGCGGAGCGATCGACGCCGTCGAGGCATCGGGGGCTGCGGCGGAGGAGACCGTCGACCTGCCGGCCGTGGATGCCGCGAGGACGGCGACCGTCACCGAACGCAAGCCTATCGAGGGCGGCGACCGCCCGGAGCTGGCCGAGGCCGGCGTCGTCGTCTCCGGTGGCCGTGGCGTCGGCTCCGCGGAGAACTTCGAGGTCGTGGAGAAGCTGGCCGACTCCCTCGGTGCCGCGGTCGGTGCTTCCCGCGCCGCGGTCGACTCCGGCTACTACCCGCACCAGTTCCAGGTCGGACAGACCGGCAAGACCGTCTCGCCACAGCTCTACGTCGCGTTGGGCATCTCCGGCGCCATCCAGCACCGTGCCGGGATGCAGACGTCGAAGACGATCGTCGCGGTGAACAAGGACTCCGAGGCGCCGATCTTCGAGATCGCCGATTTCGGTGTCGTGGGCGACCTGTTCACCATCGCCCCGCAGCTGGCCGAGGAAGCCGCCAAGCGCAAGGGCTGACGCCCGCTCGCTCCACGGGGACGGCTCCGCCACCGGGCGGGGCCCGGCCCGTCGTGGCGCCGAGCGCTCGGGATGCCCCGTTCGGCGCTCGGTGGCCGACGGCCTCCAAGCGTGGCCACGGCAGGGCTACCCTGGTGTCTCGATGACCTATCTGGACCACGCCGCGACAACCCCGATGCTCCCGCACGCGGTTGCGGCGATGAGCGAGGCGCTGGCCACCCTGGGCAACGCCTCGTCGCTGCACAGCTCGGGCCGCCGTGCCCGCCGGGCGGTGGAGGAGAGCCGGGAGACCATCGGCGAGGCGTTGGGTGCCCGCCCGTCGGAGGTGGTGTTCACCGGCGGTGGCACCGAGAGCGACAATCTCGCGATCAAGGGCCTCTACTGGGCCAGGCGCGACGCCGACTCCCGGCGGCGCCGGATCCTCGTCTCCACCGTCGAGCACCACGCTGTGCTCGACGCGGTCGACTGGCTCGTCGAGCACGAGGGCGCCGAGGTGCGCTGGTTGGAGGTCGACGCCCGCGGGCGGGTGGCACCCGACCTGTTGCGGGCGGCACTGGCCGAGGATCCCGAGTCGGCCGCCCTGGTCAGCGTGATGTGGGCCAACAACGAGGTCGGGACCGTGGCGCCGGTGGGTGAGCTCGCCGCGATCGCGGCCGAGCACGACGTCCCGCTGCACACCGACGCGGTGCAGGCCGTCGCCCAGCTCCCGGTGGACTTCACCCGTTCCGGCGCGGCCGCGATGACGCTGACCGGGCACAAGCTCGGGGGACCCTACGGCGCCGGTGTGCTGCTGCTCGGCCGGGAGGTGGCGGCCACCCCGTTGCTGCACGGCGGCGGGCAGGAGCGCGACGTGCGCTCGGGCACCCTGGACGTGCCCGCGATCGTCGGGCTGGCCACCGCCGTCCGGCACGCCGTCACCTCCCAGCCGCAGACCGCGGCCCGACTGGCGGCGCTGCGTGACGAGCTGGTGCGGGGGCTTCTCGAGCGGGTACCCGATGCCATGGTCAACGGGGACCCGGGCGGCGACGAGATCGGCGGCGCCCCGTCACGGCTGCCCGGCAACGCGCACGTCACCTTCCCCGGCTGCGAGGGTGACGCGCTGCTCATGCTGCTCGACGCGCAAGGGGTGGAGTGCTCCACCGGCGCGGCCTGCACGGCGGGCGTAGCGCAGCCCTCGCACGTGCTGCTCGCCATGGGCACCGAGCCGTCCGCGGCGCGTGGCTCGCTGCGCTTCTCGCTGGGACACACCTCCACCGCCGCCGACGTCGAGGCGCTGCTCGACGCCATCGAGCCCGCGGTGACCCGCGCCCGAGGTGCCGGTGCGCGCCGGATCGCCGTGAATGGGGCTGCATCATGAAGGTTCTGGCTGCGATGAGCGGCGGCGTCGACTCCGCGGTGGCCGCGGCTCGTGCGGTCGCGGCAGGCCACGAGGTCGTCGGGGTGCACCTGGCGCTGTCGGCCAAACCCGCCACGCTGCGCGCCGGTGCCCGCGGCTGCTGCTCGAAGGAGGACGCTCGCGACGCCGCCCGTGCGGCGGACGTGCTGGGCATCCCGTACTACGTGTGGGATCTGGCCGAGCGGTTCAGCGAGGACGTCGTCGACGACTTCGTCGCCGAGTACGCCGCCGGTCGTACCCCCAACCCCTGCTTGCGGTGCAACGAGCGGATCAAGTTCGCCGCGGTGCTCGACCGCGCGCTGGACCTGGGCTTCGACGCCGTCTGCACCGGACACCACGCGCAGCTCGACGGCGGGCAGCTGCGCCGGTCGGTCGACGCGGACAAGGACCAGTCCTACGTCCTGGCGGTGCTGTCGGCCGAGCAGGTCGCGCACGCGATCTTCCCGATCGGTGACACCACCAAGGACGGCATCCGCGACGAGGCCGCCCGGCGCGGGCTGGCCGTCGCCGACAAGCCCGACAGTCACGACATCTGCTTCATCCCGTCGGGCAACACCCGGTCGTTTCTCGCCGAGCGGCTGGGCGCCAGCCCCGGCGAGCTGGTCGACGACGCCACCGGCGAGGTGCTCGGCCGCCATGACGGGGTGCAGAACTTCACCATCGGACAGCGCCGCGGCCTCGGCCTCGACCATCCGGCGCCCGACGGGCGGCCGCGCTTCGTGCTGTCACTGGAACCGGCGAGCGGCACGGTGCGGGTCGGCACCGCGGAGCGGCTCGGGGTGACGAAGATCGAGGCGCAGCGCCCGGTGTGGACGTCCGGCGTGGCG
>WHSY01000400.1 GCA_009379815.1 Pseudonocardiaceae bacterium
GCGTGACTTTGCTGGCCCACTGCCGGCGATGGTGATCGCCGACATGATGGGGGTCCCGCGAAAGGACCGCGAGCAGTTCCGCGCCTGGTCCTCGGCGCTGGTGCAGGGAGATCCGATGGTGACCGAACAGCGCGAGGCCTCCCTGGCCGCGGCCGCAGGCCTGTATGAGTACTTCGCCGCGGTGATCAAGCAACGTCGCGAACATCCTGGGGAAGACCTGGTGTCGGCGTTGGTGCAGGCCGAAGTCCACGGGCAGCGGCTTAACGACGAGGAACTGCTCGGGTTCTGTCTGCTGCTGCTGGTGGCCGGGCACGAGACCACCACCAACCTGCTCGCCAACGCTACGGTGCACCTGGCGCAACACCCAGACGAGCGGGTGCGCCTGGCCGACAATCCCACACTGTTGCCCGACGCGGTTGAGGAACTGCTGCGCTACGACTCACCGGTGCAGGGGCTATCCCGCACCCTCACCCATGACCTAACCCTGCACGGTACCCAGATGCGCGCAGGGGAGACCGTGCTGCTGCTGTTCGGATCGGCAAATCGCGACGACCGAGTCTTCCCCGACCCCGATCGCCTCGACATCACCCGCAAACCTGAGCGCCAAGTCGCGTTCGGGCACGGGATCCACTTCTGCCTCGGCGCCGCGCTCGCGCGACTCGAAGGACGCGTC
>WHSY01000401.1 GCA_009379815.1 Pseudonocardiaceae bacterium
CGTCGACGCGACCGGGCTGGTCATCTACTTCCTCACGGCCCGAGTGATCCTCGGGCGACCATCGCCGCTCTGCTGGAAGGCGTCGCGCAGGAGGGCCGCAAGCTGTCGGTCCGCGCGGTGCTGCTCGGGCAACGCTGGTCTGCATCCAGGACAGGCGGCAGCGGGGACATGCGCGACACCATCCCCGACTTCCTGCTCATGAGGATGCGCCGCACGGACGCGAGGATGCTGTCGGGGATGCCGACCGATGACCTGCCCGACACGGCGAACCTGCCGCCAGGGCACGGGTTCCTGCTGTCAGGTGAGGACGGAGCGGTCCGCGTCGTCCAGCCGCAGGTGAGCGCCATGGACGTGTCCACGTTCGCCTCTGCGACCCTCGGGCGAACCTTGGGCGAACCTGAGGCCGGCCTCTTGCGAACAGGTTCGCAACAGCAGGGTTCTGCCCGAGGTCTGCCCGAGGTTGGCCCGAGGTCTGCCCAAGGTCAGCGGGTGGTCGCCCTGCTCGCCTCAGGGGCCACCGTCGCAGAGGTCACCGACGAGCTGTCAGGGGTCCGCGACCGCTCATCGGGGACCTGGAAGAACACCCGCCGGCAAGTGGAGACGGTCATCACAGATCTCGCCCGCGAGGCGACCTGATGACCGCCCCTGCCGCCCGTAACAGATGGCGCTCCC
>WHSY01000402.1 GCA_009379815.1 Pseudonocardiaceae bacterium
CCAGCTGCGGCGCATCGGTGGGGTGAGCCGCTGGGTGGCGTTCACCATCGCGTCGAGCGCGTCGAGGTCCGCTCCGGTCAGCTGCGACGGGGGACGCCCGGTGAACGCCACCGCCATCGGCAGTGCCTGGCGCAGCAGCTGCGCGACGGCGTCCTCGCCCATCCCGAGCCGGTCGGCCGCGTCAGCCAGCCGGGCGAGGTCGGAGGGGAACAACCCGGCGGTCCAGCGGGCCAGGGTGTGCCCGAAGTGCTTGGCCAGCAGCAGCTCCGGGTCCGGCCGGCACCGTGCGGTCAAGAGCGCGAACCCGACCAGCGGCCACACCGCCCTGCCGCGTGCCAGCTCGGCGAGGCGGGCGTCCAGCGGTCTGGTCATCCACACGTCGAGGTCGGGGTGCACGGCGAGGAAGCTGCGGGCAGCGGTGACGCGGTCGCGCTGGTAGGACGCAGCGCCGCCGAGCAGGTGCTGGTGGTCGGCGTAGGCCTCGAGCAGCCCGGCCGCCGGCGCGCATCTCGCGAGCGCGGTCATCGGCCCATCACCGCGCGGGCGGCGGCGAACTCCGCGGCCAGGCCCTCCGGGGACAGGTGCACGTAGCGGGCGGTGGTCTCCGGTGAGGCGTGGCCCATGAGCTCGCGCAGCACCAGCAGGTCGATCCCTGCCGCGGCGAGCTCGGTG
>WHSY01000403.1:0-318 GCA_009379815.1 Pseudonocardiaceae bacterium
CCGGCGATCCTCATCCCGAGGAAGAAGCTCTCCCAGGCCCAGCAGTAGGACGCGTAGACGTCGTCGAGGACCAGCAGGTCGAGCTCCGTCCACCCGCCGGTGATGACCCGGTGGTTCACCAGCCAGTAGGCGTCGTCGCTGTCGACGACGAGGCCGTCGATCGTCCCCGTGTACACGAGGCGCTGGTTCCCCGCCGAGACCAGGTCCGCTTCCGGGTGGTCGGGGTCGGGGATCGTGACGGCGAAGTCGGTGTGGACCCGGATCGGGGAGAAGCGGTCGACGGAGGGGGCCCAGCGGAAGTAGCGCCTCAGGACCCGG
>WHSY01000403.1:328-672 GCA_009379815.1 Pseudonocardiaceae bacterium
GGGATCCCCGCCTCCGCCCCGAGGGCGGCACGCTGGCGGCGCAGGGTCCGGTCGAACGCCTCGACGGCCAACCGCTCGACGATGCTGCGGTTGCGCCATTCCCACATGCCGGGGAAGTAGTAGACGGCCAGCCCCTCACGGACGGCGTCGGCGATGTCGATGCCCCCCGGCGCGGCCGGGACGAGGTCCTGCCGGCGGGGGCTGCCGAAGTCCCAGGCCCGCCGGCAGCGCTTGAACAACGCCCGGTCCGCCGCCGTGAAGACGTAGTCCATGTGCCTGGCCCCCGCCGCCAGCGCCACCTACCTCCGAGCATTCTTCCCCCCGCGCGCCACCCGCGGAAGAGG
>WHSY01000404.1 GCA_009379815.1 Pseudonocardiaceae bacterium
ATCGCCCAGCTCAGCGTCATCGACTTCATCTTTGTGGGTGTCACCCAGCGCACGTACGACGATGCCCGCGAGGCGCTGGAGGCCACCTACCTCGCGGTCCAGGGCCGGCGCGGTGGTGGTGGTGCCGCCGGGGAACGCAAGTCACGACGCGGCGGGGCGCAATGAGCGGTGTCGTCGAGGTCCCGACCGAGGAACGCAACCCGCGCACCACCGAGATCGACCAGCTACCGACGCTCCAGGTCCTGCAGCTGCTCAACGCGGAGGACGCGCTCGTCGCCGATGCGGTGGCCGAGGTGCTGCCGCAGCTCGTCCGTGCCGTCGACATCGTGGTCGACCGGTTGCGCGCCGGTGGGCGTCTGCACTACTTCGGTGCCGGCACGTCGGGCCGCTTGGCGGCACTCGACGCCGCCGAGCTGGCCCCGACCTTCTCGGTCGCCGGTGATCTCGTCGTCGCGCACCACGCCGGGGGTGCCGTGGCGCTCACCGCGGCGATGGAGAACGTCGAAGACGACGAGGCCGCCGGAGCCGCCGAGGCGGATGAGCTGGGCGGCCGGGATGTCGCGGTGGGCATCGCGGCGAGCGGACGCACGCCGTTCGTGCGCGGGGCGCTGGTCCCGCCGCCGCAGATAGGAGGCGCCCGGTCCGGCGGCGGGGTCGTCGGCAACGGCGC
>WHSY01000405.1 GCA_009379815.1 Pseudonocardiaceae bacterium
GGGGTTGCTGGCGGGCTGCCCGTTTCCGTGATCGCGCGTGGTGCTGCGGGTGAACTCGTGCGCAACGTACTGTGTGTCACCGCGGGTGAGGAGCACCGCGACCCGTCCGGCCTCTTTCCGGACTGTGAACTGTGTCGACGGGACGACACTGGTAGCCAGGGGCGCACCGGAGCGGAGGGCACGCGCGAGCCGCCACAGGGTTTCGTAGGTCGGCAACATGAGTGGAAGGTAGCCGGCCTCCGACTGTGCAACGGCGTCGTCGACCCGGAACCACGCCCCGTGCTCGGCCTCGGAGTTGTCGGCGTCTGCCCGCTGTCCATCCGGCAGCCACGCGCCGTAGAAACGGGTGTCGTACCGGATCTCCGCCCAGTGCGGTGTGATCCAGCGGGCGAACTCGACGACGAGGGAGGCGTCGAGTGCCACGCCACGGCGCGCCAGTACCTCGGCCATGCCGATGGTCCGGCGCGTGAGGTCGACCCGGTCGAGATTCCACCGGTCGTCCGGGCGCGTGGGTCCCTCAGAACCGGACGTGATAAGCACCCCGCACTCCTCGAAGGTCTCGCGGACCGCGGTGCACACGAGCGCCGCGGCGAGCATCGGTCTAGAGTCTGGTCGTGGCACCGGGCCGATGCGCCAAGGGAGCGACGGGCCGTGGTCCCGGGTGTCCAG
>WHSY01000406.1 GCA_009379815.1 Pseudonocardiaceae bacterium
GAGCAGCACCTCGTCCATCTCGTAGCGGGCGTTGCGCAGCGCGTTCTCGATGATGTCCAGGGTCACCGGGTCGACGTCGACCTTGCGAACTGGCTCGGTGGTGGACTGCAGGATCTCGGCCATGGCTTTCAGACCTCCGTGGGGTGGATGAGCAGGCTTCCGTTGGCGTGCACGGTGGCGCTGTGCTCGGGCAGCACCAGGGTGGTGGAGTCCATCTCGACCACGATCGCGGGCCCGGCGATGACGTTGTCCGCGTGCAGCTTGGCGCGGTCGTAGATGCCGGCATCGGTCCAGCCGCCGTCCACCCAGATCCGGTGCCGCTCGATGAGCGCGTCCTGCGCGGAGGTGCCGCCGTCCGGCAACGCTCGCCACGCCACGTCCGGCCGTCCGCCCACCGCGCTGACCCGGATGTTGATGATCTCGCGGGCATTCGGCAACAGGAACGAGAACAACCTGCGGTGCTCCTCGTCGAACGCGGCACCGAGCCGTGCCACGATATCGTCCGCGGACAGCATCGACTGGGTCAGCGTCATCGGAATCTCGAAACCCTGGCCCTGATACCGCACGTCGATCTCGTAACGCAGCTCGTGCTCGTCTCGCGGTACGCCCTCCTCGGCAAGCTTCGCGGAGGCCGCGCCGGCCATCTCGCCGAGTACCTCGCGCAATTC
>WHSY01000407.1 GCA_009379815.1 Pseudonocardiaceae bacterium
GAGAACCGTGCGGGCGGCCTGCCTGCCTGGCGGCGACTCGGCCCTGCAGTGGGCGATGTCGCTGTTCCCCGGCGTGGTCGCCGACCCCGACGTGCTGGCGACCAGCCTGTCCAACGTGAACCTGGTGCTGCATCCACCTGGCGCCCTGCTCGCCGCAGCGTGGACCGAGGCGACCGGCGGCGACTATCGCTTCTACGTCGACGCGATGACACCCGCGGTGGCCAGGGTGCTGACCGGGCTCGACGCAGAACGGAGGGCGGTGGCGAAGGTACTCGGGCACGAGCTGCCTTCGTTGCTCGACGAGATGGCGCGGGTGGGAACCGTTGACCCGCAGGCGGCGGAGCGCGCTGACGTGGTCGCCGCGATCCGTGGCGGAGAAGCCAACAAGGCCATCAAGGGGCCGGACTCGATCGAGCACAGGTACTACAGGGAGGACATCCCGTACGGGTTGCTCCCGTTCACCGTGCTCGCCGGGATCGCGGGTGTACCTGTGGAGACTGCGGACGCGCTGCTGAAGCTCGGCTGCGTCGCTGCCGGTCTCGACCCTGTCACAGGTCTCGACCGGGTAAGGCTGGGCCTCGAGGACTGCGGGCTGGACGAGCTCATCGCCATGGTGCGCGCGTGACGGAGGAACCGATGCAGCTGGACCTCACCCATCGCAAGATC
>WHSY01000408.1:0-347 GCA_009379815.1 Pseudonocardiaceae bacterium
CCTGGCCGATGAAGAACTCGCAGGCATCGGCAAGGCGCAGATGGTGCGGATTGAAGCCATAGCGCGACTGGATGCACTGATAGAGCCATTTCACCGAGTAGCGCCGCTCGTCCGGGATCATGCCACCTTCGCCCGAGCAGGTCGCCGAGCCCGCCATGGTAGCGCCGCGGGCGAGGGCGATCTTGGCCTCGTAGGAGAGCGCGCCGAAGCTCATACCGGTGATGTAGACCGGGATGTCGAGCGCGATCGGCCGCTTTGCCTTGGGGCCGATCAATGTCCTCGTCTCGCACTTTTCGCGATATCCCTCGATCACAAAGCGGGTCAGCGTACCCGGCAGGAAGGTCAGG
>WHSY01000408.1:357-665 GCA_009379815.1 Pseudonocardiaceae bacterium
TGATGACCTCCGGCGTGAAGATCCGGCTGTGGCCCAGGATGTACTTGTCGCTCTCTGCCGGCGCGGGCTTGGTCTTGTCGTTGGCTGCCATCTCGGCGTCCTTCCTATCGGCTTGTGTGAGAGGCCCCCGAGGGGAGCAGATTGGCTTTGCCGTCACAGGATGAGCTTTCTTTCGCTCGGCTCCAGATTGTCGTAGTTCCAAAGCTGCTTTCCGGCGACGATCTTGGTGAAGTGGTCGACGCCGCTGGCCGGCAAGAGGTCGTACATCGTGAGCTTGCGCGTTAGCCACTGCCGGTCGAGCTCAGTGA
>WHSY01000409.1:0-260 GCA_009379815.1 Pseudonocardiaceae bacterium
CAGAAGTACCTCCCCGAGCTGGCGACCGGTGCGCGCCGCACCGGACTCGGCCTGACCGAGCCGGACGCCGGCACCGACATGCAGGGCATCCGCACCACCGCGCACCGCGACGGTGATGACTACGTCATCAACGGCACGAAGATGTGGATCACCAATGCGCGCTATGCCAACCCACTGCCGGTGATCGTGAAGACCGACCCGTCCGCGACGCCCGCGCACAAGGGGATGAGCGTCCTCCTCGTGGAGCAGGGGACACCGGG
>WHSY01000409.1:270-664 GCA_009379815.1 Pseudonocardiaceae bacterium
AAGGGCACCGAGTCGTGCGAGGTCCTGCTCGACAAAGTCCGGGTCCCGACGGAGAACCTGCTCGGTGGCTGCGAGGGCCGCGGCATGCAGCAGACGCTCTCGGCGCTCGAGTGGGGCCGGGTGAACATTGCCGCCCGCTCAGTCGGAGTGGCGCAGCGTGCGTTCGACGAGGCGCTGGCGTACTCCCAGGAGCGTCACGCGTTCGGGCAGCCGATCGCGGACTTCCAGGCCATCCAGCTGAAGCTCGCCCAGATGGCCACGCAGCTCCAGGCGTCGCGGCTGATGGCCTACTGGGCCGCCGGCGCGGTGGCGCAGGGCCGGGCCGCCGGCGAGACCGGCATGGCGAAGATCTTCTGCTCCGACGTGGTGCTCGAGGCCGCCATCGACGCGATGA
>WHSY01000040.1 GCA_009379815.1 Pseudonocardiaceae bacterium
CTTCTTCCCCGAGATGTCGCGCACGACAGCCTCGGACAGGCCGCGCTGGGCGTCGGCGCCCGCGGCATCCGAGTCCGCCCAGCCGTACTCGTAACGGCCGAGCCGGGAGAGGGTCTCTTCTTGGGTCAGGGGCTGGTTCGGCGGTGCCGCCGGGGCGTGCTGCTCAGGGGCGGTGGTCATGCCGAGACGCCTCCATCCGGGTCGGTGGTGGGTTCAGTCGGGCTGCTGTCGTGCTGCTCGGCCCCGGCTTCGCCGGGACCGGTCTTACCTGCCCCGGCTTCGCCGGGACCCTCGGCCCGAGCTTCGCTCGGAACGTGGGTGGTGCATACCGCGTCGCCGCGGGCGATCGTCGCCAGCCGCTGTACGTGGGTGCCGAGCACTTCGGCGAACGCTGCCGTCTCGGCCTCGCACAGCTGCGGGAACTCCGCCGCGACATGCGCGACAGGGCAGTGGTGCTGGCACAGCTGGGCGCCGACACCCGCATGCTGGGTCGATGCAGCGTAACCCTGCGCGCTCAGCGCTACCGCGAGGGCTTCGGCCCGGCCAGCGGTGCCCGGTTGCGCGGTCACCGTGGCACGATACCGATCGATCATGTCGGCGACCCGCCGCTCGGCGAAGGACCGCACGGCCTGCTCACCGCCGGACTCTGCGACGAAGCGCAGCGCCGCGACCGCCAGGTCGTCGTAGGCGTGGCCGAACCGGGCCCGACCCGCCTCGGTGAGCAGGAACAGCTTGGCTGGGCGTCCCCGGCCGCGGCGACCGCGGCGCGGGTCGGATCGGGTGCTGGCCTGCCCCCCGGCGAGCAGCGCATCGAGGTGGCGACGCACGGCGGCGGGGGACAGACCCAGCGAGTCGGCCACCTCCGCGGCGGAGATCGGTCCGTGCTCGAGCACCGTCCGCGCCACCGACTCCCGGGTGCGCCCGTCCCCGCCCGGAGGCAGCCCCTGCGGGGACACCGCCTCCGCGTGACTGGTTGACCCGAGGTTTTTCACAACACCGATGTTACGTATTTCGGCGCGCTGTGGCTACCCGGGGTCGCCCATCGGGGCACTCGCCCGCAAATCGGCCAGCGCACCACCGTTACCCTGCCCCCGTGGCAGGAGGTCCGGCGGCACCCGCGGCCCAGCCGCCGGAGGGCGCCACGCCACCCGGCAGCGGGTCCACGCTCGACGCGACCGAACTGCGACGGCTCGGCGTGGTGCGCCACTTCGGGACCGTCGGCGCGCTGCTGATGGGGATCGGGGCGCTCGGCGCCGGCACCGCACCCGTGCTGGACAACCCGCTGTTCGGCAAGCCCGTCGTGGGCCTGTTCACCCGGATGCCGACGGCATCCATGGCGGTCGTCTACACCGGCATCTTCATGGTCGTGCTCGCCTGGCTGTGGCTCGGTGCGCTCGCCGCCCCCGGTCGCGCGCGGTTGCCCAGCCGGGCACAGCTGCACCGCACGCTGCTGATGTGGGCACTGCCGCTGGTCGTCGCACCACCGATGTTCAGCCGCGACGTCTACAGCTACCTGGCGCAGACCGCGCAGGCCGACCGCGGCCTCAACCCCTACACGCTCGGACCCGCCGACGCCTTCGGGGTGGACCATCCGCTGGTCCGCGCGATACCCACGATCTGGCGCAACACGCCGGCGCCGTACGGCCCGCTGTTCCTCACCCTGGGCCGGCCGATCACCTGGATCTCCGAGGACAACGTGGTGCTCGGCGCGATGCTGTTCCGGGTACTCGCGCTGGCCGGCGTCGCGATGATCGTCTGGGCGCTGTCGCGGCTGGCCCGTCGCGCCGGGGTGTCACCGGTGTTCGCGCTGTGGTTGGGGGCGCTCAACCCGCTGGTGCTGTTCCACCTGGTCAGCGGGGTGCACAACGAGGCACTGATGATCGGGCTGATGCTGGTCGGGATGGAGCTGGCGCTTCGACGACCTGCGATCGGCCCGCGGCTGCTCGCCGGCATCGTCGTGCTCGCCGCAGCGTCGATGGTCAAACTGCCCGCCGCGCTCGCGCTGGGCTTCGTGGGGGTGTGGCTGGCCCGGCAGCTGGGCGGCACGCTGCGCGAGCTGATCCGCGTCGGTGTGCTGCTCACCGCGGTGTCCGGCGGGACCGTCGTCGCGATCAGCCTGGGCAGCGGACTCGGGTTCGGCTGGACCGGCACGCTGGGCATCCCGAGCTTGATCCGCAGCTGGATGTCGGTCTCCACCGACCTGGGGCTGCTGGGTGGCCGCATCGGCATGTGGCTGGGGTTGGGTGACCACACCGCGGCAGTGCTCGACCTCACCCGCGCGGTCGGGCTCGGGGCAGCGGCCGCGGTGTGCGCGCTGATGCTGTGGCGCTGCTGGAAGGGACGCATCGACCCGCTCGCGGGCCTCGGCGTCGGCCTCGGCGCCGTCGTGCTGCTCGGTCCGGTCGTGCATCCCTGGTACCTGCTGTGGGCGGCCATCCCGCTGGCCGCAGCGGCGACCCCGCCCGCGTTCCGGATCACCGCCACGCAGGCTTCGGCGTTCCTGGCGCTGGTCGTGGCGCCGACCGGTGCGGGCTTCGAGTTCCGGGCCTGGGTGATCCCGACGGCGATCGCGGCCGCCCTGATCGCGCTGCTGGTGCCGCTGCTGGCCGTCCGCGGCCGGACGCCCTCGACGACGGCCGTCCTCGGCGTGCCTGCCGGCTACCTTCGGGCATGGATACGCGGGCCACGGCCCGGCGATCCCGATCCCGCAGACCGGACATAGGCTTTACCGATGTGAGCCCGCTCGCCGTGCAGATCTGTGGCCTGGTCCGCAGCTTCGGCGCGACCAGGGCGGTCGACGGGCTCGACCTCGAGCTGCCGCGCGAGCGGGTGCTCGCCCTGCTCGGCCCCAACGGGGCGGGCAAGACCACCACCGTCGAGGTCTGCGAGGGCTTCCTGCGTCCCGATGCCGGCACCGTGCGGGTGCTCGGGCGTGACCCGGGGACCGACGCCGGGGCGCTGCGCCCCCGCGTCGGTGTCATGCCGCAGGGCGGCGGGGCCTACCCGGGTGTGCGGGCCGCGGAGATGCTCGAGCTGGTGGCCGCCTGCGCGGCCCGGCCGTTGCCGGTGGGCTGGTTGCTCGACGTCCTGGGGCTGACCTCGGTGTCCCGGGTGCCCTACAAGCGGCTGTCCGGCGGGCAGCAGCAGCGTCTCGCGCTGGCGTGCGCGCTGGTGGGACGGCCGGAGCTGGTCTTCCTCGACGAGCCCACGGCGGGAATGGACCCGCAGGCGCGCCGGCTGGTCTGGGAGCTGGTGACCGCGTTGCGCGCCGACGGCGTGAGCGTGCTGCTCACCACGCATCTCATGGAGGAAGCCGAGGCGCTCGCCGACCGGGTCGTGATCGTCGACCACGGCCGGGTCGTCGCCGACGGGAGTCCGGCGGAGCTCACTACGGCCGGTGCCGAGCAGCAGTTGCGCTTCGGCGCGAGACCGGGAATGGAGCTCGCACCACTCGTCGCGGCCCTGCCGGAGCACTGCCGGGCCAGCGAGCCGAAACCCGGCTCCTACCTGGTGGAAGGTGGTGTCGACCCCCAGGTGGTGGCGACCGTGACCGCGTGGTGCGCGCAGCACGGTGTACTCGCCGACGACCTGCGGATCGCCCGTCGCAGCCTCGAGGACGTCTTCCTCGACCTCACCGGCCGGGAGCTGCGGTCATGACCCTGTCGCCCCGGTTCGCGCCGGGGACGTTCTCCCCCTCCCCCGGCCGCGGCCCGCTGCCGCGGATGCTGCTCGCCCAGACCCGCACCGAGTTCGTGCTGACGCTGCGCAACGGCGAGCAACTGCTGCTGACCATGCTCATCCCGCTGGGCATGCTGATCGGGCTGACGCTGCTCGACGTGCTGCCTCTCGCGGAGCCCAGGGTGGACCATGTCACGCCGCGAATCCTCGCGCTGGCGGTGATGTCCACCGCGTTCACCGGCCAGGCCATCGCGCTCGGCTTCGACCGGCGATACGGCGTCCTCAAACGGCTCGCCGCAACGGCGCTGCCGCACTGGTCGCTGGTCACCGGGCGCATGCTGTCCGTGCTCGGGGTCGTCGTGGTACAGCTCGTCGTGATCGGTGCTGTGGCGGCCGCGCTGGGCTGGCGGCCCGATCCCACGGGGCTGGTACCGGCGGCGATGCTGGTGCTCGTCGGCACTGCCGCGTTCGGCGCACTGGGCCTGCTGCTGGGCGGTGCGCTGCGTGCCGAGGTCGTGCTCCCCCTGGCCAACATGGTGTGGCTGCTGCTGGTGGTGGCCGGCGGCATCGTGCTCTCGGTCGACATCCTGCCCGGGCCGCTGGCCACGCTGGCTGTGGCGCTCCCCTCCGGCGCGCTGGCCGAGGGTTTGACGGCCGCCCTCGTCGGCGGCACCGCGTCGTGGTCCGCGCTGGCGGTGCTGGCCGCCTGGGCGGCCGCGGCCGGCCTGCTCGCCGCCCGCACACTGCGGCTGTCCTGAGGGGCTGTCCTGAGGGGCTGTCCTGCCGGCGAGGCCGCGACCGGCGCTGCCTACGATGAGCGGGTGCTCGTCCGGTTGCCGACCCCGCCGCGGTCGCTTCGCCGCACGGTGGCGCTCGCCGCGGTCGTGACCCAGGCGGGCATCGCGGTGACCGGATCGGTGGTGCGGGTCACCGGTTCCGGGCTCGGCTGCCCCACCTGGCCGCGGTGCTTCCCGGGAAGCCTCACGCCGGTGCCCCATGAGGGCGTCGACACCATCACCCAGTGGGTGGAGTTCGGCAACCGGTTGCTCACCCCGCTCGTGGGCGTCGTCGCGGTGGCGTGTCTCGCCCTCGCGCTGCTGGCCCGCAGGCGCCGGCTGGTGGCGCTCGCGGCCGCGATGACGATCGGGACGGCGCTGCAGGCCGTCGTCGGCGGCATCACGGTGCTCACCGGGCTGGTCTGGTGGACCGTCGCGCTCCACTTCCTGATCTCGATGGTGCTGGTGTGGCTCGCGGTGCTGCTCGTCGCCGCGTTCGGGGAGGGTGACGCGGCGCCCCGCTGGCACGTCACCACCCCGCTGCGGGCGCTGCTCGCAACCGCGACGGCCGTGCTGGCCGCGCTGCTCGTCGCGGGCACGCTGGTCACCGCCGCCGGCCCGCACGCCGGGGACGCGGCCACGCCCCGGCTCGACGCCGATATCCCGACCCTGGTGGCGCTGCACTCCGGCATGCTGGTCGCCTATCTCGGACTGCTCGCCGGGCTGGGCTTCGCGCTGCGCGCGGTGGGTGCTGCGGGTGTGACCCGGCGCCGGTACGGGCTGCTGCTCGCGGCGGTGCTCGCGCAGGGATCGCTCGGCGCGGCGCAGTACGCCACCGGCGTGCCCGAGCTGCTGGTGTCGTTGCACGTGCTGGGCGCGGCGCTGGTGGTGGTCGCGATGGCGTCACTGTGGGCCGGGTCTCGCGACCGGGGTCCGGTGCCTGCCGTGACGGAGGCTCAGCCACCCGGCGGGGTCAGCGTGGCGCGCACCGCGGAGGCGAACCGCAACGGCGCGCCGACGTCGGCGTGAGAGAACTCCAGGCTGGGCTCGGTGAGTTCACACTCGAGCAGCAGTGGGTCACCGTCGACCCCTGCTTCGAGCCCGGGGTCTAGGTTCGTCGTCGTGGCCTCCGACACCTCCACCGCCCTCACCCACGACCTCACCGCCTACCTCGACTGGTACTTCGAGCAGCATCCCGTACCCGCGGATGCGCTCGGCGTCCCCGGCCACTCCAGCCGACTCGGCGACTTCACCGCGGCCGCGTTCGAGGGCCGCGAACGGGACCGGTCCGGCTGGTTGGCCCGCTTCGAGGCCGAGCGGGCCGCCACGCCCGCCGACCGCATCGACCGCGACCTGGTGATCGCCATGCTGCGTGGCCAGGCACTGGCAGACCGCTGGCCGTCCTGGCGGCGGGACCCGTCGGCCTACCTCGGGCCGATCTTCACCGGGCTGTTCACCCCGTTCCTGCACCGGCTGCTACCCGAGCCCGAGCTGGTGGCGGCGAGCGAGGCGCGGCTGGCCGAGGTTCCCGCAGTGCTCGCGGCCTGCCGGGCCAACCTCGACCCCGGGCTCGCCGCCCCGCTGCTGGTCCGGCGGGCGCTCGGACAGGCCAAGGCAGGCCCGGACTTCCTCACCACCGCACTGCCCGCACAGGTGCACGACGACGCGCTGCGCGCTCGGATCGCCGACGCGACCGGTCCCGCCGTGAGGGCCTTCGAGACAACGGTCACCTTCCTCACTCAGCTCGCCGAGCGGGCCACCGGGGACTGGCGGATGGGTGAGACGCTCTACACCGCGTTGCTGCAGCAGCGCGAGTTGCTCGGCTACGGCGCGGCCGAGCTGCGGGGTCGCGGGCAGGTCGCGTGGGACCGGCTCGACGGCGAGATGCGCGAGCTCGCGGTGCGCGTACCGGGCGGCAGCACGGACTGGCGAGCCACCATGGCGTCGCTGCAGGCCGACCACCCTCCGACGCTCGAGGCGATGCGGTCGGAGTACGAGGCCGAGACCAGCCGGGCTCGGGCCTTCCTCGCCGAGCACGAGCTGGTGACCTTCGCCGACGGCGAGCAGTGCCGCGTGGTACCGGCACCGCCCTACCAACGCCCGCTGCTGGCCGTGGCCTCCTACCTGCAGCCCCCGGGCCTGACCGCGTCGCGTACCGGTCACTTCTTCGTGCCCTACACCCCCGACGGCGCCTCCGACGAGGCCATCGAGGCACGGCTGCGCACCAACGCGCGCGCGCAGCTGCCGACGATCTCGGTGCACGAGACCTACCCGGGGCACCACTGGCACCTGTCCTGGACGGCCGGGCGCTGTCCGGCGGTGCGCGCGGTGCACAGCAGTTCCTACTTCGTCGAGGGGTGGGCACTCTATGTCGAGGGCATGATGCGCGAGCAGGGCTACTTCGCCGATCCCGCGCACGAGCTCGCCCATCTCGACGCCCGGATCCTCCGTGCCGCGCGCATCGTGGTGGACACCGCGCTGCACTGCGGCGACATGGAGCCTGCCGAGGCCGAGGAGTTCATGGTCACCAAGGCGTCGCTGACCCCGGAGGCCGCGGCCGGTGAGGTGGACCGCTACTGCGCCTGGCCGACCCAGGCACCGTCCTACCTGACCGGGTGCCTGGAGATCGAGCAGTTGCGGGCCGAGTGGACGGCGGCCGGTCGTGGCGGGCTGCGCGAGTTCCACGACACGCTGGCGGCTACCGGCTGCCTGCCCCTCGGGCTCGCCCGAGCCGCCACTATAGGGTCGTGACCGGCCGGCGGCCGAGGCCGGAATCATCCCGATGAGGAGGGGTTGCCAGTCATGCGCGCGATCCAGATCACCGAACACGGTGGGCCCGAGGTGCTCCGGCCGGCCGACATCGCGGTATCGGAACCCGGCGAGGGGCAACTGCTCGTCGACGTGGCCACCGCGGGTGTCAACTACATCGACACCTACCAGCGCGCCGGGCTCTACCCGATGCACCTGCCCTACGTGCCCGGGATGGAAGGTGCGGGCACCGTCACCGCCGTCGGCAGCGGGATCACCGACACCGTGGTGGGTGACAAGGTGGCGTGGGCCACGGGCACCGGCAGCTACGCGGAGCAGGCGCTCGTCACGGCCACCGCGACGGTGCCCGTGCCCGCAGGCATGGACGAGGAGACGGCCGCCTCGTGCCTGCTGCAAGGCATGACGGCGCACTACCTCACGGTGTCGACCTACCCGCTGCAGGCCGATGACGCCGTGCTGGTGCACGCCGCCGCCGGCGGGATGGGTCTGCTGCTGACCCAGCTGGCCACCATGCGGGGCGCCCGGGTGATCGGCACTGTCTCCACCGCCGAGAAGGAGCAGCAGGCCCGCGACGCGGGCGCCGCCGAGGTGATCCGCTACACCGAGGTCGACGACCTCGCCGGGCAGGTCCGCGACCTCACCGACGGTGAGGGTGTGGCCGTGGTCTACGACGGCGTGGGAGCGTCCACCTTCGACGCCAGCCTCGGCTCGCTGCGTCGCCGCGGCACCCTCGCTCTCTACGGTGCCGCCAGCGGACCGGTTCCGCCCGTGGACCCGCAGCGCCTCAACTCCGCCGGATCCGTGTTCCTCACCCGGCCGAACCTCGCCCACCACACCGCCACCCGTGAGGAGCTGCGCTGGCGTGCCGGCGAGGTGTTCGAAGCGGTGCGCCACCGCTGGCTGCGGATCAACATCGGCGGCCGCTACCCGCTGGCCGACGCGCGCGCCGCTCACGAAGACCTGCAGGGCCGCCGGACCACCGGCAAGCTGCTGCTACTGCCGCGCTGAACCGCCCGCGCCGCCCGCCTGCCCCCGGCCACCCGGCTGCCAAGCTGCCCTGCGCGGCAGGGCGGGGGCGCGTGCGTGGGGCAGCCGGACTAGAAGGGCAGGCCGAACGGGGTCAGGCCGATCACCGAGTCGACCGCGATCGCCACGAACACGATCGCGAGGTAGGTGTTCGACAAGTGGAACAGCGTCATCGGTTTGCTCGGCTCGCCGCGGCGCACCGCGTTGTGCAGGTGGTGAGCCAGGGCGATGAACCAGCCACCCGCCAGCAGCGCAGCAGCGGCGTACACCCAGCTCGTGGCCGGCACCAGCAGCAGGCTCCAGGCCACCATCAGCCACGTGAAGAGCACGATCTGGCGTGACACGTAGACCGGTGAGGCCACCGCGGGCAGCATCGGCACCCCGACCCGGCTGTAGTCGTCACGGAACTTCATGGCCAGCGACCAGGTGTGCGGTGGGGTCCAGAAGAACACCACGCCGAACATCACCAGGGCGGGCCAGCCCACCGACCCGGTCACCGCCGACCAGCCGATGACCACCGGCATGCAGCCTGCCGCGCCACCCCAGATGATGTTCTGCGCCGTACGTCGCTTCAGCAGCAACGTGTAGACGAAGACGTAGAACAGGATCGTCGCCACGGCGAGCACCGCGGACAGCAGGTTCGCCGTGGCCCACAACCATCCGAACGCCGCGACGCCGAGCAGCACCCCGAAGGCCAGCGCGTGACCGGCCGGCACGTCGTGGGTCACCAGCGGGCGGGTGCTGGTGCGTGTCATCTTCGCGTCGATGTCGGCGTCGGCGACGCAGTTCAGCGCGTTGGCGCTGCCGGCAGCCATGGTGCCGCCGAGCAGCGTCGCGGCCACCAGCCACGGCGAGGGCACGCCGCGCTCGGCGAGCAGCATCGCCGGGATCGTCGTGACGAGCAACAGTTCGATGACCCGAGGCTTGGTCAGGGCGAGATACGACGACAGGGTCCGCGACGCCCCTCCTGGGCGGTGGGCGCGGGACGGTGCCTGGTCGCGCAGCGTGCTACTCACCGCTGTCCCGGAGGCGGGGCGCTGCGGTCACCGTGACTCCTCGAGAGTTGCCGACGGGCGCCGGAGGGGTCACGATTGGGACCGTCCCGGCCCGGTTATCCGGTATCGGATGGTAGCCGCGCTCGTTCGACGTCCCCCCGCTGGGGGCAGCTCGGCGGCCGAGATCACACCACCCCTGTGACCACACTAGGGTGGGATCACGATCAGGGATTCCGGAGGACAATCGAGACCTGCAGGCAATCGTCCGGCATCCCCCGCCGCGGACCCTCGACACGAGATCAGGAGCACGAGTCCGTGTCAGTCACCGAAGACCTCAGCCAGCTCACCACCCGCCAGTTGCCCGACCACTGGACCGACCTCGACACGATGGTGGTCAACACCATCCGCGTGCTCGCCGCCGACGCCGTGCAGCGCTGTGGCAGCGGGCACCCCGGTACCGCGATGAGCCTCGCCCCGCTGGCGCACACCCTGTTCCAGCGGGTGATGCGACACGACCCGACCGACCCCGACTGGGTCGGTCGGGACCGTTTCGTGCTGTCCGTCGGCCACTCCAGCCTCACCCTCTACCTGCAGCTGTACCTCACCGGCTACGGACTCGAGCTCTCCGACATCGAGCGGCTGCGGACGTGGGGCTCCAAGACGCCGGGTCACCCGGAGCACGGCCACACCGCGGGTGTGGAGATCACCACCGGCCCGTTGGGTCAGGGGCTGGGTTCCGCGGTGGGCATGGCGATGGCGGCGCGCCGGGAGCGCGGGATCTTCGATCCCGACGCCGATCCGGGTACGAGCCCGTTCGACCACCAGGTCTACGTCATCGCCTCCGACGGGGACATCCAGGAGGGGGTGACCTCGGAGGCGTCCTCGCTGGCCGGAACCCAGCGGCTGGCCAACCTCACGGTCATCTACGACGCCAACGAGATCTCCATCGAGGACGACACCGCGATCGCGTTGTCCGAGGACACCGCCGCGCGCTACGAGGCGTACGGCTGGCACGTGCAGACCGTCGACGGCGGCGAGAACGTGATCGCGATCGAGGAAGCCGTCGAGGCCGCCCGTGCCGAGAGCGACCGGCCTTCGATGATCGTGTTGCGCACCGTGATCGGCTACCCCGCGCCGACCAAGATGAACACGGGGGCCGCGCACGGCGCCGTGCTCGGCGAGGACGAGGTCGCCGAGGTGAAGAATGCCCTCGGGTTCGACCCGGAGCGCTCGTTCGACGTCGACCCCGCCGCGCTCGAGTACGCCCGTGAGGCGACGACCCGCGGCAAGGCCGCGCACGCGCGGTGGCAGCGCGACTTCGACGCATGGGCACAGGCCAACCCCGAGCGCAAGGCGCTGTTCGATCGGCTGACGCGCCGAGAGCTGCCGGCCGGGTGGGCGGAGAAGCTCCCGACCTGGGAAGCCGACCCCAAGGGCACCGCGACCCGCAAGGCCTCGGGTGCCGTGCTGGCCGCGCTCGGCGACGTGGTGCCCGAGTTGTGGGGCGGCTCGGCCGATCTCGGGGAGAGCAACAACACCACGATCAAGGGTGCCGACTCGTTCGGGCCGAGGGCGACCTCCACGAAGATGTGGAGCGCGCAGCCCTACGGCCGCACGCTTCACTTCGGTGTCCGCGAGCACGCCATGGGCGCGATCCTCAACGGGATCGTGCTGCACGGCCCCACCCGCCCCTACGGCGGCACGTTCCTGATCTTCAGTGACTACATGCGCCCTTCGGTGCGGCTCGCAGCACTGCAGCAGCTGCCGGCGATCTACGTCTGGACGCACGACTCGATCGGCCTCGGCGAGGACGGCCCCACCCACCAGCCGGTGGAGCACCTCGCGGCGCTGCGGGCCATCCCCGGCCTCGACATCGTGCGCCCTGCGGACGCCAACGAGACCGCTGCCGCGTGGAAGGCCGTACTGGAGAAGCCCGACGGCCCCGCCGGACTCGCGCTGACCCGGCAGAACGTCCCCGTTCTCGAGGGAACCGACGCGGCGGGCGTGGCTCGCGGCGGCTACGTGCTGGCCGACGTCGAGGATGGACCACCCCAGGTGGTGCTCATCGCCACCGGCTCCGAGGTGCAGTTCGCCGTCGGGGCACGAGAGGCGCTCACCGCCGAGGGCATCGGTGCCCGCGTCGTCTCCATGCCCTGTGTGGAGTGGTTCGACGCCCAGGATCAGTCCTACCGTGACCAGGTGATCCCGCCCCACGTGCCGGCCAGGGTGGCCGTGGAGGCCGGCGTGGCGCAGCCGTGGCACCGGTTCGTCGGCGATCGCGGGGAGGTCGTCTCGTTGGAGCACTTCGGCGCGTCGGCCGACTACCAGACCTTGTTCCACGAGTTCGGTTTCACCGCGGAGTCCGTGACCGACGCGGCCCGCCGGACCCTGGCCCGCAACTCGGTCTGAGAGGGATGCCGGCTGAGAGCGAAGCCGGCTGAGAGAGGAACGGAGGGAGCTGCCCACCGTGAACACGTCCGATCCGCTGCAGGCCCTGTCGGCGGCCGGAGTGGCAGTCTGGCTCGACGACCTGTCCCGCCAGCGGCTGACCTCCGGCGACCTGGCCGCACTGATGACCGATCGGCACGTCGTCGGCGTGACGAGCAACCCGACGACGTTCGCCACCGCGGTGACCGATGCCGAGGACTACGCGCCACAGGTCCGCGAGCTGGCCGCCCGTGGGGCCTCCGTCGACGACGCAGTCCGCGAGATCATCACCGCCGATGTGCAGCAGGCCTGCGACCTGTTCAGCGGCACCTGGGAGTCCACCGGCGGGGTGGACGGCCGGGTCTCGTTGGAAGTCGATCCCCGGCTGGCGCACGACACGCAGGCCACCATCGCGCAGGCCGCCGCCCTCTGGAAGACGGTCGACCGACCCAACCTCATGATCAAGATTCCGGCGACGCCCGAGGGGCTGCCCGCGATCACGTGCAGCCTTGCCGACGGGATCAGCGTCAACGTCACGCTGATCTTCTCCGTCGACCGCTACCGTGAGGTGCTCGACGCCTTCCTCGACGGTCTCGAGCAGGCCAGGGCCAACGGGCACGACCTGGCCACGCTGACCTCCGTCGCCTCGTTCTTCGTCTCCCGAGTGGACACCGAGGTCGACCGCAGGCTCACCGAGATCGGCACCGAGCAGGCCCGCGGCCTGCTGGGCCTGGCTGCGGTCGCCAACGCGCGGCTGGCCTACGCGGCATATCAGGACGTCTTCGAGACGGTGCGCTGGGCCACGCTGGAGGAGGCCGGGGCGCACCCGCAGCGCCCGCTGTGGGCCTCGACCGGCGTCAAGAATCCCGACTACGCCGACACCCGCTATGTCACCGAACTGGTCGCTCCCGGTGTGGTCAACACCATGCCGGAGAAGACCATGCACGCCTTCGCTGACCACGGCGAGGTGCTGGGTGACCGGGTGACCGGCACCGCGGATCGGGCTCGCGCGAGCTTCGACGCGCTGACGGCGGCAGGTGTCGACCTCGACGACGCGCTCGCGGTCCTCGAGCGCGAGGGCGTGGAGAAGTTCACGAAGTCCTGGACCGAGTTGCTCGAGACCGTCGAACGTCAACTGTCCCAGGCTGCCGGCTCGACAGCCGCGCAGGGCGCCGGCCGGTGACCGGGCCGACCGTCGACATCCGGTCCGCCGGCCTGGCAGCCGAGACCGAACCGCTCGTTTCCCGGCTCGTGCAGCAACGGGTCGCCTCGGCGCTGGCCGCCGCCGACCCGACGCTGTGGGGCACACAGGCACAGCACGAGGCCGCGAAACGGCTGTCCTGGGTGCGCCTGCCGGAGACGTCGCGGCCGCTGCTGGCCGACATCGAGGCGCTGCGAAGGCAGCTACACGCCGATGGCATCGACCGGGTGGTGCTGGCCGGAATGGGTGGCTCGTCGCTGGCGCCGGAGGTCATCTGCGCGACGGCGGGCATGACGGCCAGGCCTGGCGGGCTGACGGTGCTCGACACCACCGACCCCGGCCAGGTCGCCGACGCGCTCGCCGGTGACCTCGAGCGCACGGTGTTGGTCGTCTCGTCCAAGTCGGGCACGACGGTGGAGACCGACAGCCACCGGCGGGTCTTCACGGCAGCGTTCGCCGATGCCGGGCTGGATCCGGCGAGGCACCTGGTCGCCGTCACCGATCCCGGCTCGCCGCTGCAGCACGCCGCCGAGCGGGCCGGCTACCGCGCCGTCATCACCGCGGATCCCGATGTGGGCGGGCGCTACTCCGCGCTGTCCGCGTTCGGGCTGGTGCCCGCCGGCCTGGCAGGGGCCGATGTCGCGCGGCTGCTCGACGAGGCGGCCGACGTCGCCGCCACGCTCGCCGCGGACGCCGAGACCAACCCCGCGTTGCAGCTCGCGGCCGCACTCGCCTCGTCACACGCCGGTGGCGCCGAGAAGATCATCCTCGCCGACACCGGTTCCGGCATCGTCGGCTTCGCCGACTGGGCCGAACAGCTGATCGCCGAGTCGACCGGCAAGCAGGGCACGGGGCTGCTCCCCGTCGTCGTCGAGTCGCCTGCAGCGGCCGGCTTCGCCGATGCGGGCGGCGATGCCACCCCGACCGGTGTGGGCCCTACCGAGGAGTCCGCCGCGGTGTCGGTGGCGGCGACCCTCGGCGGGCAGTTCCTGCTCTGGCAGCACGCCGTGGCGATTGCCGGCCGGCTGCTGGGGATCAACCCGTTCGACCAGCCGGACGTCGAGGCCGCGAAGGCGGCCACGCGCGAACTGCTCGACACCGGAGCGACCGATGCGGGCGAACCGGCGTTCGTCGACGGCGACATCGCCGTGCACGCCCCCGGCGACTGGCTGCCCGCGGGCACCCGCACCGTCGACGACGCGCTGGCAGCGCTGTTGCGCGCCGCCCCCGATCGTGGCTACCTCGCCGTGCAGGCCTACCTCGACCGGCTGGCGGACGCTTCGGCGGCGGTGCTGCGCTCGGAGCTCGCCCGCCGCTGCGCCGGTGCGCGGCCCGGTCGGGGCGGGTTGCAGACCACGTTCGGGTGGGGCCCGCGGTACCTGCACTCGACCGGCCAGTACCACAAGGGCGGCCACCAGAACGGGGCGTTCCTGCAGCTGTCCGGTGACACGGACGAGGACATGGCCGTGCCGGGCACCACGTTCACCCTCGGCGGGCTGCAACTGGCCCAGGCTGCGGGCGACGGGCACGTGCTGGCGCAGCTGGGCCGTCCGGTGCTGCGGCTGCACTTCGCCGACCGGGCCGCGGGCCTGGTGCAGCTGGTCCGCACCGTGCAGCGGTTCGGCCGGGAGTCGCAGGCGTGACCCGGCGGGAGCCGGGCTCGGCAGCCGGCGGCCGGCACAACCCGCTCCGCGACGTGCGCGACAAGCGGCTGCCGCGGATCGCGGGGCCGTGCGGATTGACCATCTTCGGTGTGACCGGGGACCTGTCCCGCAAGAAGCTCATGCCCGCGATATACGACCTGGCCAACCGTGGCCTGCTACCGCCGGGCTTCGCGGTGACGGGCTTCGCCCGCCGGCAGTGGACCCACCAGGACTTCGGCGAGATGATCCGGCAGGCCGTCACCGAACACGCCAGGACTCCCTTCCGGCAGGTGGTGTGGGATCGGCTCGTCGAGGGCGTCCGCTTCGTGCCGGGCACTTTCGACGACGACGAGGCTTTCGACAACCTGGCTGCCACGCTCGCCGACCTCGACCGGGTGCGCGGCACCAGCGGCAATCACGCGTTCTACCTCGCGATCCCCCCGTCGGCCTTCCCGGTGGTGTGCAAGCAGCTGGCCCGCACCGGGCTGGCCGCGCAGGGCGACGAGTACTGGCGCCGCGTAGTGATCGAGAAGCCGTTCGGCCACGACCTGCACAGCGCCCGCGAGCTCAACCAGGTCGTCAACGACGTCTTCTGCGAGGACTCGGTGTTCCGCATCGATCACTACCTCGGGAAGGAGACGGTGCAGAACATCCTGGCGATGCGCTTCGCCAACCAGCTCTTCGACCCGATCTGGAACAGCAACTACGTCGACCACGTCCAGATCACGATGGCCGAGGACATCGGGCTGGGTGGGCGGGCCGGTTACTACGACGGCATCGGCGCGGCCCGTGACGTGATCCAGAACCACCTGCTGCAGCTGCTGGCGCTGACGGCGATGGAGGACCCGGTCTCCTTCCACCCGGCGGCGCTGCGCGGGGAGAAGGTGAAGGTGCTGTCCGCGACCAGGCCGGTCGGCCCGTTGGACGAGACCACCGCCCGCGGGCAGTACACCGGCGGCTGGCAGGGCAGCCAGCAGGTCGTCGGGCTGCACGAGGAGGCGGGGTTCGACCCGGACTCGGCCACCGAGACCTTCGCCGCGATCACGCTGGAGGTCGGCACCCGTCGCTGGGGCGGGGTGCCGTTCTTCCTGCGCACCGGCAAGCGGCTCGGCCGCCGGGTCACCGAGATCGCGGTGGTGTTCACCCGAGCCCCTCATCTGCCCTTCGACGACACCATGACCGAGGAGCTGGGGCGCAACGCGCTGGTGATCAGGGTGCAGCCGGACGAGGGTGTCACGATCCGGTTCGGTTCGAAGGTACCGGGCACCGCGATGGAGGTCCGTGACGTCACCATGGACTTCAACTACGGCACCTCGTTCACCGAGACCTCGCCGGACGCCTACGAGCGGCTGCTGCTCGACGTGCTGCACGGCGAGCCCTCGCTGTTCCCGGTCGGGCAGGAGGTGGAGCTGTCGTGGCAGATCCTCGACCCGGTACTCGCGCACTGGGCCGCGGCCGGGACGCCGGAGCCCTATCCGGCCGGTAGCTGGGGACCGGAGTCCGCGGACTCGATGATCGCCCGCACCGGACGCGTCTGGAGACGCCCATGACCAGTCGGGGCCGGCGGTCCGCCGGGGCCACACCGTGATCGTCGACCTGCCCTCGACCAGCACCGCGTCGGTGAACCGCGCGCTGGTCGAACTGCGCGAGCGGGGCGGCGCCGTGGCACTCGGCCGGGTGCTCACGCTGATCATCGTCACCGACGACGGCGAGCAGGCCGAGAACGCCATCGAGGCCGCGAACGCGGCCAGCCACGAGCACCCCTGCCGGGTGCTGGTGCTCGCCCGGGGGGCCAAGCGCGCCGCGGCCCGGCTCGACGCCCAGATCCGGGTCGGGGGCGATGCCGGCGCGTCCGAGGTGCTCGTGCTGCGGATGTACGGGCCGCTGGCCGACCAGGGCGCGAGCGTGGTGGTACCGCTGCTGCTGCCCGACGCCCCCGTGGTGGCGTGGTGGCCCGGAGCCGCCCCGAAGGTCCCCGCCGACGACCCTGTCGGGAGGCTGGCACAGCGCCGGATCACCGACGCCGCCGCGCAGCGCAACCCCGGCCGCTCGCTGGATGCCACGCGGCGCTGCTACGCCGACGGAGACACCGACCTCGCCTGGACCCGCCTGACGCTGTGGCGGGGACTGCTCGCGGCCGCGCTGGACCACCCACCACACGAGGACGTCGACGCCGCGGAGGTCACCGGCGCCGGCGACTCCCCGTCGACCGAGCTGCTCGCGGGCTGGCTGCGCTCGTGCCTGAACACCCGGGTTCGACGGGTCCACGCCGGTGCCGGCGGCGGGATCAGCTCGGTGGTACTCGAGCGCCCCTCCGGCCCGGTGAAGCTCGTCCGGCCGGACGGCCGGCTGGGCGTGCTGAGCCAGCCCGGACAGCCGGACCGTACGGTGCCGTTGGCACGCCGGCCGGTGCGCGACTGCCTCGCCGAGGAACTGCGGCGGCTCGACCCCGACGAGATCTACGAGGCAGCATTGCACGCGCTGCCCGCGGTGATCGGCCGCGGCAGCACCTCCGGCAGAAAGGCACGCTCATGACGCCACCCGGCGTTGTCGTACATACCACGCCCGACCTGCTGGCCGCCGCGGTGGCGGCGCGCCTGGTGACACGGGTCGTGGACGCGCAGGCCGCTCGCGGGCAGGCCTCGATCGTGCTGACCGGGGGCGGCATCGGGATCGCCGTGCTGCGACAGCTGGCGGCGGCGCCGGCGGCCGGTGCCATCGACTGGTCACGGGTGGACCTGTACTGGGGTGACGAGCGGTTTCTGCCGACCGGGCACCCCGACCGCAACGAGACCCAGGCTCGCGAGGCGCTGCTCGACCATGTCAGGGTGCGTCCGGAGCGGGTGCACGTGATGGGGGCCTCGGACGGCGACTCGGGTGACGACCCGGACATCGCGGCCCGCGACTACGCCAGACTGCTCGCCCGACACTCCCGGCCCGAGGACCACGGTGACATGCCCTCCTTCGACGTATGCCTACTCGGCATCGGCGAGGAGGGCCACGTCGCCTCGATCTTCCCGAGCGCGCCCGCCGTCTACGAGACCGAGCGCACCGTGGTCGGGGTACGGGGCTGCCCGCAACCGCCACCGCGGCGGGTGACACTGACCTTGCCGGCGATCCGCTTCGCCTCCCAGGTGTGGGTGGTCGCCGCCGGTGCGAGCAAGGCCGCCGCCGTGTCGATGGCGCTCGCCGGCGCGGGCGAGGTGCAGGTGCCCGCTGCGGGAGCCACCGGCCGTCGCCGCACGTTGTGGTTACTCGACCGCGCCGCCGCGACGAAGTTGCCCAAGGAGTTCACCCCACCCCGGGTCTGACCGATGGGCTCAGGCGGACTCGTCGATCAGCCTGCCGTGCAGGTGGTCGTCGTAGGCGGACAGATCCAGGAAACCGTGCCCGCTGTAGTTGAACAGGATCACCCGCTCCTCGCCGGTCTCCTTCGCCGCGAGCGCCTCGTCGATCACCGCGCGGACGGCGTGCGCCGCCTCCGGTGCGGACACCTTGCCCTCCGCGCGGGCGAACGCGACGGCAGCCTCGAAGACCTTGCCCTGCGGGTAGGCCGCCGCCTCCATCCGACCGTCGCGGACCAGCGCGGAGATCAGCGGGCTGTCCCCGTGGTAGCGCAGCCCACCGGCGTGGATGCTCGGCGGCACGAAGTCGTGCCCCAGCGTGTACATCGCCATCAGCGGGGTGAAACCGGCGACGTCGCCGAAGTCGTAGTCGAACCGGCCCTGGGTCAGCGTCGGGCACGAGGCGGGCTCGACGGCGAGCAGCCGCACGCCGGCGTCGGGCACGAACGGGAAGGCGATCCCGCCCAGGTTCGACCCGCCACCGCAGGAGGCGATCACGATGTCGGGTAGCCGCTCTCCTGCCAGCGTGAGCTGCTCGCGGGCCTCGAGCCCGATCACGGTCTGGTGCAGCAGCACGTGATTGAGCACCGAGCCCAGCGCGTAGTGGCTGTCCGCTCGGCCGGCGCAGTCGCGCACCGCGTCCGAGATCGCCGTGCCGAGTGAGCCCGGGTGGTCGGGCTCATCGATCGGTGACGGCACCACTGAGCCGCCCCAGGTCTCCATCATCACCCGCCGGTAGGGCTTCTGCTCGAAGCTGGCCCGCACCATGTAGACGGCGCATTCGAGGTCGAACTGCGCGCACGCGAACGCCAGCGCGGTGCCCCACTGACCGGCGCCGGTCTCGGTCGTCAGCCGGCGCACGCCGTCCCCGGCGTTGTAGAAGGCCTGCGGCACGGCGGTGTTGGGCTTGTGGCTGCCCGCAGGGGAGACCGACTCGTCCTTGAAGTAGATCCGTGCCGGCGTGCCCAGCGCCTTCTCGAGCCGGATGGCCCGGGCGAGCGGCGTCGGCCGCCAGAGCCGCAGGATGTCGAGCACCTCGCCGGGGACATCGATCCAGGGCGCGGTTGCCATCTCCTGCTCGATGAGCGGACCGGGGAACAGCGGTGCCAGGTCATCCGGCCCGACCGGCTCGCGGGTTGCCGGATGCAGCGGTGGCTGCACTGGGGTGGTCAGGTGCGGGGCGACGTTGAACCAGGCCGAAGGGATGCGCTCGGGTGGCAGCGTCCAGCGGGACATGACATCTCCGGTACTCGTGAGTGGTTGCGGGAGTTATAGCACCCGCCACCACTCACGAGTCCTCGCGGCGGGCCTCCAGCTTGGCCAGTGCCTCGGCGAGGATCGCCTCGCCGTCGGCGTCGGACCGGCGCTCCTTCACGTACGCCAGGTGCGTCTTGTAGGGCTCGGTGCGGGGTGCGGCAGGCGGCTGCTGGGAGTCCGTGCCGGCCGGGAAGCCACAACGCGGGCAGTCCCAGGTCTCCGGCACGTCGGCATCCACCGCGAAGGACACGATCGACTCGTGCCCCCTGGCGCACCAGTAGGGCACCCGGTGGCGCGGTGCGGACTCCCCTCGCTCGGCCTCACCTATCGGACCTGCTCCGACCCGCGTGCCGCGGATCGCGTTGCCACTCACCATGGACCTCACACCCTCGCGCGGGCAGGCCGGAGCACCCGCACGGTCAGCCGATCTTGATAAGGAGCCCGATCCCCACGATGGAGATCACCCACACCGAGCCGACGAACAGCGTGATGCGATCCAGGTTCTTCTCCGCGACGCTGGAGCCGGACAGGCTGGACTGCATGCCACCGCCGAACAGTGTGGACAACCCACCGCCCCGGCCGCGGTGCAGCAGGATCAGCAGGATCAGCACGGCGCTGGTGACCAGCAGCACGATCTGCAGGAAGAGCCTCATCACACCCTCGTCGTCAGCGGGACAGCGCCGAGGCTACCCGCTCCCGATGCGCGGTCAGGGCAGCGGCCCCCCGGCCGCCAGCGCGCAGAGCTTGGCGAACTCGTCGGCATCGAGGCTGGCACCGCCTACCAGCACACCGTCGATGTCGGTCTGGGCCACCAGATCCGCGATGTTGTTCGACTTCACCGAGCCCCCGTAGAGGACCCGGACCGCCTCGGCCACATCGCTGCCGTACCGGTCGACCAGTGCCGCCCGCAGCGCTGCGCACACCTCCTGCGCGTCGGCGGCGGTGGCGACCCGACCGGTACCGATCGCCCACACCGGCTCGTAGGCCACGACCACGGCACCGGCTTGCTCCGCGGACAGGCCTTCCAGCGCGGCCACCAGCTGCCCGCTGCAGTGCTCGACGTGCCCACCGGCCTCACGGACCTCGAGGCCCTCCCCCACGCACAGGATCGGCACCAGATCGTGGCGCAACGCGGCCCGCACCTTGCCGGCCACCAGGGCGTCGTCCTCGCGGTGGTGCTCGCGCCGCTCGGAATGCCCGACGACGACGTAGCTGCAGCCGAGCTTGGCCAGCATCGCACCGGAGACCTCGCCGGTGAAGGCACCCGAGTCCGCTCCGGACAGGTCCTGCGCCCCGTAGCGCACCAGCAGCTTGTCCCCGGCCACCAGGGTCTGCACGCTGCGCAGGTCGGTGAACGGCGGCAGCACGGCGACCTCGACCGCGTCGAAGTACTTCTGCGGCAAGGCGAACGCGAGCTTCTGCACCAGGGCGATGGCCTCGAGGTGGTGCAGGTTCATCTTCCAGTTGCCCGCGATCAGTGGCTGGCGTGGCATCTACTCCTCCAGCACCGCGAGTCCGGGCAACGGCTTGCCCTCCAGGAACTCCAGCGACGCACCGCCGCCGGTGGAGATGTGCGAGAAGGCCTCCTCGTCGATACCCAACGCGCGCACCGCAGCCGCGGAGTCGCCACCCCCGACCACGGTCAACGCCGGCGAGTCGGCGATGGCCTGCGCGACACCGCGGGTGCCCTCGGCGAACGGGGCCATCTCGAAGACGCCCATCGGACCGTTCCAGAAGATCGTCGCCGCCGCGGTCGCGCTGCTCACGAAACGTTGCACCGTGTCGGGGCCGACATCCAGGCCCGTCCAGCCGTCCGGGATGTCGGTGGCGGCCACGGTACGGGTCCGCGCATCCGCGGCGAACTCCGAGGCGACGACGACGTCGCTGGGTAGCCCGAGCTTCCCGCCCGGCTCGGCCAGCAGATCCCGGCAGGTCTCGACCATGTCCCGCTCCAGCAGCGAGCTGCCCACCGCGCAGCCCTTCGCGGCGAGGAAGGTGAAGCACATCCCGCCGCCGACCAGCAGGGCGTCCACCCGCGGCAGCAGCGCCTCGATGACGGCGAGCTTGTCCGAGACCTTCGAGCCACCCAGCACCACCACGTAGGGTCGGTCCGGATCGCCGGTGAGGGTGCGCAGCACCTCCAGCTCGCGCAGCAACAGGCTGCCGGCATGGGCGGGCAGCCGGCGGGCCACTTCGACCACCGAGGCCTGCTCGCGGTGCACGACGCCGAAGCCGTCGGAGACGAACGCGGCGTCGGGGCCGACCACGCCGACCAGCTCATCGGCCAGCGCATCCCGCTCGGCGGTGTCCTTGCTCGTCTCGCGGGCATCGAAGCGCACGTTCTCCAGCAGCGCGACACCCCCGTCGGGCACGCCACGGACCGCGGCGCGGGCGGAGTCGCCGACCACGTCGGAGGCGGCGGCGACCTCGGTGCCGAGCAGCTCGCCGAGCCGGGCGGCCACCGGCGCCAGCGTCGCAGCCGGATCACGGCGGCCGTCGGGCCTGCCCAGGTGTGCGGTCACCACGCTGCGAGCCCCGGCTCGCTGCAGCGCCTGCAGCGTCGGCAACGCGGCGCGGATCCTCCCGTCGTCGGTGATGGCGCCGTCGTCGCCGAGCGGCACGTTGAGGTCTGCCCGGACGAGGACGGTGCGCCCGGCGATCCCCGCTGCGAGCAGGTCGTCGACCGTTCTCACAGCATCGAACCGACGCGCGCGGTGAGATCGACCAGCCGGTGCGAGAAACCCCACTCGTTGTCATACCAGCCGAGGATCTTCACCTGGTCTCCGATCACCCTGGTCATCTGGGCGTCGAGGATGCACGACGCCGGGTCGGTCACGATGTCGGTGGACACGATCGGGTCCTCGGTGTAGCGCAGGATCCCGGCGAGCGAGCCCTCGGCGGCGGCCCGGAAGGCGGCGTTGACCTCCTCGACGCTGGTCTGTCTCGACACCGTGGCCGTGAGATCGGTCGTGGAGCCGACCGGAACCGGCACCCGCATCGCGATGCCGTCCAGCCTGCCGTTCAGCTCGGGCAGCACCAACCCTATCGCCTTCGCGGCACCGGTGGAGGTGGGCACGACGTTCAGCGCAGCGGCGCGGGCCCGCCGCAGGTCCTTGTGCGGGCCGTCCTGGAGGTTCTGGTCCGCGGTGTAGGCGTGGATGGTGTTCATCAGGCCCTGCTCGATGCCCAGCGCGTCATTGAGCACCTTGGCCATCGGAGCGATGCAGTTCGTGGTGCACGACGCGTTGGAGATCACCGACTGGGAGCCGTCGTAGGACTCGTCGTTGACCCCGAGCACGACGGTGAGGTCCTCCCCCTTCGCGGGCGCCGAGATGATCACCTTCTTGGCCCCGCCCTCGTCGATGTGACGGCGCGCGTCGGACGCGTCGGTGAAGAACCCGGTGGACTCGACGACGACGTCGACGCCGAGATCCTTCCACGGCAGCTTGCCGGGATCCCGCTCGGCGAAGGCCTTGATCGTCGTGTCGCCGACCTCGAGGCCCTCCTCGGTCACCCGCACCTGCGCCGCGAGCCGGCCGAGCACGCTGTCGTACTTCAGCAGGTGGGCCATGGTCGCCACGTCGCCCAGGTCGTTGAACGCCACGATCTCGATGTCATGCTCGCTGTCCTGCGCGGCGCGCCAGAAGTTACGACCGATCCGGCCGAAGCCGTTGACTCCTACCCGTACCGTCACGTCGCTTCTCCCTACGTGGCCAAAGACCGTTCGCTGATGACCATCCACCCTAGCGGTGCCCGCGGCTATGGGCAGTGCCCCGATGAGGCACTGGCGGCGGTGCCCTCACCTCCCCCGGCCGGCCACCCGATCTCCCCCGCCCGCTCACCCACCGGACGTCCTCGCCGGCCTGGGCTCCTTCCCGCCGCTACTGATCGAGCATGTCGGCGGTGACCGCGGAATCGGTGTCGGGCAGGCCCGTGTCCTTGGCCCGCTTGTCGGCCATCGCGAGCAGCCGCCGAATCCGCCCCGCCACCGCGTCCTTGGTCATCTGCGGCTCGGCGAGCTGGCCCAGTTCCTCCAGGGAGGCCTGCCGGTTCTCCAACCGCAGCCGCCCCGCGGTCAGCAGGTGCTCCGGGACGTCGTCGCCCAGCAGATCCAGGGCACGCTGCACCCGGGCGGCCGAGGCGACGGCGGCGCGGGCGGAACGGCGCAGGTTCGCGTCGTCGAAGTTGGCCAGCCGGTTGGCGGTGGCACGGACCTCGCGGCGCATCCGCCGCTCCTCCCAGGCCATCACCGAGTCGTGAGCCCCGAGCCGGGTGAGCAGGGCGCCGATGGCGTCGCCGTCGCGGACGACCACCCGGTCGGCGCCCCGCACCTCGCGCGCCTTGGCCTGGATGCCGAGCCGCCGTGCGGCGCCGACGAGCGCGAGGGCGGCCTCCGGGCCGGGGCAGGTGACCTCCAGAGCCGAGGAGCGTCCCGGCTCGGTGAGGGAGCCGTGGGCCAGGAAGGCGCCGCGCCAGGCGGCTTCGGCGTCGCAGAGCCCGCCGGAGACGACCTGGGGCGGCAGCCCCCGCACCGGACGTCCCCGAAGGTCCAGCAGGCCGGTCTGGCGGGCGAGACCCTCACCGTCGCGCACCACCCGCACCACGTAGCGGCTGCCCTTGCGCAGCCCACCGGATGTGATGAGATGCACATCGGAGGTGTGGCCGAAGAGCTCGTGCACCTCCTTGCGGAGCCGGCGCGCCGTCGAGCCGGTGTCGAGCTCGGCTTCGACGATCACGCGGCCCGCGATGATGTGCAACCCGCCCGCGAACCGCAGCAGGGCCGAGACCTCGGAGCGACGGCAGCAGGGCTTGGTCACCGGCAGGCGACTCAGCTCATCCTTGACCGCAGCAGTCATGGCCACCGGTGCTCCTCCTCTCCCTCGCGCTCGCGCGACCCGGGTGCGCCGTCGGCGCCGCGTCCCCCTGCAGAATCGGCCGACCGGCCCGGTCCCGAATCCAGTATCCGGTGCAGGGCCGCGGCCAGCGCGATCGGATCGTGCCGGTCCGAGGCTGGTCCGGCCGCGACCCGGTCAAGGTACGCGTGGCCGCCGAGTTCTGCCGCGTGGCGATGCAGCCCGCCCGGCGCGGTCACCGCTTCGGTGTCGGCGAGCACGGCGTCGACGGTGAAGCCGGCCGGTGCATGCTCGGCGAGGACCTGCAGGTGCTGCTGCGGGGAGAAGCCGGCGGTCTCGCCCGGCTGCGGTGCCAGATTGAGCACGACGGCCTTACGCGCCGCGGTACCGGCCAGCGCGCAGGCCAGCTCGGGCACGAGCAGGTGAGGCAGCACGCTGGTGAACCACGATCCGGGGCCGAGCACGACGAGGTCGGCCTCCCGCACGGCCGTGACCGCCTCGTCACAGGCGCGGGGCCGGTGTGGCCACAGCCGCACCCGGTGTACCCGTCCCGGGGTGGTGGCGACGGCGACCTGGCCGCGGATGCGATGCAGCTCGTCCGGGTCGCTGTTGTCCAGCCCCGAGACGTCCGCCTCGATCTCGAGCGGCTCGGCGGCCATCGGCAGCACCCGTCCGCGCACGCCGAGCAGCCGGCAGGCCTCGTCGAGCACCGCGACCGGATCGCCCATCACCTCCAGCAACCCGGCGAGCACCAGGTTGCCGACCGCGTGACCGGCCAGCGCGCCGTTGCCCTGGAAACGGTGCTGGAAGACCTCGCGCCAGCGCACTCCCCCGTCGTCGGCTCCCGCCAGCGCGGCCAGCGCCATCCTGAGATCGCCCGGCGGGAGCACGCCGAGCTCCCGGCGCAGCCGGCCGGAGGAGCCGCCGTCGTCGGCGACGGTGACCACTGCGGTCACGTCGTCGGTGAGCTCTCGCAGTGCCAACAACGTGGCGTAGAGGCCGTGGCCACCGCCGAGCGCGACGGCGCGGATCCCCGACGGGCGCGGCTGCTCACTCAATCGCGCCCCACGTCCCGATGGACGACCTTCACCGTGGTGCCCTCCTCCTCACCCAACCGGGCCGCCAGGGCCTCCGAGATCGCCACGCTGCGGTGCTTGCCGCCGGTACAGCCCACGGCGAGCGTGAGGTAGCGCTTGCCCTCGCGCCGGTACCCGCCACCGATGAGCCGTAGCAGGTCGTGGTAGCGCTCGAGGAACTCCGCCGCGCCTTCCTGCGACAGCACGTAGTTGCGCACGTCGGGGTCGGTGCCGGCAAGGTCACGCAGCTCCGGGATCCAGAAGGGGTTGGGCAGGAAGCGCACGTCGACGACCAGGTCGGCGTCCATCGGCAGGCCGTACTTGTACCCGAAGGACAGCACGGTGATCCGGGTCCGCGCCGCGGCCTCGCTGCCGAAGGCGCTCTCGATCTTCGCGCGGAGCTGGTGCACCGACAGGCCCGTGGTGTCCAGCGTCAGGTCTGCCTCGTCTCGCAGCGGTGCGAGCAGCGCCCGCTCGGCCGCGATGCCGTCGGCCAACCGCCCGTCCCCCTGCAGCGGGTGGCTGCGCCGGACCTGCTCGAACCGCCGGATCAGCTCCGCGTCGGTGGCTTCCAGGAAGAGCACCTTCGGGCGGTAACCGCGCGCATCGAGATCCTTGATCACGGCGGCCAGGTCGTCGGTGAACGCCCGGCTGCGCACGTCCATCACCACCGCCACCCGGGTCACCACCCCTTGCGACCGGGCACCCAGCTCGACCATGGTGGCGATCAACTCGGGCGGCAGGTTGTCCACCACGAACCACCCGAGATCCTCGAGCACCTTGGCGGCGGTGCTGCGGCCGGCTCCGGACAGCCCGGAGACCACCGCCACCTCGATGCCGCCACCCGAGTCCTGCTCGCCGACCCGCTCGGCGGCGCTGCGTCCGGTCACGATTTCTCCCCTTCTCCGGCATCCGCCGGCCGCAGCGCCGCGGATACCGCTTCCGCGGTGCGGCGCCCCACCCCCGGGACCTCCGTGATCTCCTCGACGCTGGCCCGCCGCAACCGACGCAGCGACCCGAAGTGCTTGAGCAGCGCGGCGCGCCGGGCCTCCCCGAGCCCCGCGACGCCGTCCAACGCGGAGGTGGTCATGCGCTTCGACCGCTTCTGCCGGTGATAGCTGAGCGCGAAGCGGTGCGCCTCGTCACGGACCCGCTGCAGCAGGTAGAGCGCCTCGCTGGTGCGCGGCAGGATCATCGGGTCGGCGTCACCCGGCAACCACACCTCCTCCAGCCGTTTCGCCAGCCCGGCGACCGCGACGTCGCCGACGCCGAGCGCGGTCACCGCGTCGGCGGCAGCGGCCACCTGCGGGGCTCCGCCGTCGACGACGAGCAGGTTCGGCGGGTAGGCGAAGCGCCGCGGCCGGCCGGTCTCGGGGTCGATCCCCGGGTGGTCGCCGTTGTCGGCAGCGGTCTCGGTGCCATCGGCTCGACCCTGCGAGCAGGTCTCGCTCAGGTACCGGGCGAAGCGGCGGCGGACCACCTCGGCGATGCTCGCGACATCGTCCGAGCGCCCGTCGCCCGCGGCATCCTTGATCGCGAACCGACGGTACTCCGACTTGCGGGCCAGCCCGTCCTCGAAGACCACCAGCGAGGCCACCACGTCGCTGCCCTGCACGTGGCTGACGTCGATGCACTCGATGCGCAACGGAGCGGTGTCCAGACCGAGGTAGTCCTGGATCTCCTGCAGCGCCGCCGACCGTGCGGTCAGATCACTCGCGCGCCGCAGCTTGTGCTGGGCGAACGCCTCGGCGGCGTTGCGCGCGACGGTGTCGGCCAGCGTCTTCTTGTCGCCGCGCTGTGGCACCCGCAGCGTCACCCGGGAGCCGCGCAGCGTCGAGAGCCACTCGGCCAGCGCGTCGCAGTCGGTGGGCAGCTCGGGGACCAGCACCTCGCGGGGAACCGGCTGGGTGGCGTCGTCGGCCGCCCCCGACAGTTCCGCCTGCTCGCCGTAGAACTGGGACAGGAACTGCTCGACGAGGCCGGACGTGCCGGTCTCCTCCACCTTCTCGATCACCCAGCCGCGCTGCCCACGGACCCGCCCGCTGCGAACGTGGAAGACCTGTACGGCGGCCTCGAGCTCGTCCTGCGCGAAGGCGATGACGTCGGCGTCGGTGCCGTCGCCGAGCACGACGGCCTGCTTCTCCATCGCCCGGCGAAGCGCCCCCAGGTCGTCTCGCAGCCGGGCGGCGCGCTCGAAGTCCAGTTCCTCGGAAGCGTGCTGCATCGCCTGCTCGAGGCGGCGGACCATCGCGTCGGTGCGACCGGACAGGAAGTCGCAGAAGTCCTCGACGATCCGCCGGTGCTCCGCGGCGGTGACATCGCCGACGCACGGCGCCGAGCACTTGTCGATGTAGCCGAGCAGGCAGGGCCGCCCGATCTGGCCGTGCCGTTTGAACACGCCGTTCGAGCAGACCCGGGCGGGAAAGACGCGGGTCAGCAGGTCCAGCGTCTCCCGGATCGCCCAGGCATGGGCGTAGGGGCCGAAGTAGCGCACCCCCTTGCGCCTCGGTCCCCGATAGACGTGCAGCCGCGGGTACTCCTCGTTGAGCGTGACCGCCAGCACCGGGTAGCTCTTGTCGTCACGGTAGCGGACGTTGAACCGCGGGTCGTACTCCTTGATCCAGTTGTACTCGAGCTGCAGCGCCTCGACCTCGGTGGCCACGACGGTCCACTCCACGCCGGCGGCGGTGGTGACCATCTGCCGCGTCCGCGGGTGCAGCCCGGCGAGGTCGGCGAAGTAGGAGTTCAGCCTGCTGCGCAGGCTTTTCGCCTTGCCGACGTAGATCACCCGGCGGTGCGGGTCACGGAACCGGTACACCCCGGGCGCATCCGGCACGGTGCCGGGCGCCGGACGGTACGTCGACGGGTCGGCCATGATGGTTCCAGCCTATGCGGGTCCGGTCACGATCGGGGCCTGCCCGGGTGTCGGCTACGGAACGTAGCCACGAAGCGGTGCCGAGCGAGTCCCACCACGGCTGGGAGCCGGCGGCGGCTGGTAGCGCTCGATGCGGCGCTGCAGCGCCCTGATCTGCAGGCCGCGTAACGGGGCCACCGCGTAACCCGGGTAGGACGCCAGCCAGGTTGCGCTGCCCAGGCTCACCGCATCGGCGCCCGCCCAGAAATACTCGCGGCAGTCGTCGAAGCTGCGGATGCCACCGGTCGCGATGATCGGCATCGTCACGCCTGACTCCCGCAGCTCCGAGACGACCCGCAGTCCGATCGGCTTCACGGCCCCACCGGACAGGCCGCCGTAGCGGTTGGTCAGCCACGGCTGCCCGGTGTCCGGGTCCAGTCGCAGCGCGCGGACGGTGTTGATCGCGGTCAGCGCCGAGACGCCGGCCGCGGCCGCCCGGCGGGCGTGCGCGACGTAGTCGCGGTCCGGCGCGAGCTTGAGGATCACCGGGTGGTGGCTGCGGCCCACCGCATCGGCGAGCACCCCGTCGAGGATCGGCTCGAAGTCGTGCTCGACGTTGGGGCAGGAGACGTTGAACTCGACCGCGGCGATGTCGCCCGCCGGGACCGTGGCGTTGACCGCATCGACGAGGGCGACGAACTCCTCGGGCGAGAACCCGCCGAGCGAGATGATCGTGTTCTGGTCGCGGGTGCGCGGGTAGTAGTCGCGCAGGTAGGCCTCGATGCCGACGTTGCACCAGCCGAACGCGTTGATCCAGCCGCTGTCGGTCGGGCGCAGCACCCGGGCGTAGCGGCGCAGCAGATCCGGGAGATGCCGCAGCGGCCAGTCGGTGCGGTTGGTGAAGTGCCCGTCACGCGGCGCCACGGTCAGCGTCCGCGTCGTCACGGCGCCGAAGCGGTGCAGCGGCACGAACCGCGAGATCGGGCTCATCCCGTAGGGCACCAGTCCCGGATCGGCGACTCCGTAGCCCAGCAGGCTCGACGACGTCACGAGCCGGTTGCGCAGCCGGATGTCGCCCAATCGGATCTCACGCTGCCGGGTGTCGGGCTGCGTGACCTCGCCCACCGATCCTCCTCGTCTCGCCGACTGCGACCACGATGCCGGCTGCGGCGCCGACTCCGACCACGATACTGCCGGGCCGCGGCGGGAGCCGTCGCTGCAGGCCCGCGTCAGGCCCGACCGCGGTTCGGGGCTGCGTGCTCGGCGTGCAGCGCGCGAAGCCGCGCCAGCGCCTGCACCGCGTGCTGCCGGTCCGCGGCCTGGATCGCCATCACCGCGATGTACTCGTCGTCGGGCAGCTCGAGTCGAGCCCACGGAGTGCCGTCCGGGAACGACACCGCGAGCACCAGCTCCCACGGCACCCTGCGGGCACCGAGCAGGTTGCGCACCTCGATGCCGTCGGCGCCGGCACGCAGCCGCGGCCGGGTGAACAGCAACGCCGCCCCCGCCAGCAGCGCCCCGAGCACCACCATCGCCACCTGGTCGGAGACCCGGAAGTACACGCCGGTGGGTGTATCGCGCAGCAGCACGCCCACCACGGTGAACACCGAGATCAGCGCCACCGCGGACGCCCCTGCGACCCACCGCACCCGACGCGGCCGCACCTGCAGCGCAGGTGAGCTCACGCGAAGTCCCGCTCGGTCCAGGGCTCGCGCAGGCCGCGCAGCACCAGCGCTGTCTGCAGCGCCGCCACGCACACCGCGAAGCCCTTGTCCTCGGCCGCCCCTGGCAACCCGGAACGATCACGAGCCTGCTGTTCGGTGTCACAGGTCAGCACACCGTTGCCGACCGCGGTGCCCTCGTCGAGTGCCACCCGGGTCAGGCCGGCGGTGACGGACTCGCACACGTACTCGAAATGTGGCGTGCCGCCCCGGATCACCACCCCGAGAGCGACGACCGCATCGTGGTGGCGAGCAAGCTCCTGGCACACCACCGGCAGCTCCACGGCACCCGGAACCCGCACCACCGTCGGCTCGGCGACACCCGCCCGGGTCGCCGCGACAACCGCCCTGTCCAGCAGCGCCTCGGTGATCTCGCCGTGCCAGCGAGTGGCGGCGATCCCCAGCCGGACACCGCCCCCGCAGTCCGGGACAGCGGGCTCCGGACCGCCGGTTCCACTCATGCGATGACACCGCCCGGCCCGTCGAGTCCGGGGAGGTCGTGACCCATGCGGTCGCGCTTGGTGCGCAGATAGTGCAGGTTCTCCGGGTTGGGCCGGACCGGCAGCGGCACCCGGCCGACGATCTCGAGCCCGTAGCCCTCCAGACCGGCCCGCTTGGCGGGGTTGTTGGTCAGCAGCCGCATCGAGCGCACTCCGAGGTCGCGCAGGATCTGGGCGCCGGTGCCGTAGTCGCGCGCGTCGGCGGGCATTCCCAGCGCCAGGTTGGCGTCGACGGTGTCGGCGCCGGAGTCCTGCAGCTGGTAGGCGTGCAGCTTGTGCATCAGCCCGATGCCCCGTCCCTCGTGGCCACGGATGTAGACCACCACACCGCGGCCCTCGGCGGCCACCGCGGCGACCGCGGCGTCGAGCTGGGTGCCACAGTCACAGCGCAGCGACCCCAGCACGTCGCCGGTCAGGCACTCGGAGTGCATCCGCACCAGCACGTTCTGCCCGCTGCCGATGTCGCCGAGGGCCAGCGCGATGTGTTCGACCCCGTCGAGCAGCGAGTCGTAGCCGACCGCGCGGAACTCCCCGTGCAGGGTGGGGATGCGGGTCTCGGCGACCCGCTCGATCTGCTTCTCGAACCGCCGCCGGTAGGCGATCAGGTCGGCGATCGAGATCAGTGTCAGATCGTGGTCGGCGCCGAAGACCTCCAGCTCGTCGCGCCGGGCCATCGCCCCATCGACCTTCTCGGACACGATCTCGCACAGCACCCCGGCCGGGGTCAGCCCCGCCATCCGGGCCAGGTCCACGGCCGCCTCGGTGTGGCCGGGCCTGCGCAGCACTCCCCCTTCCTTGGCCCGCAGCGGCACCACGTGGCCGGGCCGGGTGAAGTCGACGGCCTTGGCGGCCGGGTCGGCCAGCAACTGCGTGGTCCGCGCCCGGTCCGCGGCCGAGATACCGGTCGTGACGCCCTCGCGGGCGTCGACCGTGACGGTGTAGGCGGTGGCCCGCTTGTCCTGGTTGGTGTGGTACATCGGCGGCAGGTCGAGCCGCTCGCAGTTGGCCTCGGTCAGCGGCGCGCAGATGTAGCCGGAGGTGTAGCGCACCATGAACGCCATCAGCTCCGGCGTGGCCTTCTCGGCGGCGAAGATCAGGTCACCCTCGTTCTCGCGGTCCTCGTCGTCGACCACGATCACGGGACGGCCGGCGGCGATGTCGGAGATCGCGGCCTCGATGCCGGCGAATGTGTGCGTGCTCATCGGGCCTCCTCGCCGACATTGTCCCCCCCGGAATCACCGAACGGGCGCAGATGTGGCGCGATCAACCGCTCCACGTGCTTGGCGATCACGTCCACCTCGAGGTTGACCAGATCACCGCCGCGGCGCAGCCCGAGCGTGGTCAGCTCGCGGGTGGTGGGGATCAGCCCGATGGTGAACTCCTCGTCCGCCACGTCGATCACGGTCAGCGACACCCCGTCGACGGTGATCGACCCCTTCTCCACCAGATAGCGGGTGAGCCGGCCGGGCACGCCGATCCGCACCAGCTCCCACTCACCCGAGCCCGCCGACGGCGTCCGTGCCAGTACCGTCCCGGTGGCGTCCACGTGGCCCTGCACCAGGTGACCCCCGAGCCGGTCGCCGAGCTTCGCCGCTCGCTCGAGGTTGACCCTGTCACCCACCAGGGCGGGACCCAGGCTCGACCGGCGCAGCGTCTCCCCGATCACGTCGGCGGTGAACACGGGGCCGTCGAGATCGACGACCGTGAGGCACACGCCGTTGACCGCGATGGAGTCACCCGCCGTCGCATCGGAAGCGACCAGCCTGCCTCGGATGCCCAGCCGGGCGGCGTCGGGCGACTCGTGCCTGCAGACCACCGCGCCGAGCTCCTCGACGATGCCGGTGAACACCTCATGCCTCCGACGTGGGCGCGGTGGCGGGGATCGCGCAGATCCGGATGTCGGGCCCGCTCATGCTGACCTCCTCGACGCACAATCGCAGGATTCCGCCCATCGTCTCGATACCGGCATCATCCAGCGCAGCCGGCCCGGCCCCGAGCAGTGCCGGGGCGATGTAGGCCAGCACCCGGTCGACACACCCCGCGGCGACGAACGCCCCGGCCAGCGTGGGCCCACCCTCGAGCAGCACGTCGACGACATCGCGCTCGTGCAGCTCGGTGAGCACCGCGACCGGATCCCCGCCGGTCAGCCGGATCGTCGGGGCGGCGGAGTCGAGCACGCGGGCGGTCGCAGGCACCGGCCGCGATCCGACGACCACGCGCAGCGGCTGGTGCGCCGCGGGCTCGCCGCCGGGTTGACGCGCGGTCAGCTGCGGGTCGTCTACGAGCACCGTGCCGGTGCCCGCGACGATCGCGTCGACGGCCCCGCGCAGCAGGTGCACCTCCGCCCGAGAGGCAGCGGAGCTGATCCAGCGGCTGCTGCCGTCCGCGGCGCCGACCCGGCCGTCGAGGGTGGCCGCGAGCTTCCACGTGACGTGTGGCCTGCCGGTGCGCACGTGATGCAACCACGCCCGCAGCGGCCCCCGCCGCACCTGCTCGGCCAGCAGCCCCTCCTCGACGGTGAGCCCGGCAGCCCGCAGCCGGGCGGCGCCCCCGGCACCGTCCGGGTGCGGGTCGGCCACGGCGTGGTGCACCTCGACGATCCCGGCGGCGAGCAGCGCCTCGGTGCACGGCGGCGTGCGGCCCTGTTGGCCGCAGGGTTCCAGGGTCACCACGGCCGACCCGCCGCGAGCGCGCTCCCCCGCCCCTCGCAGCGCGACGATCTCCGCGTGCGGGCCGCCGGGTGGCGCGGTGGCACCCACCGCTGCGGTCGCGCCCGCGGCGTCGAGCACGACACAGCCGACCGGCGGGTTCGGGCTCGTCGTGCCGCGCACCTGCTCGGCAGCGGCCACCGCGCGGCGCATCGCCGCGGCCAACACGGCCCGCCGCTGCTGTCCCGTCGCTGCCGCCACCGGCGCAGTCTCGCAGCCTCAGCCGCGGTGCTGTCGTCGCACACCCCCGCCGCGACCTACGGTGCCCAGCGGCCGGCCCTTCCACTGCATCGCGCCGCGCCGGACCCGGTGGGCCGCGTCGAGGAACAGCCCCCCGACCAGGACCCACGACACCGGGGCGGCCGGACCCGACCGGGCGGGCGCACCCATGGCCTGTGCGGCTCGAGTGTGCGCCAGCCCCTGGGCTCCCCACGCCACGAGGCCGGCGACGACCAGCCACGGCTGTCGGCTGCGCGACCCGGCGATCAACGCCACCGGCGGGGTGAGCCCGAAGGCGAGGTGGGCGACACCGGCGCCGGTGAGCAGCGGGACCGAGCCCTGGGTGCCGACCGAGAAGCTCTTGCGGAACGAGACCCAGCCGCGACCGAACGGGTCCATCCCGTGGCTGGTCAGCGTGTCGACCGAGCGCACGGTCCGGGTTCGCCCCCCGGCATCGCGGACCGCGGTCGCCAGCGCGACGTCCTCGTTGCCGACCGCCGCCAGCGGGGTCCAGCCGCCGACCTTGTCGAAGTAGGCGCGCCGCACGAGGATGCAGTGACCGATCGCGAACGCCTTGCGGCTCCGCCCGTCGGGGGCGGCGTTCTCGCAGATGAGTTGCGTGCCCGGGGGCATGAGCAGCCACCACACGAGTGATGCACCCGGGGGCGGCCCGCCGGGGGTGGACACCAGGTCGGCATCGAGCTCCGTGGCCGTCGCGAGCAACCGGGTCACCAGCTGCGGGGCCGGTTCGGTGTCGGCGTCGAGGAAGAGCAGCCATTCCCCCGGCTCTCCGGCGCCGCGGGCCTGCACCCCGACGTGCATGGCGTGGGTCTTGCCGTTCCAGCCAGGGGGCGGGCCACCGCTCGACGTCACCGTGATGCGGGGGTCGTCGTGGGCGTGCCGCTGCGCGAGCTCGGCCGTGGCGTCGGTCGATGCGTCGTCGACAACGATCATCCGGAGCGGCTCGTGGTCCTGGCTGCGCACCCCCTGCAGGCAGTAGTCGAGCACCGGGACCTCGTTGCGCGCCGGGACGATCACCGTCACCGGGGCGGGCGCGACGTTGTCAGCCGGGTGCGCCGGCTCGCTCATCGGGGGCATCCGGCGAGCGGCGGAGCAGGTGTGGCCGGCGCGGAGCAGCGAGCCCACCGCGACGCCGACAGCTCCGGCCAGTGCGATCCGCCCTCGCCTCCGATGTGCTGGCACGCCGCGGACCCTTCCCGCTATTTCCTGAGAAATTGCTGAGAACCAGCCTGTCAGAGCGGCGCCCCGCACACGCGCTCTACGCGCTCACCGCCCGTCCGGGGGGTCGTCGGCGCCGTAGACCGCGGACCCGGCGACGAAGCAGTCCACCCCTGCCGCGGCGGCGGCCTCGATGCTGTCGGCGTCGATCCGGCCGTCGATCTCTACCGGCCCCCTCGACGGCCTTGGCCTCGTCCGCGAGGCGAGCGGCAGCCATCGCGAGCCTGCTGACGTTCGGGACGCTGAGCACGAGCACAGTCGAGAAGGCTCACCGCGCGGATCCTCGCGCATGAGGAGTATCCGCTCGACTGACGGTTCTCACGCCAGCTCGGTGGCGACCTTGACGGGTCGCGCGATGATGCTGCCCACCGGTGAGGTGGGAACGACGGCGTCGAAGAGTTCCTGCAGCTGCTCAGCTGTCGCGGTCGGAGCGGTCAGCTTGACCTTCGCCCTCACGTCGGTGTACCCGGGCCACGCCTCGTCGGGATCCTTCAAACCGAAGAATCCCTGGAGGTCGAGGTCGCCCTCCACCTCGATGTCCACACCCTCAAGCTGGATACCTCGCAACGCCGCGTTCGCGACGAAGCCCGTGGTGAGGCAGCACCCATAGGAGCCCAGCACCACCTCCACCATGTTGGGCGCCGTGTCGGAGCCGCCCATCGGAGTCGGCTCATCCATCGGAACGGTGTGATCCTTCCCTTCGCGATGGATGGTGGCCTCACTGCGCAGGCCGTTCTTCCACGCTGTGCTGGCTTTCCAGACCGTCGAACCGGTCTCGGGGTTGTCCTTCACCTTCTCGATCAGCTTCCCGAGCTGTTCGGTATCGAATCCCAGATCGACCTTCACCGGTCCTCCTCGGGTCGGCTGTGGTGCTCGTCACCTGTGACTACCAGAAGTCGTGCGCGGTCGGTATGGTCCGCTCTCGCTTGCCACCCGGAAGGGACAGCCCGAGGTACGCCCTCGCCGCCATCGCCGAAACCGAGTCCGCGACCGTCGAGGCCAGGCAGGCGTGCCGGATATCCAGCAGCAGCCGGACGTGGACCAGATCATGGCTTCGTGGGTGGCTGGGAGGGTCTCGTAGTCGCGTACGAGGCGGCGGAACTTGGTCAGCCAGGCGAAGAGCGTTCGACGACCCAGCGGCGGTGGCAGGGCGTAGACGGTCTGGTGCGGCGGGAAGTCGGCCGGCAGGGCCCGCCAGGCGATCCCGCCGCGGACCAGGTAGAAGATCGCGTCCAGGTCCAGGCGCCGGTCCCACTTCTCGGGCCTGCCCCCGCGCCCGCCGGTGCTCCCCGCCGCCGGGAGCAGCGGCGCCAGCAGCGCCCACCGCCCGTCGGTCATCGTCGAACCCGGAGTAGAAGTGCCGCCGCGAGGGACGATCACCACCCCGGCCATGAGCAGCGCATGACGAGTACTGGCACGGGGACGATACGTGCACCCGGATTGCCGACGCCGTCGACGAAGGCCCGTCAGTGGTGGTGGCCGTGCCGGCCGAGGGTCTCCACGGGGGTCGCGCCGGGGCGGGTCCACTGCGGCACGGGGCGGCTGGTCGGGCCCCAGGTGGCGTTCCCGTCGGCGTCCGAGCGCCAGTACCAGCAGGCTCCCGGACCGCCGCCAGGCGGGCGCTCCTGGTGGCCCTCGGGCCAGCCCTCGGGGTTGTCCTCCCACGCCTCGCCGCGGCCGTAGGGCGTCATGTCGAGCAGGCCCAAGGACCCGTTGACCCGCTCGTTGCCACGGCCCGTCGTGGAGTAGGTGAGGTACACGCGGTCGCCGTCGCGCAGGAAGCAGGTGAGGGAACCCATGCTGCCGCCGACCGGCCCGTCCACGTCGCGCACCGAGTACCAGGGCTGGGTGTAGCCCATGAACTCGACGTAGGAGGCCACCTCGTCCCAACGGCCCGTGGTCAGGATGGCGAACGAGACGCCGCGGGCGTTGAGGTAGACGGCGTCCTTCAGGTGCCAGGCCGTGGTGGTGCAGCCCTCGCACTGCCCCTGGTGCGGCGCGCCGTCGTACCACATGTGCTTGTAGACCACGAGCTCGTCGCGGCTCTGGAACAGGTCCAGGAACGGGACCGGGCCGTCGGGTCCGACGACCTCGACCGTCCCGTCGAGCTCCAGCATAGGCAGCCGGCGGCGGGCCGCGGCGAGGGCGTCGCCCTCGCGGGTGTGGGCCTTCTCGCGGACCAGAAGCTCGTCACGGGCGGTCTGCCAGGTGGCTAGGTCAACGACGGGCGGGCGGCCGGGCAGCGCGGTGGTCGGGTCGTCCGGCGTGGTCGTCATGGTGTCCTCCGTGGCGTCTCGTGCCGGGCAGCGTCGTACGACGTCCTACGACGGTCACCAGAACAGACTCGCGACCCGGCCGGAACTCATCGCGGCAGGGGGCCGCCCTCGGCCGAGCCTGCACGGACCACGTCGGGCTGACAAGTTCACAGACGCGCTCCGAGACCTGCGGTCAGGTTGCCGCGCACGGTCGCCCCTCGAGACGTCACCTCGTACGGCGCAGCAGGGAGCAGAACATCGCGTCGGTGCCGTGCCGGTGCGGCCACAGCTGCACGGCGGGTCCGTCGCCGAGCCGGCCCACACCCGGGAAGTACGGTCGCGCGTCGACCTGCTCGGCGCCGGTGCGATGTACCACGTCGGTGACCACGCCGACCGTCTCGGCCAGGTGCGGCGAGCACGTGACGTACCCGACGATCCCGCCGGGCCGGACCAGGCACAGGGCGGCCAGCGCCAGCTCCCGCTGCAACCGCACGAGACCGGCGACGTCGTCGGGCTGCCGGCGCCAGCGGGCTTCGGGCCTGCGGCGCAACGCGCCGAGCCCGGTACACGGCACGTCGACGAGCACCCGGTCGAAGCCGCCGTCGGGCAGGCCGCTGTCGCGCCCGTCGGCCACGTGCACGGTGACCGGGAGGCCCTCGCACGCCCCGCTCACCAGGCGGGCGCGGTGCTCGGCGCGCTCCACCGCGTCGAGCGTGGCGCCGCCGGTTCCGGCCAGCGCGCCGAGCAGCGCAGCCTTGCCGCCCGGGCCCGCGCACAGGTCCAGCCAGCGCGCATCCGACCCTGGTACCGGCACCGCGGCGAGCGCCAGCGCGACCAACTGGCTGCCCTCGTCCTGCACGTGCGCGAGGTGCTCGGCGACGACGGGCAGTTCCCCGGGGTCGCCGCCGTCGCCCAGGTGGACCCCGTAGGGCGAGTAGGGCGCCGGCTCGCCCCCCGTCATCGCAGCCAGCTCCTCGGCGCTGACCTCGCCCGGCCGTGCGGCCAGATGCACCAGCGGCCGGTCGTCGTCGGCGGCCAGCGCGTCGGCGAGCTCGTCTGCCGTGGGTTTCACCCCGGACGACGCGAGCGCGTCGGCGAAGGCCTGCGCGATCCAGCGGGGGTGGGAGTGTGCCAGCGCCAGGTGCCCGACCGGGTCCTCGTCGCGCGGCGGCGCCAGCCGCGCCACCCAGCCGGCCTCGTCGCGCTCGCCGACCCGGCGCAGCACCGCGTTGACGAAACCCGCGGTGGCGCTGCCGCGGCTGCCCCGCACGAGATCGACGACGGAGGCGACCGCAGCATGGGGCGGGATGCGCGTGCGCAGCAACTGGTAGGTACCCAGCCGCAGCGCGTCGAGCAGGTCACCGTCCACTTCGGGCAGCGGGCGGTCGACACAGCCGCCGAGCACGGCGTCGAGCAGCCCCTGCGCGCGGCAGGTGCCGTAGCCGAGCTCGGTGGCCAGCGCGGCATCGCGGCCCGTGATACGCCGCTCGCGCAGCAGTGCCGGCAGGGCCAGGTTGGCGTAGGCATCGCGCTCGCGCACCGCGGCCAGGGCGTCGAGCGCCGCCCGGCGGGGCGGGTCGTCGGGCGGTGGGCGACGGGGACCCGAGCGCCCGCGTGGCGGGCCGGGATGCCGCGGGCGTGACGGCTTGCGGGGCGGGGTCACGCCAACCGTTCCCCCGGCTCGATGCGCGCGCCACGGGCCCAGTCGGCCGCGTGCATCGGATTGCGCCCGGGCGGGCGTACCTCGTCGAGCCGTACCGTCGCCGTGGCGGTTCCCGCCACCACGTCATGCCTGCCGACCCGCAACTCGCCAGGGGCCAGCGGGTGCTGCTCGCCCTCGACCGTGACCGGTCCGAGCTTGATCCGGTCGCCGCGGAAGGTGGCCCAGGCGCCGGGGTCCGGGGTCATCGCCCGCACCAGCCGGTCGACCGCGAAGGCGGGCGCGGTGAAGTCGACGTGCGCGTCGCCGGGGGTCAGCTTCGGAGCGTGCGACACCCCGTCGGGCGGCTGCGGCACCGAGACGACGAGACCGTCCTCGATGCAGTCCACTGTCGACACCAGCAGGTCGGCGCCGGCATCGGCCAGACGGTCCAGTAGCTGTCCTGCGGTGTCGGTCGGGCGGATCGGCTCGGTGAGGCAGCCGTAGACCGGGCCGGTGTCGAGCCCTTCCTCCAGCGCGAAGGTGCACGCACCGGTGAACTCGTCACCGTGCCGGATCGCCGCCTGCACCGGTGCGGCGCCCCGCCAGGCGGGCAGCAGCGAGAAGTGCAGGTTCACCCAGCCGTGCGCCGGGACGTCCAGCGCGACCCGCGGAACCAGCGCCCCGTAGGCGACCACCGGGCAGCATTCCGGTGCCAGGGCGCGCAGCCGGTCGAGGAACTCCGGCTCGGACGGTCGCCGGGGGGTCAGCACCTCGAGACCCGCGGCGTCGGCCAGCGCGCCGACCGGGGACCGCACCAGCGTGCGACCGCGCCCGGCCGCGGCGTCGGGACGGGTGACGGCGGCGAGCACCTCGTGCCGGGGCGAGTCGAGCAGCTCCCGCAGCGCGGGCACCGCGGCCTCGGGAGTGCCGGCGAAGACCAGCCGCACCGGGCTCAGCGCACCGTTCTCATCGGGCACGGCCGAGCAGCGGGTGCGGGCTGGTCCTGACCGCAGGTTCCGGCTCGCCGAACCACCGGGCGGCCCGGATCTCGCGCATCGCCTGCTTGCGGGTCTCCGGGTCCAGCCGGTCGACGAACAGCACGCCGTCGAGATGATCGGTCTCGTGCTGCACCGCACGGGCGACGTTCGCGGTGCCCTCGACCTCCACCGGGTCGCCGTGCGCGTTCCAACCGCGAGCCACGACGTGCAGATGGCGCCGGCAGTCCCAGGACAGCCCGGGAATCGACAGGCAGCCCTCCGGGCCGTCCTGCAGCTCCTCGGAGACCAGGTCGATGGTCGGGTTCACGAGATGGCCGGAGAAGCCGTCGCAGTGGTAGGTGAACACCCGCAGCGACACCCCCAGCTGCGGTGCGGCGAGCCCGGCGCCGCCCTCGTCCTCCACCGTCTCCCACAGGTCCGCGACGAGCGTGCGCAGCTCCTTGTCGAAGTCGACGACCTCGGCCGCGCGAGTGCGCAGCACCGGGTCGCCGAACAGGCGGATGGGCCGAACGGGCACGCGAGAGCCTCCTGCGGGCGGGGGAGTTCCAGTCTATGCAACGCTGCCGCCCGCTGGTGCCGGCACCGCTAGACGCTCACCGGGTCGAGCGCCACGCGCACCGCGTCGGGCTCCTTGCGGGCGCTGCGGCGGGCCTGCAGGTCGGCCAGCGCCGTGGCCAGCGCCATCCCCTCGGCTCGGTCCACCCGCACCAGCAGCCGCTCCCACTCGCCGTCCCCGGCGTCACCACGGACCGGCAACGGCACCGGGCCCAGCAGCTCACCGGGGAGGTCAGCGGTCTCGGCGATACCGGCCAGCACCGCCGGCGGCCCGTCGACCGCTGCCATCCGAGTCGCGGGAGGCAATCCCACCTCGCGGCGCGCGGCGAGCTCGGCCGCGGCATGCCCGGCGGGGTCCCACCGCACCAGCGCCTGCACCGTGGCGAGCCCGGAGTCGGCCACCACGATCACGCGCCCGCCGTCGGCGGCCGGCCGCACCATGGCGGCCGCGGTCATCCACCGCCGCAGCGCCTCCTCGGCGGCGCGCAGGTCCGGTCGGGCCAGCAGCGCTGCGGCGTCGAGCAGCAGGGCCGCGCCGTAGTGACCGGCGGGTTCCGCGCCGGGCGTGGCGACGACCAGGGCGGCCCGGCCGGGCACCGCGTCGAGCACCGCGCCGCCCCCTGAGGTCCGCACCGTGACCCCGGGGAAGGCTCTGCCGAGCTCCTCGGCGGTGCGCCCGGCACCGACGGCCACCGCGCGCAACCGGCGCGACCCGCACGCCGCACAGCGGTAGCCGCCCTCGGCGGCGCCGCACCACCGGCACGACGGCGAACCGGCCGCGCCGCCCCGCGAGGCCAGCGCGAGCGGTCCCGCGCAGCGCCGGCACCGGGCCGGGGTGCGGCACCGCGCGCAGGCCAGTGCCGGGACGTAGCCGCGACGGGGGACCTGGATCAGCACCGGCTCGTCGCGGCCCAGCGCCGCACGCGCGGCTTCGAAGGCCACCGCGGGCAACCTCGCCGCGCGCGCTGTCGGGTCCCGGGCGAGCTGCCTGTCGTCCTCCCCGATCGCGGTCACCCGCGGCGCTGCGGCGCGGACCGCCTCGCGGTTCGCGGTGATCTCGTGGGTCCAGCCCGACTCCACCGACAGCTGGGTCTCGGCGCTGCGGGCGAACCCCGCCATGAGCAGCGCGGCGCCCTCGCTGGCACCTCGCTGGCCGAGCACGAGCCGGGCGTGCGGGTAAGGCGCACGGGGCTCGGCGTGCAGGTCGTCACCGTCGTCCCACAGCACCGCGAGGCCGAGGCCGGCGACCGGGGCGAACGCGGCGGCCCGGGTGCCGACGACGATGCGCACCGCACCGCGCCGCACCGCGAGCCATCGGCGGTAACGCTCGGCAGGTCCGAGATCCGCGGCCAGCGTCACCACGGCGTCGTCGCCAGCCAGCGCCGCGCACGCGGCGCGCACCCTGGCGCAGTCGCGGTAGTCGGGCACCACGAGCAGCGCACCGCGACCCGAGGCCGCCGCCGTCACCGCGGCCTCGGCCAGCCTCGTGGGCCAGTCCTCGCCCGGCAACGCCTGCCAGCAGGCATGCGCCGCACGGCCGTCGTGCAGCGCGCCCAGGAACGCCTCCCCGCGGGGGTAGCGCTGCCATCCGGTCGCCTCGGGCCGGTCCGGGCGCGCCGAGGCGGCGCGGGCAGGCTCGGCCTCGACCCGGGCGTGCCGGGGCGGAACGGCCAGCCGCAGCACGTCGCTCATCGTCCCGGCGCAGCGATCGGCGACCGCCCTGGCCAGTATCGAGACCTGGGACGAGAGAGCCGGTTCCGCCGAGACGGCCCGCTCGATCCATCCGAGCCGACCGGGATGCTCCGAGGTGGCCACCCGCTCGTCGACGAACCCGTCGACCAGCCGGCCCGCGAAGCGCACCCGCACCCGGCACCCGGCGACCACCTCGCCATCGAGATCGGCAGGCACCTGATAGTCGAACGGGCGGTCCAGGTGCGCGAGCGCGACGTCGACCCACACCCGGGCGACGGGCCGGGTGGCCGCGGCGACACGCTGCCCGCGGCGGGACCGGGTACCGGCGCTGCTCACCGCACGGGTCTACCAGACCGGACCGTCAGCGAGCACCGCGACCGGCGGTCCGTCGGGGACCTGCCGGCTCACCCGCCGGCAGCGTCGTTGATCATGGCGTTGCTGCGGCGAACCCCTCGTGAGTGGGGAATGGGGATCAGGCCACCGGAAGGCGCTCACGTGCGGCGCAGCCGCAGCGTCACGGCGTCCCAGACCTGCGTCGCGAGCAGCATTTTCGGGCCCTCGGGCAGCACGGTCTCCGAGCCGTCGGCGGCCAGCAACCAGCCGCTGTTGTCGGGGACCTCGAATGCCCGACCGTCACCGACGGTGTTGACGACCAGCAGGTCGCACCCCTTGCGGGCCAGCTTGGCCCGCCCGTGCTCGAGCACGCCTGCCTGCGAGTCACCGGTCTCGGCCGCGAAGCCGACCACCAGCTGGCCCGCAGGCCGCTGCGCCGCCAGCTCGGCCAGCACGTCGGGGTTG
>WHSY01000410.1 GCA_009379815.1 Pseudonocardiaceae bacterium
CCGCGCTGACCGACGTCCCCGTGTGGGTCGACGGCGTGGGCTGGTCCACCGAGGCGCCCTCGCTCGGCACACGCACGTGGGGGGCCGCCGTCTACGCGGAGCAGGCGGCACGGCGCGCCTACGCACAGGCGGGGATCTCCACGCCGTCGGCGGAGATCGACTTCGCCGAGGTCGACGACTCCTTCTCCTACAAGGAACTCATGCACCTCGAGGCCCTGGGCGCACCGGGCCGGACGGCGAGCTGCCGGTCAACACGTCCGGCGGCTGCCTGGGGATCGGCAACCTGTTCGAGGCGAACGGCCTTGCCAAGGCGATGGAGGTCGTCACCCAGCTGCGCGGCGAGGCCGGCGCCCGGCAGCTCGACGGCGTGCGGGTGGGGCTGGCGCAGTCGTGGCGGGGCGTGCCCACGACGACGGGGGCCGTGGCGGTCCTCTCGGTCGACGAGGCCCTCGCGTGAGGGGCCGGCCGTGAGCCGGGTGGCCGTCGTCGGCGCCGGCATGACCAGGTTCGTCCGGCGGTCGCTCGAGACCGGCAAGGAGCTGGCGTGGGAGGCGGCCCGCATCGCCCTCGAGTCGGCGGAGCTGACCCTCGACGACATCGACGCCGTGTGCATCGGCACGGCCCCCGACGCCTTCGACGGCGTCCACATGAAGGGCGAGTACC
>WHSY01000411.1 GCA_009379815.1 Pseudonocardiaceae bacterium
GGCTATGCGGCGCAGCTCGTCGAGGCGCGCGGATCGGGTGGCGAGCTCGCGACGGTAGCGGGCGCGAAACTCCGCGAATCGGGCCGGGTCGTGGTCGAACCACCTGCGCAGCTCGTCGCTGGGCGCCAGCTCGCGCGCCCACTCGTCGAGTTTCGCGCGGTCACGGGAGACCCCGCGCGGCCACACGTGGTCGACCAGCACCCGGTAGCCGTCATCCGGACCGGCCTCGTCGTAGATCCGCTTGGCGCGCGCGTCGATCGCGATCGCCGCTCACTCCCCCGGATAGGTCAGCACGCGTCCCGAGAGGCTCTTGGTGCCCCAGATCCCTCGTCGCAGGCACTCGAGCTGAACGATCTGCGAATGGTCGACGAACGGGTTGACGTCGGGTCCGTAGTTCTTCACGTACCAGCCGAACACCTCGGGTTGGGCGGCCTCGAACATGGCCTTCTCCAGGCCCAGCTCGCGCGCGATCGTGGCCACCACGTCGGTGCGCCAGGTCTCGACCTCCTCGGTGATGCGCTCGGACTCGATCATGATCATGTAGGCGCCAGCATCCAGGCAGCACCGGGCGAGGTCGATCGCGTAGCCGACGTCGCCCGTGCCCTCCTGCTCGAGCTCTGCCGGCGCGGTGGCGTCGCTGGCGCCAAACTCGCCAGCGGGATG
>WHSY01000412.1 GCA_009379815.1 Pseudonocardiaceae bacterium
CTCGATGTGCGGCTGCGCGGCCATCACGGTTTCCTTCCTCGGGCGGGTCGGGTCCTGGCCCTGGCGGACCCCACCAGCCACAGACCGAGCTGCCCTGGGCTGTGGCTGATGGCCTTCGCCAGGTCCTCGGTCAGTGGTCGTCGTACCAGCCCTTGCGGGCCACATTCGTCGATCCGCCGGCCTCGGCGACGGCCTCAGCCAGCCCGCCGTGACGCGCCTCGACGTGCTTGCTGGTCGCGTCGGCCAGCGGCGCCGCCGCATCCAGCGCGTCGAGCAGCTCGCCGATGCGGGTGATGGTGTCGGCGTCGAGCTCGTCGGCGGTGAGCTGCTCACCGAGGTGCTGCGAGGTCTCGTGCGCGGTGGCAAGCTGCCGCGCGAGTGTTTGCAGCGTGGCCACGGTGTCGGTGTAGCCCTCGCCGGTACCGGCAGGCTGGCCGTTGCCGGCGGGCTGCCCATTGGTGGGTGCGGTCATGGTGATGGTCCCTCCGTTGCGGTTGGTGATCTGAAAACCGTTGGTGCGGCAGATGCCGACAATCGGCTCGACGGTGTAGCCGTCCTCGCGCTGATAGACCTCGGCGCCGGACAGCGCGACGAACGAGGAGCCATCCGGTGGTGTAACCAGGTGCGCGGGCCGCGCGTCGGCGCTGTCGTCGCACGACGG
>WHSY01000413.1 GCA_009379815.1 Pseudonocardiaceae bacterium
CATGCTGAAAGCCGTCATCGGCCTATACTTCTTCACCACTTATGAATAAGCTCCCGTGACCGATATCGCGCTGGGGTGGACCGAGGAAGCCGCAGTCAAAAACAAGGCGCAGAAGTGGGTGTTCGCCGCGCTGGAAGACATCACCGAAGCGTTCCCATTTCCCATTCTCGGGATTTACTCCGATAATGGTTCGGAGTTCATCAACGATCACCTACTGCGCTACTGCACCGGGCGCGAGATCACCTTCACACGTTCCCGTCCAGGCAACAAGAACGACGGCTGCCACGTGGAGCAGAAGAACTGGTCGGTGGTCCGCCAGGCCGTCGGATACCACCGCTACGACACCGCCGCCGAACTCGAGCTGCTCAACCAGCTCTACGCGCTGCTGCGGCTACAGATCAATTTCTTCTCACCACAACAAAAACTGATCTCCAAGACCCGCGCCGGAGCGAAAGTCACCAAGAAATACGACACCGCGAAGACTCCCTACCAGCGGCTCCTGGCCGATCCCCGCATCGCGAAGAAGACCAAGACCGCGCTGACACGACAGTACCGCCAGCTCAACCCCGCCCAGATCCGCCGAGACATCCTCGCCCTCAACGACCGGCTCCTTGAGCTGGTCAAGGCCAAGCACCAGCCCACCCGACTACCCGTCACACC
>WHSY01000414.1 GCA_009379815.1 Pseudonocardiaceae bacterium
GTGTAGCCGAACTGCAGGTTGAGCCCGAGCGCCGAGATGGCGTAGGCGATCGCCACCGGTCCAGTACCAGCCAGGATGGCGTTGACGAACGACTCTCCCCAATCCATCAGCCGATCCTCTCCTTGACGCCCAGCAGCCCCTGTGGCCTGACGATGAGCATGACGATGAGCAGCGCGAGGCCGACCGCCGCTTTCAGCTCGCTGGGGACGACGAGCGTGCTCATCTCGACCGTGATGCCGACGACGAAACCACCCAGCATGGCCCCGTAGGCGGTGCCGATTCCACCCAGTACCACCGCGGCGAACATCAACAGCAGGAGCCGGAAACCCATGTCCCACTCCACGGACTCGGTCAGACCGAAGAAGATGCCGCCAGTCGCGGCGAGCGTGCCGCCCACCACCCAGGTGAGCACCCGCACCCGGTCGACGGCGATCCCCGACGACTCGGAGAGGGCGGGGTTGTCTCGTACCGCGCGTAGGGCCGTGCCAGCCAGGGTGCGCTGTAAGAAGAGGCCGACCGCAACAAGAATGACCACGGATACTGCGATGGTCACGAGGTGCTTGGGCACCATATGTATGCCCAGCGCCGAAATTGTTCCCTGTCCGGCGAAGTCAGGATAGGCGCGGGGGCGGCCTCCGAAGAAGATGAGGACCAGGAACC
>WHSY01000415.1 GCA_009379815.1 Pseudonocardiaceae bacterium
GGACTCTACATTGGACGGTACTGTCAGCGCCGCCGTCACATCACACCCCTCTCTGTCAACAGGTCTACGACGCGCTGCGCCGCTGCCGGCACGTCCAGCCCGGTAGTGTCCAGCCGAAGGTCGGGTTTGTCAGGTTCTTCGTACGGGTCGTCGACCCCGGTCATGCCGATGAGCTCGCCGGTGGCCGCCTTGGCATACAGCCCCTTCACGTCCCGCCGGGCGCATTCCTCGAGCGGCGTGGCGATGTGGATCTCCAGGTAGCCCGTAGCCGACCCGGCGCACGTGGGTATCCCGGTCCTGCTTGGCGAAGCCCAACCCGGCCGACAGGTTGCGCCGCAGCTCGTCACCGTCGAGCACCTCGACCTCGCGCCCCGCCCCGCGCAGCCGATCGGCGACGTGGTCGGCGATGGTCGTCTTGCCGGCGCCGGACAGCCCGGTGAGCCACACGGTCACCCCGGTCACGTGTTGATCCCGCATTCGGTCTTGCCCGTGCCGGCCCAGCGGCCCGCCCTCGGGTCCTCGCCGGGGGCCACCGCCCTGGTGCACGGAGCGCAGCCGATGGACGGGTAGCCGGCGTACACCAGCGGGTTGACCACCAGGCCGTGCTCGGCGATGTAGGCGTCCACGTCCGCGTCGGTCCACCCGGCCAGCGGGGCGACC
>WHSY01000416.1 GCA_009379815.1 Pseudonocardiaceae bacterium
ATCTCTAGGGCCGAGAGAGCTCGGCGTCAGGGGAGTCGACGGCGCACGAGGGAGTCTCCAGTCCGGCCACCCCCTCCTGAAGGGCGGCCGAACTGGCCGGACAGGCCGCAGAACGTCCCCGACTGTGCAGAGATCACCAGGCCCACCCGGGTACCGAGCTGAAACATTTCGGGTGATCATCTAGCCGAGCCGTCCCCCACCTCACTCGTTCGGATCCGTGCGCGGGTGAAGGTGGGTCATCGGCGGTGCGAGCGAACCGGCCGGGCGTGTCTCTCCTCCTGTTTCAGCTTCTTGAGGACGCTTCGGCCGAGCGTTCCCTGACAGATGTGCGACACGGTTGGCGAGAGACGTCGCGTTGTCGCAGGACAGGGGAGTGGCGACGACGTTGCGGGAGACCGCTACCGCGCGCACGGGCCGAACGACGAGCGAGCCGGCTGGAGGTGTCCGCGTTGATCTGTCGGGCTGACGTCCTCGAGTCGACACTCGGTTGAGCGTACGAATAGCCCCCGCTCACTGAGAATCTTTGCGTACGGGGTATCTGAGACTCCGCTGGTCACAGGGCCGCTACTCGGCCGAGCCTCGCGGCGGGTGTCCGGTTGGGATTCGCCATGTGAACGACTACCGCATGCGCGGATACAGCCAGGATGGCAACAGCAA
>WHSY01000417.1:0-224 GCA_009379815.1 Pseudonocardiaceae bacterium
CCTCGAGCAGACCCGCTCGTCCGCTCCCTGACGTCCCGGTCCTCCTCACCCGGGACAGCGAAGCGCCCCGCTCACCATCACGGTGGGCGGGGCGCTTCTTTGTTGTGCAGGGTCAGTCCGGCAGGTCCGTGACCTTGACGGTCCAGTCGCAGCCGTTAAGCATGGACTCGACGTAGAACGGGCCGCTGCCGAACGCCGGGGCGCGCTTCGACAGCGAATCGCTA
>WHSY01000417.1:234-657 GCA_009379815.1 Pseudonocardiaceae bacterium
TTGGCCAGCAACTCGACCGGGAAGCCGCTGCTGTCGCTCATCTGCAGCGCGAAGTTCCGGTCGAAGTCGCTCTGGCAGTCGTAGCTGTAGTCCACCTCGTACCGGCCGGTGACGTCGAAGTCCTCGGTGGACTCCGCACCGCTGTGGCTGGCGTCGAGCACCACCACCGGCCCGGCGGGCTCGGGCTCGGCTTGCTCGACAGGCTCGGTGTCCGGCCCGACGGGGGCAGGCGCTGGGTCGGCCCCGGACCCGGACGGGACCGCCACGTTGGTGGTGGGACCGCTCGTCGCCGAGTTCGAGACGCCGCCGATGACCAGCCCGAGCACCATCACCACCGCTCCGGCCAGCAGCGCGGGGTGCCGAGCGGGCCAGTTCTTCTCGGTCGAAAGACGACGCTTCTCGGTGCGCTGAGCGGCGATGATC
>WHSY01000418.1 GCA_009379815.1 Pseudonocardiaceae bacterium
CGACAAGACCGGCGATCTCCCAGGCGGATAACCAGTTTGGCGAAGGCGAACGATGATGCCCAGTAGGCGGCGTGACGACCGGGGTGCGAGCGCGGTGGAGTTCGTGCTGGTGATACCGGTGGTGGTCGGGTTGTTCCTGACCGGCCTGCAGCTGACGGTGCGCTCGTATGCGGAGTCGGCGGCCGAGGACGCCGCTGACGAGGGCGCTGCGGTCGCGCGTCGACTCGACGGCACCGCCGCCGGCGGACGGGATGCGGCACAAACCTACATCGACCAGCTTGCCGCCGACACTCTCACTGACGTGACGGTGTCGGCCTCGCGTAACGGTGAGACCGCCTCGGTCACGGTGAGCGGGGCGACGGTCGCGGTGATCCCCTTCGTGAACCTCACCGTCTCCAAGACTTCGACCGGGCCGGTGGAACGCTACGTCCCCGAGGAGGCACCGGAGTGAGGCGACCGGATGAGCGGGGATCGATGGCGGTCGAGCTCGTGATCGCCGCACCCGTGCTGGTCGCCCTGGTGTTGATGGTCGCCGGTGCGGCCAGGATGGGGGAGGCCCGGCAGGAGGTCACCTCCGCGGCCGCGGACGCTGCGCGGGCAGCATCGTTGACCCGCACCCCCACAGAGGCCGCCACCGCAGGTGAGCGGGCAGCCACC
>WHSY01000419.1 GCA_009379815.1 Pseudonocardiaceae bacterium
CTGGCTGCTCGGCAGGCCCTCGGCGTTTTTCGGTCCCCGGACGGGGTGGTCGTCCAGGCACGTAGCGTCCTGCGGCGCCTCGGCACCGGCCAGCAGGACCTGTTCGTGGTGCTCGACGACGAGCCGACCGATCGGTGGGCGTCCTACGTCCGCGAGGAAGCCGCACGAACGGTGGACGCGGACGAGCAGGAATGCCGGGCGCACGCCACGAGCTGGGTCGACGGTCAGCTCGCCCGCTCGGCCGCGGCGACCGACGTGGCCGAGACCTGGCTGGGTGTCCTGCTCGAGCTGCCTCCCGCTGCGATGGCCGCGATCATCCGCAGTACCGTCGCCGTGCTCGGCGAGCGAGACGCCGACGCGGCCGAGCGGTTCCGTGGCGAGGTGTCGTCCGCCATGGCATCGTTCCCTGTTCCGCAGTGGATGCGGTTGAAGGACACCTTCAACCGGATCACCGTCGAGCTGGGCGGCGAAGCGACGTGGACATAGCCGCAGAGCCGGACGACCTGTCGGAGCGGGCGCTGGCCAGCGATTTGCCGGGGCGGCCGATCCGCAGCTATCCCGCGCTGCTGGCCACCGGAGCCGATGCCGTCGCGTGGGCACGCGCCGGGGCACCGGAGGGCGCGCTCGTGGTCGCCGACTACCAGGCATCTCCG
>WHSY01000041.1:0-39647 GCA_009379815.1 Pseudonocardiaceae bacterium
CGGGTCGGCGCTGATGTTCGACTGCAACATGATCCACGGGTCGGGCAACAACATCACCCCGTTCCCGCGGTCGAACATCTTCATCGTCTTCAACAGCGTCGACAACATCCCCGGCCGGCCCTTCGCCGCCCCGTCACCGCGCCCGGAATGGGTCGCCAGCCGCGACTTCACCCCCGTGCGCTGACCACCGCACCCGCCACCCACGGTTGCCCGCCGCGGCAACGCTGCACCGGGCCGAACCGCGAGAGAGGATCCACCCATGGACCGTCCAGACCACACAGCACACTTCCGCCCCACCCGATCGCAGCAGCCGGCCGAGGTGACCATCCTCGACGACCGGGGAGTACCCACGGTCGAGCTCGAACTCCCGACCGATGTGGGCACCGCCGGGGACGCGGAGCGGCACCTGTCCGACGCAGGCTGGACCGTCACCGCCAGCTGGACGGCGACCGACGACGGGTGGACCGCACCGGTCAGCCGGTGATGTTTCACCAGCCGGCCCGGCGGGTATTGCCGGGTCCCGAGCGGCCGCCGCCGGGAACGAGGCGGGCGCTCTAGGCGGCTTCCAGATCGTGCTGTGCAGCCGGAGCATCGACAGTAAGACAGAAGGGAAGTGCCCGATGGACCTCGGGACGCTGCGTGACGCGCTGACCCATCCCGGGCCGGTGGCGACCGTGTATCTGGAAGCACGCTCGCCCAGCGAGGACGCGGCGGCGCAGGTCGACCTGCGGTGGCGCGATCTGCTCGATCAGCTCAAGTCGCAGGGGGCGGACGAGGACACGCTCGCCGCACTGCGAGAAGTACCCGAGCACGGACGGGAAGGCTGGCAGCAAGGCAGCGGGCATGTCGTCGTCGCCGTGTCCGATGGAGTGCTCTTCGCCGCGCCCGTGGACGCCGCACTCGGAGCCGGGGACTGGGCGTCCTGGGCACCACTGCCCCGCCTCGAGGACTATGCCCGAGCCCGGTCGCGAGCCACGCGGCAGCTACTCGTCCTCGCCGACCAGGAGGGCGCCACCGTGCACCAGCTGACGGTTGCCGCCCACACCGGGACTCGCGAGCTCGCCAGCGAGCAGGTGGAGGGCGGCTCGTTGCACTCACCCCACAAGCCTCGCGGCGGGGGGGTCACCCACACCCGCGCGGAGGAGGCCTCGTACCGCAACGCCGACGATGTCGTCGCGCACCTCCGGGAGGCCGTCAGCCGCTTCCGCCCGGAAGCACTCGTCCTCGCCGGTGAGGTGCAAGGCCGTCAGGCGCTTCGTCACGAGTTCCCCGACCAGTGGGCCGACTTCACCGTCGAGACCGGCAGCGGCGGAGGCCGCTCCGGCATGATCGACGAGCAGCTCACCTCGGAGCTCTACGAGATCGCGGGCCGGATCGAGGCCGAGCGCGCGGGCGCGACGGTGGAGCGCTTCCACAGTGGGTTGCCCGAGCGCAACTCGGTGGAGGGCCTGGCTGCCACGGTGCACGCAGCGAGTACCGGAGCGGTCGAGACCCTGCTCGTCGAGCACGATGCGCCGGTCATCGGGCAGGTGTGGATCGGGCCCGAACCCGAGCAGCTCGCGCTCGACGCAGCCACGCTGCACCAGCTCGAGGTCACCGAGCCGCAGCAGGACGGCGCCGAGCCTGCGCTGCTGCGCGCCTGCGCCGCGCTCGGTGGTCAGTTGCTCGAGGTTCCCAGCGGTACGGCACTACCCGACGGCGTAGGTGCGCTGCTGCGTTTCGACCCGGGCCACTGAGCCGGGCAGACGCTCGCAGCTCCTAGCCACCGCGCACACCTTGTGGCCACCGCGCACATGTCACAACGTGTGCGCGGTGGCCACAAGGTGTGCGCGGTCGTCATTCAGGCCGTCCGGAGCGTCCGCCACAGCCGGTCGGCCACCGGCCCGAAGCGGCCCAGGTCGGCCCAGGTCCAGCGCACGACGCCCAGCTCCAGGCTGCGCAACTCGTCCTCGCGAAGCTTCTCGGCGAACACCGCGTCGCCCGGCTGCTCGCCCGGCCGCAGCAGCCGGCCGTACTTGACGCGCCCATCGAACTCGCCGACGGTCGCGAGGCCGGGCCACCCGAAGTCCACCCGGCCGACAAGGCGGCCACCAGCCGCACGCACCTCCCACTGCGGCACCGGGTCCGGCAGGCCGGCGCGGCGGACAGCCACGCGGCTGCGCGACTCGCCGACGCTCTCGCTGCGGCCGTCGGCGAACGCGACCACCCGATGCGCCGCCGGACTGCCCCGCCACCGCGCCGCCCGCCGTACCGCACCGTCCAGCGTGGCCCGATCGACGAGTCCCCCGGCGAGCGCGGCGTCAGCGACGACGACCGCCTGCTCGAACGGGACCGACCGCGCCAGGTCGACGACGGTGCGCGCCACCGACGTCACCGCGATCCCACCGACGGCAACGACCTCGTCGGCGTCCAACGGGGCGGCGTGCACGTGGACGCGACGGCCCACGCGCCCGCCGGAGCGACCACGATCGCGCGAGACGTGCACGCGCTCGAGCGAGATGCCCCAGGTCGGCAGACCGTGCAGTACCGCCGCTGAGACGTGGCTGCCCACCGCGTCGTCGGTGAGGTGCTCGAGATCCGCACGCAACCGCAGCTCGTGCCGCGCCGCGGCACCATCCGGTGGCGTACCGACGGCGTAGGCGCCGCGGCGTACCACGGTGAGGCTGCCGGTCCGGAGCATGCGCCGGATCTCCTTGTCGGAGTAGCCGGCGTCGCGCATCCGGGGCCGTAGGTGCAGGGCGGGCGGCTCGGGTTCCACGAGTCCAGTGTCGACACTCCGGGCACCGCGTTCGCGTGGATTCCTGGATCTGTGGACAACTCCGCGGTACACGGTCCGCTGACTTGTGGACAACACCGCGGCGCACGGGCCCGCGCCCGGTGCGGTGCGGTGCAGGGCAGGGCAGGGCAGGGCAGGGCAGGGCAGGGCAGGGCAGGGCAGGGCAGGGCGGGGCAGTGAAGCGCTGCGCCGCGCTCCAGGCCGGGAGGTTTGACGTATCGGCGCGTCCGGGTATCCGTTACCCGGCAGCCAGCCTCCACCCTTGGAGGATCCATGCAGACCACGGCGCAGGCTCGCGACGAGATGGTGCGGCAACTGCGTGCCGACGGCATCACCGACGAGCGGGTACTCGAGGCGATGGCAGAGATCCCCCGTGAGCATTTCCTGTCACCGGAGCTCGAGTCCCACGCCTACGCCGACACCCCGTTGGACATCGGCCGGGGGCAGACGATCTCCACACCGTGGATCGTGGCGTTCAGCACGAGTGCACTGCAGGTCTCGGCGGACTCGACCGTCCTGGAGGTCGGGACAGGCTCCGGCTACGGTGCCGCCGTGCTGTCGCGGTGTTGCCGCTCCGTGATCACGATCGAACGGGAGCCGGAGCTCGCGGCTCGCGCCCGCGATGCGTTGTCGAGCCTCGGCTGCTCCAATGTAGAGGTTCGTGACGGGGACGGCACCGTCGCGGGACGCGATGCTGCGCCCTACGACGGGATCCTGGTCGCCGCAATGGCTACCGACGAGCTCCCGGGCGCGCTGATCGAGCAACTCGCGCCCGCGGGGACGCTCGTCTGCCCCGTGGGCCACGCCGGTGTCGGTGACCTGGTGAGATACCGCGACGGTCGATCGGAGAGCCTCGAAGATGTGGGGTTCGTGCCGCTGGTCACCGGACAGCGGTGACGGCTGAGGTGTCCTCGCCGTCGCGGTACTGCCGGGGCCGCTGACCACCGCCGTTACCCACGCAGCGCCTCGTCGCCGCGGGGCGTACGGTCTACAGTTGCGGTAGGTAGTCCGTGGGCGTAGATCAAGACCCCGTCGCGCCTGAGGTCGGTAGGCCTTGGTGAGGAGCAGGCGGGTGACGACACACGGTGTGAAGCGGGTAGTTGCCCTGCTGCGCGGCCGGGACGGCCCCGATGGCTGAGGCGGGCGCGGTGGCGCAGCGGCTGCTGGCGATCACCCGGGACGGCGCCGGCGGTGCCGGGCTGGCCGGGCAGATCTGCCGGGCGTGCGTCGACGGGCTCGACGTCGACGGTGCGGCGATCTCGCTGCTGACCGAGAGCCCGTCGCGCGAGACGCTGTGCGCGACCGATGCGACGGCGGCGCGGGTGGAGGAGTTGCAGTTCACCCTCGGCGAGGGGGCGTGTGTCGAGGCCGCGACGACGGGGCGTCCGGTGCTCGTGCCAGATGTGTGGGAAGCGAGCAGGGAGGGCCGGTGGCCGGTGTTCGCCGCCGCCGTGGCCGAGCAGACCGCTGTCCGCGCGCTGTTCGCGTTGCCGTTGCAGCTGGGCACGATCAACCTCGGGGTGCTCGACCTCTATCGCACCACACCAGGTACGCTGGCAGCGGCGGGCCTGCGGGATGCGATGCGTGCCGCGGATACGGCAGCGGGGATGCTGCTGGGGTTGCGCACGGACCCGGGTGACGGGCAATGGTGGGACCAGTCGTGGGCCAGCCACGCCGAGGTGCACCAGGCCACCGGCATGGTCATCGCCCAACTCGGGGTCGACGCGGAGGAGGCTTTTGCGCGGCTGCGCGCCTATGCTTTCTCCCAGGATCGGCTGCTGGGCGACGTCGCCCGCGACGTGGTCGCCCGGCGGTTGCGGTTCAGCGACGAGATGGCCTGACCCCTCGGTGGGGCCCTGAGGGAGGGATCGGAATGACCCAACCAGGGAACAGCCGCGAGCAGTCGCTGATCGAGGCCTTCGTCGGGCTGGCCGACACGCTCGTCGACGACTACGACATCATCGACCTGCTCGACAGGCTGGCGAGCTACAGCGTGACCCTGCTGGCCGCCGATGCTGCCGGGATCCTGCTGGCCGACCAGCAGGGCACGCTACGGGTGCTGGCCTCCTCGAACGAGGAGTCCGAGATGGTCGAGCTGCTGCAGCTGCAAGCCGAGCAAGGCCCGTGCCTGGACTGCGTCCACACCGCTGCGCCGGTCAGCGTGCCCGATCTGACCGACGCGGCCGGGCGGTGGCCCGATTTCGTGGCCGCGCTGGACGCCGGCGCGTACCGCTCGGTGCACGCGTTACCGCTGCGGCTGCGGGGCCAGGCAGTCGGCGCGTTGAACCTGTTCGGCCGCCAACCGGGTGCGCTGGCCGACGCCGATCTGGCGCTGGGCCAGGCGCTGGCCGACGTGGCCACGATCGGCATCCTGCAGGAACGCGCCATCCGTCGCAGTGAGGTGCTCAGCGAGCAGCTACAGACCGCGCTGAACAGTCGCGTGATCATCGAGCAGGCGAAGGGTGTGCTCGCCGAACGCGGGGAGTTGAGCATGGATGCGGCCTTCGGCCGGCTGCGCAACCACGCCCGCAACCGCAACCAGCGGCTCAGCCAACTGGCCCGTCTGATCGTCGAGGGCGAACTCGCCCCCGGCGACGTCCTCCTCGCCGCACTCGCAGCACAGCCCGCACCGGTCGACGAGCGCTGACCTCGGGTCTCCCGCAGGGCGGCTCTCCCGCCGGGCCGGCCGAATGACCGAGATTGACCGCCCTGAGACCGGTCGGTATCGTTGCTCGCGTTGCCCCAGCCCCCGGCGACGTTGTCCATGCTGTCGTGGAAGGGGGTTAGTCCATGTCCGTGCTGCAGCCAGTGGGTGCCGCACACGAGGGGCCCCCGCACGATCCCGATCGTGCAGCAGAGTTCGCCCCGTGCTCGTGCACCACGGAGTCGCTGTCCTCGCCGGTGGGCGAGCTCACCGTGCTGCGGGTCGGCGGTGAGGTCGACCTGCTCACCATCCCGGTGCTGCGAGCAGCCGTGGACTACCACCTCGACCGGCAACCTGCCCACCTGGTCGTCGACCTCGCGAGGCTGCGGTTCTGTTCGGCTCGCGGTATGAGCCTGCTGGTGCACGCCGGCGTCACCGCCGCCCAGGGCGGGATCGAGTACGCGCTCAGCGCCGTCCCACCCCGACTCGGTCGCATCTGGGACGAGCTGTGGCCGGACGAGCTGCCGGTCTGTTACCCCAGCACCGCTGCGGCCGTGACCGCCATCCGTTCTCATCGCCCGCCGGGACCGGACTGACAATGCCGCCGCTGGACGTGCAACTGAGCCGCCCGGCGGGTATGCCTACTCCCGATGGACGACAACCGCGGCACCGGGCGGCCGCCAGGCGACGCGCGACCACCCCTACGGGTGGAGGAGATCGCCACGGCGCGCAGCGCTGCCCGACTGCGCCAGCAGTGCCACGACTGGCTGATCCTCGATGTGCCGAGCAGCGTCGTCGACGACCTGCTCCTCGTCGTCTACGAAGCGCTGGCCAACGCGGCCGAACACGCCTACGTCGACCACACCGACGGGCCCGGGCCGCTACGGCTCGAAGCACGCCGCACCGACGGCCACATCCTGATCACCGTGTCCGACGAGGGCAGCTGGCGGGCTCCCACCGGTGACCGCTTCCGCGGCCGCGGGCTGCCACTGATGCGCCACCTCGCCCAGGACGTCCGGGTCGCCTCCGGCCACGACGGCACCGTCGTGGCCCTGCGCCTCTGTCTCGAATCCGCCGGCGAGCCCAGCGGCGAATGCCTCGGCGATCTCTAGCGGGTCGACGGCGCACCTGCCCGCGGTGGTACCCGCGCACCTGTCCCGCTCGCGAGTCGCTCAGCGCGCCGGGGCGTGGTAGACGTGGGTGTTCGGTGGTTGACCGTCCGAACGCGCCGTGAGGAGGAGACCGATGGCGCAGTGCGAGGTATGCGGAAACGACTACGAGATGGCGTTCGAGGTGCGCGCGCAGGGGACGGTGCACGTGTTCGACAGCTTCGAGTGCGCCATCAGCAAGATGGCACCGGTGTGCGAGCACTGCGGGTGCCGGATCCTCGGGCACGGGGTGCAGGCCGACGGGCGCTTCTTCTGTTGCGCGCATTGCGCCCGCCAGCGGGGCGCGGAGCAGGTGCGCGACCACGCCTGACACGTCGCCGCCGGACGCGGGCCAGCGCGGCCAGCCCGGCGACGAGGGCGCCCGTCGCGACCACACCGGCCGCGGCGACGGCTCGCCGCGGCACGGACGCCGCGGGTCGTTGCGCCGCACGCTCCGGGTAGGGGCCACCGCTGTCCCCGACCAGGCCGAGGTGCAACGCCTCTGCCAGGTGCAGCGCGGTCCGTCCGGTGCCGCCCTGCTCGATCTGAGTACGGCAGCTGAACCCGTCGGCGAGCACCAGCGTCTGCGGCGACGCGTCGCGCACCGCCGGGAGCAGCACCCGCTCCGCGCAGGCCATCGACACGTCGTAGTGACCGTTCTCGAAGCCGAAGTTGCCGGCGAGGCCGCAGCACCCGGAGTCGGGGACCTGCGCGTCGATCCCCGCCCGGCGCATGAGCTCGGTGTCCGCGTCGAATCCCATGATCGCGTGCTGGTGGCAGTGCTGCTGCACCAGCGCCCGGCGGTGCAGCTGCGGCGGCTGCCACCCGTCCGGCGCGTGGCGCTCCAGGAACTCCGCGAGCGTGTGGGTCTGGCCCGCGAGCCGCTCGACGTCCTTGTCGTCGGGCAGCATCTCGGGCATGTCGGCGCGGAACACCGCCGTGCAGGACGGCTCCAGCCCGATGATCGGTGTGCCCGCCACCAGCCAGGGCCGCAACACCTGCAGCGTCCGGCGGAACACCCGCTGCGCCATGCCGAGCTGGCCCGTCGACACCCATGTGAGCCCGCAGCACACCGCGGCGTCGGGGATCACCACATCGAAGCCGGCCGCCTCCAACACCGCCACCGCGGCGCGGCCGACGTGCGGGTGATAGCTGTTGGTGAAGCTGTCCGGCCACACGACCACGGTCCGACCCCCACGGGGATCCGGAAGGGGCCGCCCGCCACGGCGGCGCTGCCACCACTGCTGCAACGTCTCCTCCGCGAACGGCGGTGCGTCGCGCTCGACGGCGACGCCGGCCACCTTCTTGCCCAGCGTCGCCAGGCCCGGCGCGTGCAGCGCGGCGTTGGCCAGCCGCGGCGCGTAGGACGCCAGCCGCGCCCACAGCGGCATCCAGCCCAGCGCGTAGTGCGCGGCAGGCCGCACCCGCCCGGCGTAGTGGTGGGCGAGGAACTCCGCCTTGTAGGTGGCCATATCGACGTTGACGGGGCAGTCGGACTTGCAGCCCTTGCAGGCAAGGCACAGGTCGAGTGCGTCACGCACCGCGGTGGAGCGCCAGCCGTCGGTGATCGGTGAGTCCTCGTGGGGGTGGAGCATCTCGAACAGCAGCCGGGCCCGGCCCCGGGTGGAGTGCTCCTCCTCCCGGGTCACCATGTACGACGGGCACATCACCCCGCCCTCGGACCGGCGGCAGTTGCCTATCCCGACGCAGCGCATCACCCCTCGGGTGAAGCTGCCGCCGTCATCGGGGTAACCGAACCAGGAGCGCTGCGGCGTGGGCTGCCAGTCGGAGCCCAGTCGCAGATTCTCGTCCACCCGGTAGGGCGCGACGACCTTGCCGGGGTTCATCCGGTTGCCGGGGTCGAACAGCGCCTTGACCTCACCGAAGGATCGGACGACATCCGCACCGAACATCCGGTCGAGCAGCGGGCCGCGCGCCTGCCCGTCGCCGTGCTCACCGGACAGCGAGCCGTCGTAGGAGGCGACGAGGTCCGCGGCGCGCTCGAGAAAACGGCCGAAGTCGGCGACCCCGTCGGCCGTGACCAGGTCGAACGGGATGCGCACGTGCACGCAGCCGTGCCCGAAGTGCCCGTAGAGCGAGGGGTCGTCGAGACCGAACTCCTCGAAGAGCTTCGACAGGTCCCGCAGGTAGTCACCGAGCCGGTCCGGCGAGACCGCGGAGTCCTCCCAGCCGGGCCAGGTGTCGGGCATGTCCGGCGGCCGGGCGGTGGCGCCGAGCCCGGCCTCCCGCGCCTTCCAGATCTGCTGCTCCGTGGCCGCGTCGTCGGAAAAGCTCACCCGGGGGTCGTGCACGGTCTTGCCCAGCGCGTCGAGCAGTCGGTACGCCTGCGCGTCGGCGGCTTCCTTGGTGTCGGCGCCGAACTGCAGCAGCAGCCAACCCGCCCCCTCGGGCAGCATCGCGAGTGCCTCTTCGTTGAGATGCTCCCTGGTCTCGAAATACACCAGCCGGTCGTCGACCCCCTCCAGCACGATCGGATCCGATTGAGCCAGCAGGGTCGGCACCGCGTCGGCGGCGACGGTGATGTCGTCGTAGCCGAGCACGAGCAGCGCCCGATACTCCAGCACCGGCATGAGCTCGAGCTCGGCGCGCAGCACGGTCGCCAGCGTGCCCTCGCTGCCGACCAGTAGCCGGGCGACGTCGAACGAGTTGTCGGGCAGCAGTGCATCGAGGTTGTAGCCCGAGACGCGGCGCGGGATGTCGGGGAAGCGCTCCCGGACGAGGTCGGCGCAACGTTGCGAGATGTCGCGCAGGCCTCGGTAGACCTCTGCCTTGCGCCCGCCGGCGGCGGCGATCGCCTCGTAGTCCTGGTCGCTGGTCGGGCCCACCCAGCAGCGCAGCCCGTCGTAGGTCAGCATCTCCAGCGACACGACGTTCTCGTCGGTCTTGCCCGACCGCTGCGCCGACGCACCGCAGGAGTTGTTGCCGAGCATGCCGCCGATCGCGCAATGGCTATGCGTCGACGGCCGGGGGCCGAACTCCAGGCCGTAGGGCGCGAGCTGCGAGTTGAGATCGTCGAGCACGATCCCCGGCTCGACCACGCACGTCTTGTTTTCGGGATCCACCGACAGCAGCCGGTGGCAGTACTTGGTCCAGTCGACGACCACCGCGACGTTGGTGGCCTCGCCACCCAGGCTCGTCCCGCCGCCGCGGGAGAGGACCGGAGCACCGTGCTCGGCGCACACCGCGACCGCCCTCGCGCCGGCATCGACCGTCCGAGGCAGCACCACCCCGATCGGGACCTGCCGGTAGTTCGAGGCGTCGGTCGCGTACGCCCCCCGCGTGCCGGAGTCGAACCGCACCTCGCCGTCGACCCGCGCGGCGAGATCACGTTCGAGCGCGGCGACGTCGAGAGCGGGCTCTCCGCGGGGAGGCGGCGGCAGCAGGTCGACATCCACGCTGGTCACCAGTTCGCACCCTTCCGGCTGGCAAGAAGTTGCAATCGACAACACTTTCCCGGCCGCAGCCGGGGCGAAACGTCGTTTGATCGGATCGTGACCTCGACCCTGGCTTCGATCGAGCCCTCGCCGGGTATGCGCCGTCGACGCTGTTTCGTCGTCCGAAGGAGGTCGCGGTGCCATACCGAACGGAGCCGGAGGTGCACGCGGTGCGGGCCGCTGCCTACGTCTTGCCCACCGATGCGCCGGAGGCCGACGGCACGCTGTCCTGGGACTCCACGACCCTGGTCGTCTGCGAGGTGGCGGCGGGCGGGGTGACCGGTCTGGGCTACACGTATGCCCACCAGGCGTGCGTGCCGCTCATCGAGGGCAAGCTCGCCCCGCTCGTGACCGGGCGCGACGCGCTCGACGTCGGCGGCTCGTTTGCGGCGATGCACCGCGAGATCCGCAACCTGGGCCGGCCCGGCCTCGTGGCGTGCTCGCTGTCGGCCGTGGAGACCGCGCTCCACGACGCCAAGGCCCGGCTGCTGGACGTCTCGCTGGCCTCGCTGTTCGGCCGCTGCCACGAGGCCACTCCCGTCTACGGCAGCGGCGGCTTCACCAGCTACGACGACGAGCAGACCCGGGCGCAGCTGCAGCGGTGGACCCACGAGCAGCGCATCCCGCGCGCGAAGATCAAGATCGGCGAGTCGTGGGGCGCGCGGGTTGAGCGGGACCTGCACCGGGTGGCGCTGGCACGGGAGGTGGCCGGCGACACGGTCGATCTCTACGTCGACGCCAACGGCGGCTACGGCGTCGCGCAGGCCGTGCGGGTCGGCCACGCGGTCGCCGAATACGGCGTGACCTGGTTCGAGGAGCCGGTGTCCAGCGATCACCTCGCCGGGCTGCGCCAGGTCCGCAGCCAGGTCACGCCCGACGTGACGGCGGGCGAGTACGGCTACCACCTGCCCTACTTCGCCGGCATGCTCGAGGCGCAGGCCGTCGACTGCCTGCAGATCGACGTGACCCGATGCGGCGGCTACGGCGAGTGGCTGCGGGCCGCGGCCGTGGCCGCCGGTTACAGCATCGACATCTCGGGACACTGCGCGCCGAACCTGTCCGCGCACGTCGCGGTGGCCACGCCGAACCTGCGTCACCTGGAGTACTTCCACGACCACGACCGGATCGAGCGGATGCTCTTCGACGGCGCCCTCGAGCCCGACGGCGGCGCGATGCGCCCGGATCTGTCCCGTCCCGGCCACGGGTTGTCGTTGCGGCACGCCGACGCGGAGCGCTACCGGGTGCGCTGAACCGAGGCTCTCGAGATTCATCCCGGCGCTCAGCCGCGGCCGGGCAGCTTCTCGTAGAACTCGGCGAGCTTCTGCCGCATCCCCGTCGCGACGACGCGGGTGCCCTCGGGATCACCCTTGGCGATCGCCGTGGCGGCCTTCTTGGCCTGCATCGTCTTGATGTGCGGCGGGATGGGCGGGACCTCCTTGTCGACCTTGAACTCGAGGACGACCGGGCGGTCCGCGGCCAGCGCCGCCTCCCACGCTTCGGGCACGCCCTTCTGGTCGTCGCAGTAGATGCCTTCCAGCCCGAGCAGCCTGGCGAACTCGGCGTAGGGCACGTCCGGGATGTACTGCGACCCCATGTACTTCGGATCCCCGGCCATCGCGCGCTGTTCCCAGGTGACCTGGTTGAGGTCCTGGTTGTTGAACACGCAGAAGATCAGCGGTGAGCCGCGCAGCCGGTCCAGGTACCGCTTGACCGTGATCATCTCGGCCATGCCGTTCATCTGGAACGCGCCGTCGCCGATGAACGAGATCACCGGACGGTCCGGGTAGGCGAGCTTCGCGGCGATCGCGTACGGCGTGCCGGGTCCCATCGTCGCCAGCGTCCCCGCCAGTGATGCGTCCATCCCGTCGCGCAGCTTCACCCCGCGAGCCCACCAGTTGGTCATCGACCCGGTGTCACACGTCAGGATGGACCGATCGGGCAGCCGGGATGACAGCTCCCATGCGACGGACTCCGGGTTGACGGCATCGAACTCCTGGTGGGCACGGCGCTCCAGGATGTCCCACCACTCCCGGACGTCGGACTCGATCCGCTCCCGCCAGGAACGGTCGGACTTGTGCTCCAGCATCGGCAGCAGTGCCTGCAGGCTTTCCTTCGCGTCGGCGACGACGTGGGCCTGCATCGGGTACCGCGTGCCGATCATCGCGCCGTCGACGTCGATCTGCACACCGCGCGCCTGCCCTTCCTCGGGCAGCCACTCCGCGTAGGGGAAGCTCGATCCGATCACGAACAGGGTGTCGCAGTTCATCATCATGTCGTCGCTGGCGCTCGAGCCGAGCAGCCCGATCGGCCCGGTGACGAACGGCAGGTCGTCGGGCACCGCCGCTCGCCCGACGAGTGCCTTGGCGATGCCGGCACCGAGCCGTTCTGCGGTCTCGACCACCTCCTCGCGGGCACCGGCCGCACCCTGGCCGACCAGCATGGCGACCTTGTTGCCCTCGTTGAGCACGGTGGCCGCACGGCGCAGCTCGTCCTCGTCGGGCAGCATCCGGGGCCGGCTCCAGCCGACGCTGGTGTAGACGGAGCCGTGCTCGCGCGGCGGGGACGGCTGCGCTTCCGACTCGCCGACGTCCTCCGGAACGATGATCGTCGCCACCGCGCGGGTCGTCAGCGCGGTCTTGATCGCGCGGTCCACCAGCATCCGGGCCTGCGCCGGCTCCATGCACACCTGCACGAACTCGGACACGTCCTTGAACAGCGACGTCAGGTCGATCTCCTGCTGGTAGCGGGCGCCGAGCGACACGCGCTTCTGCTGGCCCACGATGGCCAGCACCGGCTGGCGGTCCATCTTCGCGTCGTAGAGCCCGTTGAGCAGGTGGACCGCCCCACCGCCGGACGTGCCCATGCAGCAGCCCACCTCGCCGGTGAACTTGGCGTGCGCGCTCGCCATGAACGCGGCCATCTCCTCGTGCCGGGCCTGGATGAACTCGGGATCCCCGCCGGCGCGGTCCAGCGAGCCGAGGAAGGCGTTGATGCCGTCACCGGGATAGCCGAAGATCCGGTGGATCCCCCACTCCCGCAGCCGGGCCAGGACGTAGTCGGATACCTGCTGCATGCCGTCTCCTTCACTGCGATGTCCACGGGTGCTGACGTCGGCTACCCGGGAGCCGCCGCCCCCATACATCTCTGCCCCGTCGTCACAGCATCGTTATCGTCGCGGCATGCTGCGATCGGGCGACCACCTCGTGAGTGGCGATGCGAGTCACGACGAGTCACGACTCGCATCGCCACTCACAGGGCCGAAGGCCATGGGCGCGCGAGCCGGCAGGCGGCCTCGAGCATGAGCGCGTGCACGAACGCCTGCGGCAGGTTGCCCCGCAGCTGCCGCTGGTTGACGTCGTACTCCTCGGAGTACAGGCCGGCCGGCCCGCACGCCGCCCTGCTGCGTTCGAACCACGCTCTGGCCTCCGTCTCGCAGCCCTGCTGGTGGGTAGCCAGCGCCGTGACGAACCCGGCCAGCAGGAAGGCGCCCTCGGCTTCGTAGAGCGGGCGCTGGTCATGGCGGAACCGGTACACGTAGCCGTCCTGGGTCAGCTCGTCGCGGATCGCATCGAGGGTGGCGACGCTGCGCGGGTCGTCGGCAGCGATCGCGCCGCGGACGGCCGGGAGCAGCAGCGCGGCGTCGACCCCGGGGTCGGACGGAGAGCGCTGCCAGCGACCTGCGGGGTGCAGGCAGTCCCTGGTGGTCTCGGCGACGATGGCGTCAGCCAGTGACGTCCAGGCGGCGGCCTGGGGTGTGGCCGCACCGGCACGGGCGACGGCGCGCAACCCGGCCGCGCAGATCAACCGGGAGTGCGCCCAGTGCCGGTAGTCGAGCTCCCACACACCGGTGTCCGCGTGGCCCCAGCGCCGCTCGATCGCGCCGACCGCCACCTCCACGGCCCGCCAATGCCCCGTGTCGAGGTGGTCGTGGCGGGCTGCTGCGGCGAAGAGCAGCAGCGCCTCACCGAGCGCGTCGAGCTGGAACTGGTCGTTGACCCCGTTACCGACCCGGTTGCCGCCCCCGGGGTAGCCGATGAGGTGCGGCAGGGTGCGCTCGTCGGGCACGGTGCCGCCGTCGACGGTGTAGGCGGGGCGCAGCGACGGCCCGTCGGTCAGCACCCGCGCGGCGATGAAGTCCACGGCGTTGTCGAGCAACGGGTGGGGGCCCTCGGCCGCTACCGCCTGCCCGGCGTAGCACTGGTCGCGGATCCAGGCGTAGCGGTAGTCGTAGTTGCGGCCCGCCTCGGCCCGCTCGGGCAACGAGGTGGTGGCAGCGGCCACCATTCCCCCGCCGGCGCTGGTCAGCCCCCGCAGCACCGCATAGGCGTGACGGGCGTCCCGGCGGCCGATCACGGTTCCCAGCTCGGGCACGCTGCGCCGCCAGTGGGCCTCGGTGGCCTCCCATGCATGCCCGGCCACCACCGGGCGCTGCGGCAACGGCCGGTCGGAGACTTCGAGCACGAGATCGTGGAACTCGCCGTCTGGCACCGTCAGGGTGAAGGCGAGCCCGCCGTCGACCTCCCCGGCGGGCTGCGCCCCCGACCAGCGCAGCTGCAACGGGCCGACCTGGGCGGTCCAGACGTCGCCGTCGCACTCGAGGTGACTCAGGCCCGACCGGCCGAACCCAGCGCGGGGATCGAGCACCACCCGCACCTGCGCGGTCCCGTCGACGGCATGCACGCGGCGCAGCACGACCGCGGTGTGCCGGTCGCCGGGAAACGCCAGCGCCTCCCGGCACTCGACCGCGCCGCCGGAGGTCATCCAGCGTGACCGCCAGATCAACGAACCCTGCTCGTAGTAGCCACCCCAGACATACCACGGGTCGCTCGGGGTGATGGCGTAGGCGCCGGCGCCGCCGATCAGCGCGGAGAACACCGCTTCGGAGTCCCACCGCGGCGCGCACATCCAGACGATGTCGCCGCGTGGCCCGACCAGCGCGCCGCGCTCCCCGTCGGCCAGCAGCGCGTACTCGCGCAGCACCTCCGGTCGGAACTCCGGCGTATCGGCCATGCTCAGATACCCGCCGAGTTGGCGTAGTAGAGCTGGTCCTCGCGGTAACCGCCCTGGCCCATGCCGATGGTGGAGACATCGTCGACGAACTCGATGGCCTTGACCCACTTGGCCATCTTGAAGCCGAGCTGGGTCTCGAACCGAGCCCGCAGCGGCGCGCCGTGCTCGATCGGCAGCGGCCCACCGTTCATCTCCAGCGCCAGCAGCGATTGGGTGCGCCGAGTGAGGAAGATCGGCACCGCCTCGTAGAAGTGGCCGTAGCGGCCCTCCCCCTCGGTCAGCCCCTTGTCGTCCATCGAGTACAGCACCATGTGCGTCACTTCCGGCTTCGGCTTGACGAGATCAAGCAGCCGGCCGATCGGGACCCCGCTCCACTCGGCGATCGAGTTCCAGCCCTGGATGCAGTTGTGGTTGGTGATCTGGGTCTCCCACCCGAGCTCGCGGAGCTCGTCGAGCGACAGCGACACGGGGTTCTCGACGAGCCCTCCCACTGGTAGCCGGTAGTCGCGGAATCCGTCGGCGGCCATCCGCTCGTACTCCGGGTCGACCGGCGGGTAGCCGTTTACCCGGTGATATCCCGAGATGTCCCTGCGTGAGTAGTTCTGATGGGAGGTGAACATCCGGGACAGCAGGCCTTCGAACGGCGCGACCACGTAGCCGAGCAGGTGCTGCGCGGACCGGGGACGCAGCCTGGCGAAGACGGTCAATCCCACGTGGACGAGGCCGATCAGGACCAGACCGATCGTCCCGATCGCCACCGCGAGCGGGCGGTTGGCCTCCTCACTCCCCAGCACGATCTTGGCGAACTCTTTCGGTAACCCGTGGATGACCACCATCGCGGTGTGGAGGACGACGAAACCGACGAACGCGAGCATCCCGAGGAAGTGCACGCTGCGGGCGCCCTGCTTGCCGCCGAAAAGCGTGGCGTACCAGGGGAAGCGGCCTATGACCGACGGCGACATCGCCGCCCCGGAGGCGATCTGCAGCGGTGCCAGCACGAACACCACCCCGAAGTAGGCGAGCTTCTGCGCCGCGTTGAAAGGCTCGCCGGGAAGCTTGGCCGGAAGCTCGAACTGCAGGTACGTGCCGATGGCCTCGACCGCGTTCGGGAAGATCGACCAGCTCGTCGGCACCAAGTAGACCCAGTAGCCGGAGGTGAACACCAGCGTCACGTAGACGATCCCGGTGGCGATCCAGAAGTGGATGGTCAGGAAGTGCCAATGCCGGCCGAGCCCGAGGTTCTTGCGTCCCGGCATGGCCACGACCGGGTTCCACGACTCCTCCTCGTCCAGCGTGATCCACGGCCGGCGGGAGTCACCGCCGTAGGCCCGCTTGGAGAACCGCGCCCACTCCCGGCCCGGAGGGCAGCCGTCGCTCCAGTACAGCTTCGGGAACGACGACAGCACCTCGATCCCCGATCGCCCGAGCATCAGCAGGAAGAAGATGTTCAGCGCGTGCGTGACGATCACGAACCAGGGGAAATGAGGTGGTTGCGGCACGGCATCCTCCCGGCTGCTTCGAGACCATCACGGTGGGCGAGCGCGTGTATACCCCACCGCAGCGGAGCGCACACCTTCGCTCATGCGCGCCGGCGTCGCCGCCGCGCGCGCCCCCGCCAGCGGTGGTGTCATGGAGCAGTGACGGTGGACCGAGAACCTCCGGCAGGTCAGTCGATGGACCCTGCGGAGAGCCCGCAGGAGGCAGTGGCGCGGGCACGCGCCACTGTGATGCGGGGTCGGGGCCCCGGAGCCGACAAGAGCGAGACCGACCGGTACAAACGCGAGCGCCCCACGCTCGGCCCGCTGCCCGCGCCGCTCGAACGGGAGATGGTCCATCTCCGCACCGCCGAGATGCTCAGTGGTATGGCCCGTGGCGTGGACCCGGTGTCCATCCGGAACCAGATCGACCGGGTCCGTGAGGTCTGGTCGCCCAAGCCCCCCGAGCACTCCCGCTCGGTCGCCGTGGCACACGCCATCGTCGAGCCGGCGCCCGGCGCGGTGCCGGACACGCCCCAGCCGACGCAGCACGATCTCCGGGAACGGCAGGCGCACGCCGGCAGGCCGCGAGCGGACAGCCGGCAGCGCCCGCAGTACGCCCTGACGGCCGCGCTCGGAGCCGTCGTCGGAGTGGCTGCGACGATCACCGTGCAGGGCTGCCGCAACCGGCTCCGGGCGAGGCGAGGCGCCGCCTCGAGCGCTGAGCTCGGCCGGGTGGGATGTCACCGCAGGCGGGCTCGCTCGCTACGGGCGCTTGCCACGGCGGAACGGTCGGGCAATGGCCTCGATGATCGTCTGCACCAGCCTGATGGGAAATGTGATCACGGTCTTGATGAAGTCCAAGATCGTGTGCAGGATGCGAGCCATTGATGTTCCTTTCCAGGGTGGTTGGGTTGTCAGGGTCATGTCCGGTGGAAGAGAAAGATCCCGTACTGCCAGACGGCATCGATCCATTGGGCCTGCAGCGCGAACCCGCGCCGGGCGACGTCTGCGACGAATCGGGGGCGGTGGAACTTCGCCGAGAACCCTACGTTGATCGACTCGCCGGGCTGCAGGTGCAGCGTGAGGCCGAGCGCGGGCAGCGAGGCCGACTGCTCTTCGGTGGCGTAGAGGTGCCCCTCCACCACGGCGGTAGCCGGATCGTAGTGCGCGCGCGGGTAGAAATGGTCGAGCACGAAGTCAGCGCCGAAGCGCCGATTGAGATGCGTGAGGTGGTTGAGCCGGAACTCGGCGAACGCCGACCGGCCCGGCGGGTCGTTGTAGCAGGTCTCGAAGGTGTCTGCCGCCTTCTGCAGGTCAGCCGAGAGCAGAAATCGATCCCCGGGTTGCAGGGTGGTGGCGATGTCGGACAGCAGCGCGTCGCGCTCGGCGGGCGTGCTGTTGCCCAGGTTGCTGCCGAGGAACACCACGACGACGGGTTCGCGGGAACCGTTGCGGAGCCATTCGAGCCCGGCCTCGTAGCGTCCCCACAGGCCCTGCACGGCCAGGCCGGGTAGCTCGGCACGAAGCGCCGCGCCGCTGATCTCGAGCATCTCCCGGCTGACGTCGATCGGGAGGTATGTGGTCGGTCGGTGCTCGAGGCAGGCCGCCAGCAGCAGTCGGGTCTTCTTCGCGGTGCCGCTGCCCAGTTCTGCGACGCGGCCGCAGCCGATCAGATCGGCGATCTCCGCGGCGTGCCGGCCCAGCAGCCTTCGCTCCACCCGAGTCAGGTAGTAGGTGGGCAGCCGGGTGATCGCCTCGAAGAGCTGGGAGCCGAGCACGTCATAGCCGAACCAGGCGGGGATCCGCGGCGTCGGCTCCCGCAGGCAGGCCAGCACGGCGGGGTGGTCGTCCCAGAACGCCGCCTCGTCGTCGACGGGCACGATGTCGGGGTGCCCTGCCTCGCGCGACCCGGGTCGGAGCATCGGATCAGTGCCTCGTGGTCGGTGGCAGTGGCCGGCGCAGGCTGGACTCGCCGTTGGCCCACCGGCCCAGCAGCAGTTCGGACAGCCGGTCGCCGAGCAGCAAGCCGGCTCGGATACCGAACACGATGTCCGTGGCGAGCTCCGGCTCGGCGGCCAGCAGCGGGTCGAGCACGCCGCGGCGGATGATCTGCTCGTGTACCGCGTCGGCTTCGACGTGCTCGTCGTAGAAATCGATCGCGGTCGGCCCGCAGCCCAACCGGCGCATCGCCCGGACCAGCCGGTCCGAGCCGGGCGAGGAGGTCAGCTCGATCACGGCGAACTGCCCGACCAGCGCGCCGCGCAGCCCGCGGTGCAGCCCGCACAGCGACATCAGGTTGACCTCAGCGAGGGTCGCGGCTGGTACCGCGTCGAGGTAGGCGCCGTAGGCGTCGGACAGGCCCAGTTCGACCATCATGGTGGCGAAGAGCCGGGCGTGCATCCGGTCGGGATCGCCGGCGCCGTACTCGTCGTGCTCGACGGTGACGAACGCGGCCTTGGCCGCTCCGGACAGCCGCGGGATCACCCAGGCCTGCGGGTCGGCCTCCTTGAGGTGGTAGATCGAGCGGTGCACGACGTATTCCTGCAGCTGCCACCACTCGCCGTCGCGGCGCAGGTGCTGCGTCACGCCGGCGGTGTCGACGGGCTCGACGAGCAGCGCGTCGACCTCGGCGGCGACATCGGTGCCGGGTGCGACATCGCCCCGCAGGGCGGCGAGGAACGTCCGCTCCAGCTCGCGGCGCAGGCCGAGCACCGCCGGGTCCCACTCACGGTCGTCGTCCACTCCAGCGAAGCCGCGGTAGTGCATCTCGTAGCAGCAGTACAGGGCGAGTTGCAGGTCGTCGCCATACGGGTCCGCCGCGCCGACATCGGGGATCGTGACCTGTTCTCCCCGCAGCAGGGCGAGCACGGCGGCGGAGAGCGGGCCGCGGGGCCGAGGGGGTGTCGCGGACTCGGCGGGCCGAGGCACTGTGGCGCTCAGCACCTGTCGTCCTCCTCACCGGTCGTTGCACGCACCTTGGTGCGATGGCTCGTGTCGCAGAAGGGGTAGCGGCGGCTGCGACGGCACCCGCACAACGCGACGACCGGGCGCTGCGAGGTCACCCGCCTTCCGTCGGCAAGCACCAGGTCCACCGGCCCGGACACCAGCACCGGCCCCTCGTCGGTCAGCACGACCCGACGCCGGTCAGCCGGCACGGCGCGCCCCCACCACGACCACCAGTTCCTCGACGGACTGCCCGGGTTCCACCAGGCCGCGGGCCTCGAGCATGGCAGCCCGAGCCCGCATGACCGGTCCGAAGGGGATCCGGCCGCGCTCGATCACCTGTCCATCCAGCCCGGCGTCTGCCAGCCGAGCGATCGTGTGCGCCACGTTGCAGATCGCGGAGTGCACGAGCAACACCGCGCCCTCGTCGGTGAGCCGCTCGGCGGCACCGACGCAGATCCGATCCAGCAGCGCGCGGCCGTCCGGCCCGGCGTCCCAGCAACGGGCGATCCGGTACCTCGGCAACACCCCGGTCTCGGCGGGAACATAAGGGGGATTGGCTATGATCAAACCGAATCTCTGCTCACCGACCGGGATGAACATGTCGCCCCGGTGCACCACCACCGGGGCACGATGCAGCCGGCTGTTCAGCCAGGTCGCCGCGACCGACCGCATCGACAGGTCAACGGCCGTGACCGACGCGGCCCCGGCCCGCGACGCGGCCAGGGCCAGGGCACCGGTTCCGGTGCCGACATCCAGAACGTGCCGGCCAGCGGCGTAGTCACCGCGCTGGAGCACCTCGGTCAACAGGGCGGTATCACGCTGAGCCCGGTACACCCCGGGCGGGCGCATCAGCATCACGCTGACTGTTTCCCCGACGTCTCGCCCCCCAAACGTGACTCGAGCTCGGTCGGCGGGTCCGCGGGCGAACCGCCCGGCGCGGTCCGCCCGTCCTGCCCGGGATCATCCGCCGGATGCTCCGCTACCTCGGCTATGGCGTCGCCGCTCACATCAAGACCGTGGATCAAGGCGACACTGATCGGGACATCCATCTGCAACCTCCGTCGGCCGCTGGCAAGCTCTATACCAGAGCCATACCCACCACCACCCGAGAACCAACATCACGCGGGCTACTCGTCAGCGGCTGAATCTCGAGGTCGTTCACGCGGAACCAGGTGGTCTCATGGTGTGCATGACTGCGGACGCCACACCACAACTACGGCACGTGATCGCACTGTGGGGCGCACTTCGCGTCGGGCTCGGCACGGCGGCTCTGGTCGCGCCGCGGGCAGCATCGGCGGTCTGGGTGGGCTCCGCCCTTCCGGAGCCGACCCGCGCGGTGCTGGGGCGTGCGCTCGGTGGGCGCGACCTCGCGCTGGGCGCCGGAACGGTGGTCAGCGCGATGACGGGCGGCTCCACGACGCCCTGGATCGTGGCCAGCGGCGGGGCGGACGCGGTCGACGCCGCGGCCACGGTCGCGGCGTGGTCACAGCTGCCACCGGGCCGTCGCGAGCTCGTCGGCGTGGCTTCGGCCGGCTCGGCGCTGACCGCGGCGGTGCTCGCGTCGCTGTCGCGGCGCGCCGGGAAGCGCCCTGATCGGGTCCGCAAGCCAGCGGGGTAGGACTACTGCGCCGGTCGGAAACGGGCGGCGCGTCGGGCGACGAGCACGTCGAGGCCGCCGACCAGCAGGTAGACCAGCGTCACGGCGAACCCGGTCAGCGGCCACGACGCGATGCCCGGCAGCTGCGACAGCGCGCTCGCGGCCCCGAGCGACGCGAGGACCGACAGCGCGTCGACCGCGCCGCTGATCATGACGACACTCTCGGGCTCGGTCCGGCCGCCGCGCTTGAACAGCCGGGAGGCCACGAGTTCGACCAGCAGGAAGGCGACCACCGCGCCCCCGGCGAACAGCACCGACTGCAGCGGGAACGACGCCTGCTGGTGTGAGCTGGTCACCAGACCGAACGCTGCCGTGATCGAGATCGAGAAGCCGTAGGCGGTCGCGTTCTGGCGCAACGTCGTGCGCACCCCGCTGCCGTATACGTGCACCGCCCGCTGGGCCTCCACCTCGGCGGCGGCAGCGGCGTCGCCGGCCGCCTTGGCGCCGTCACCGTGCTGGCCGGACCGGTCGGAGGGTGTCTCATAGCGTGACATGCCGGGTAGACGTACCAGACATCAGGTCTGCATGGGCGGGACCGGTCGTGGGTACCCGGTCCAGGTAACCCGATACGCGGTGAAGGGGACGCAGCCATGCCTCAGCAGGCCTGGAACAACAAGCGCGAACGGCAGTACGAGCACGTCAAGAGCTCGGCCGAGGAGAAGGGCAGCAGCGAAGGACGCGCCGAGGAGATCGCCGCGCGCACGGTCAACAAGAACCGCGCTCGCACCGGCGAGGCCGACGAGGCGAGCACGACGTCCACCCAGGACATCTCGCCGCAGCGCCGGGGCGGGATCCGCTCCGGGAACCGCATCGGCCCCGGCGGCCGCACCAAGGACCAGCTCTACGACGACGCACGCCGCCAGGGCATCACAGGCCGCTCCTCGATGACCAAGAAGCAGCTCGAGCAAGCGCTGGACTCGCGCTGACCAACGCCCACGCAGCACTGGCCCGGCGCGGACCAGGGTGCGGTACCAGTCACGTACCGGGTCGGTGCGCGAAGTGCAGGCGTATCCGCGTGCCCGGCGGATGCGTACTCACCTCGACCAGGTCGGCGAGCTGACGGGCGAGCCACAGCCCCCGCCCGCGGGCCTGGCCGGCTGCGGGCCGCCGGTAGCCGGCCAGCGGGTCGATCGGGCCCGACCCGCCGTCGCCCACCTCGCACACCAGCCCTTCGCGCTCCCGCCAGGCCCGCACCCAGACGGGCGCCGCACCATGCTCCAGGCCGTTGGCGGCCACCTCGTGCGCCGCTGTGACGAGGTCCTCGCTCGGCTCGGCCCCCATGCCCCAGCCTCGTGCCCAATGCTGCAGTGACTGCCGTAGCCCCGCCAGCGCCGTCAGCGCCGTCAGCTCGTGCCACACCTCGGTCATCTCCGGTGACGCCAGCTCCAGCGTCCGGGCACTCTCGGCGAGGTAGTGCTCCGGCTCGGCGTAGCTGGGGCTGCGGGCCGGGTGCCCGTCCTGGACGAGTTCAGGATGGGTGCGGCGCACCGCGTCGAGCACACCCTGCGAGTACCGCCTGCGGTCCCACAGGCACAGCACCGGGGTCCGGAAGGCGGCGAAGACGACGTTGGTCACCGCCTCGTAACGCAAATACTCGCGCAGCTTGCCCGGGTAGTCTTCACCCGGCGCCTCCTCGTGGACGATGTGAGCGCGCCGGTTGCCGTCCGACCGGTCGGCGAGCGAGCGCAGGAGGGTGTCGAACCGCACTGCCGGAGACGAGTTCCCGCTCGCGGGATCGAGCCATTCGAGGTGGTCGGCCAGCTCACCCAGCTCCCCGCGCATCGCTTCGGCGTTCGCGCTGCTCGTCACGACGAGCACGGTTGAGTCACGAAGCGACAGCGTGTCGTGCAGTAAGGGGGTCACGGCCGTGGCGAGCTCGTCGACGGAGCCGTAGAGCACCGCCTGGTGGCGGAAGCCTCCCGTCATGGCCCAGGCCCCCGCTCGCGGACCTCGATGTGTGGCACCCGATCGAGCTCGAGCACGCTCAGCGTCCGCACGACCGGTGGCTGCGGCGACACGACCACCAGCCGCGCCCGGCGCGCCCGCAGCTCGTCAGCCACCCGGAGCAGTACCCGGCAGCCGGCCGCATCGAGGAAGGCCAGGCCGGCGACGTCGAGCTCGAGCGACGCGGCGCAGGAGGCGGCGGCCACCCGCAACGCTGCGTCGAGCAGCCGCGCGTTCGACGCGTCGACCTGACCGGCCAGCGCGACACCGTTGACCGTTGCGCTGGTCTGCAGCAAGGTGTCCCGGACCCCGTCGTAGTGGATCGCCGCGGCCTCGGCGAGCTGTGACCCGAGGGTCGCCTTCCGGTCGTACTGGCACAGCGCCGAGACGGGGCGGGTCCGGCACAACTTCTCGACCTCGCGCTCGTAGGCCTGGTAGGTGCCTTCTGCCAGGCGGCCGGACGCGGTACTCACCTCAGCTGCCACTCGGACCGCGGGATAGCCCTCGCCCAGGGCTCGCTCGACGACGTCGACCTGCTCACCGGGCGCGTAGAACTCCGCAGGCGGCAGCACGACCAGCCGACCGCGGGCCCCCGGCGCAGTGATGTCCACACCGGACTCGCCGAGTGCGTTGGACAGCCAGGGCTGCGCGGACCCGGCGTCGAACTCCGCGTAGATCACCTTCTCGCTGCGTTCGAGGCCCCGGCGCACCCACTCCACCACCCGGGCGCGGCGCTCGCTCTCGGATGCAGGCAGCAGCAGGACGTGCCCGTCCGAACCCAGCGGGCCGGAACTGCTGTCGTCGCCGAGCACGGAACGCTTCCACCTGCCCTCCAGCGGCGAGCCGATCGAGGACTGCTTCCAGCAGGCCGGAGTCGTCATCGCTCGCTCCCGTTCGCCGGCGACGCTATCGACCATCGAGGCGCGACGGCCACTCGGGTGAGGCTGCGCTTACGGGTGTGGAACAGCGCGTCCCTCGGAGGATCTCCGGGCAGATGGCGTCGAAAGGGCGCGATGAAAAGCCTCGGCCGCCGGGAGTCTGTCAGTCCGGTCGCGGCACGTGGTGGGCGCGGAGGGCGGCCACGGCCGCAGCAGTGCTGGGATAACAGTCCGGCAGCTCGCCCGGCCACAACTCGTCCCAGAGACGGCCCAGGCGGGATGGAACGGCGCTGATCGCGTACTCGATCCCGCGCTTGGTGGCGGTGACGCGGGCGTGCACCAGCAGGCCCATACCGCGGGCCGAACAGAACCGCAGCCGAGCGAGGTCGACGAGCAGGTGGGCAGGGCGCCGATCGAGGTGGTAGTCCAGGGCGGCTCGCAACACCGGGGTGGTGAGCAGGTCGACCTCGCCGCCGACCCGCAGCACGGTGAGCTCGCCCGCCGGCGAGGGCAGTGACTCCGTGGTGCACGAACACGCTGCCGCCGGGGCCTGATGGCCACCGACGTCGAGGCGAGGAAGCTCCTCGGCTCCGGCGGGCGCGTCCCCGTGGCGTACCGACACAGCTGCGTTCCTTCCCGCACGACGTCGTGACCTGTCGCCAGGGTCTGGGGCAACGACTGTGACGATACCGACAGTCCAGCGGCCGAACAACCTGACGATCGCCCCACGGGCGGGGCGGGCAGGCCCGGGAGTCAGCGCTCGCCGGCCGGAGCAGCGAGATCGCCGCACCGTCGACGTCGAACGGCGGCCACCACGCCAGCTCCGCCGCTGGTTCCCGAACCCCCGATTGGGTGCGACTGATCGTGGGTAACCGGCGTGTAGCACGAAATCAAGAGCGGGAGGGCGAGGATCATGGCCGACCTTCGGGGCCGCGAGGTCGTCGTCGTCACCGGTGCCAGCGGCGGCGTCGGACGGGCGGCGGCACGCAGGTTCGGGCGTCGTGGCGCCGCCGTGGCGGTACTCGCCCGCGGTGAAACGGGCCTGGACGGCGCCGCCGACGACGTCCGGGCGGCGGGCGGGGTGGCGCTGCCGATCGAGGTCGACCTGGCTGATCACCAGCAGGTCGAGGCGGCGGCCGCGCGTGTCGAGGCCGAGCTCGGGCAGATCGACACCTGGGTCAACGTCGCCATGAGTTCGGTGTTCGCCCCGTTCACCCAGATCGCCCCCGAGGAGTACGAGCGGGTCACCGAGGTGACCTACCTCGGCTACGTCTACGCCACCCGCGCGGCGCTGGACCGGATGCTGCCCCGCGACCGCGGCACCATCGTCCAGGTCGGCTCCGCACTGGGCTACCGCGGGATCCCGCTGCAGAGCGCCTACTGCGCCGCCAAGCACGCGCTGCGCGGGTTCCATGACTCGCTGCGGGCCGAGCTGCGCCACGACGGCAGCGCCGTGTCGGTCACGATGGTGACGCTGCCCGCGGTGAACACCCCGCAGTTCGACTGGCTGCTGTCGCGGCTGCCGAACCGGCCGCAGCCGGTCCCCCCGATCTACCAACCCGAGGTCGCAGCGGACTCGATCACCTACGCCGCCGACCACCCGCAGCGCCGGGAGTACTGGGTCGGCGGCAGCACGGTCGCCACGATACTGGGCAACAAGATCGCCCCGGGCTTGCTCGACCGGTACCTGGGCCGCACCGGGTACGCGTCGCAGCAGACCGCCGAACCACACGACCCCGACGCACCGGCCAATCTGTGGCGGCCCGCGGACGGCCCCGGCGGCCGCGATTTCGGGGCGCACGGGCGGTTCGCCGAGCGGTCCTCGCCGCGCAGCTACCAGGTCTGGGCGTCGCGCCACCACGGGCTGCTGGGCGCAGCCGCGGGCCTCGCCGCACTCGGCGGTCTGGTACGGCTGCTGCGGCGCTGACCACTCCCGCGTTGCACCGCCGACGTCCGGCGCGCGGGGGCCTCGGCGACGGTGGTGTCATGGTGTGCATGACTGCGGACGGGCAGCCACAACGACGGGCCGCCGTCGCCCTCGTCGCGGCGCTCGGTCTGCTCGCGGGATGCGCGAGCAGCCCGTCGGCCGGTGGCGGCACGCGACCCATCGAACTGGTGGAACTCGAGGCGCCGCTGACGCACGCGGCCTGGGCGACGGAGGTCGACGCCCTGCTCGGCCTCACCGCGGAGGACCGGCTGCTCGAGATCGACCCGGATACGGGTGAGACGGCGTATTCGCTGCAGCTGAAGTCCACCGGGGAGAACCTCGCCGTGGTCACGCGGCCCTCGGAGCATGTCTACGTGCCCCAGCCCGACTTCGACCGCATCGCCGTGATCGGGACGAAGTCGCTGGAACGGATCCGCGATCTCGGTGCCGGCCAGACGCCACACTGGGTGGCCTCCCATCCGACGTCGTTCACGCTGCTCGCGATCTCCGAGGACGGCTCGACCGTGACCGGTGTCGACACCGAGACCCACGAGGTGAGCTTCCGGCAGCAGGTGGCAGGCGGCCCGGCGGCGGTCGTGGCCGAGGCCGGGGACTCGCTGGATCCGGCGTTCTGGCTGGTCGGCCCCGGGCGTGTCGCCCACTTCGCGGGCAAGCAGCCGACGCCGACGGCCGACCGGACGGGCGAGCTGAGCCACGAGACGTTCAGCCCCGACCGGGACACACCCGAAGCCGCCTACCTCACCGAGGAGGGTTCGAGCCGCGTGGTGGCCCTCGAGGGCCAGCAGGGAGAGCTGGCGGGCGTAGCCGAACAGGACCTCGGCGAGCCGGTGGAGCATGTCGAGAGCAAGGCCAAGGAAGAGTTCCGGGTGTACGCGGCGACCGCGAGCAGCCTGACAGTGCTGCGATCCGACAACCTCGAACGGCTCGACACCATCGAGTTTCGCAGCGTGCTCGACCAGGCAGGGCTCGGCGGCGCCCGGATCGGCGGCCTCACCGTCGGCGACTCGCACATCTACCTGGGAGTCGAGGGCGAGCCCTACGTCCTCCGAATTCGCAAGCCGGCGGAGTAGGCCGGGCCATGGGGCCGGTCGGAAACGAGCGGCGCGTCGGCGACGACAGGTACCGCGCGGTTGCGCGATGCGGTATTCCGAGTGCATGGACGCCGACACGGTCGCCGACACGCTCTACGGCCTGCCCCGGGACGAGTTCACCGCCGCCCGCGACGAGCGGGTGCGCGAGGCGCGGTCGGCAGGTGACCGAGACCTGGCGAGCGAGATCGGCCGGCTGCGCAAGCCGTCGACGGCCGCGTGGCTGGTCAACCTCCTCGTCCGCGACCAGCCCGCGGACATCGACGGCCTGGTCGGGCTCGGCGGTGCGCTCCGGCAGGCGCACTCCGAGCTCGACGGCGAGGCGCTGCGGCGATTGTCGGGGCAGCGCCACGAGCTGGTGGCTGCCCTCGTCAGGCAGGCACGGGCGATCGGTCGGTCTGCCGGCCACCGGGTGAGCGAGGCGGTGGCCCGCGAGTTGGAGTCCACGTTCACCGCGGCGCTGACCGACCCCGGCGCCGCGCGGGCCGTCGCCACCGGACGGCTGACTTCGAGCCTGGACGCCGGTTCGAGCGGTGACTGGAGCTGGACCCCGGGCGGGGATGGTCAGCAACCCGAACGTGACGACCCCGGGCGGCCGCAGCACGGTCGACGCCCCGCACCGAAGCGAAGCCGGACCACGCAGCACGATCGGATGCAGCGCGACCTGGATACCGCGCGCGAGGACGCCTCCGCCGCCGCATCCGAGCGGGAGGGCGCCGAACACGCCGCCACCGAGGCCGAGCGGCGGGAGGCCGAGGCGAACCACGCCGTGGCGGACCGGCGGGCGGAGCTGGAAGCCGCGGAACGCGCCGCCGACGACGCCGTCCGGGAGAGCCGGGAGGCGCGCAGCGCCTACGAGACCGCCGAGCGGCGGGCGCAGGACGCCCGGCACCGGGTGCAGGACCTCGAGGAGCGGCTCGACCAGCAGGGACGAGCCCGATAGCGGGACTGGGGATGCGCGGTCACGGTGATCGGCGTCATGCTGGACGCCATGCTGTGCCTGGTGACCGGTGCGACCGGCTACGTCGGGGGCCGGTTGGTTCCCCGGTTGCTCGCCGAAGGCCACGAGGTGCGGTGCCTGGTCCGCAGCCCCGACAAGCTGCGTGACGTGCCGTGGACCCACCGGGTCGACGTGGTCCGCGGCGACGTGCTCGACGCCGAGAGCCTGCGCGAGGCGTGTTCGGGCGTCGACGTCTTGTACTACCTGGTGCACTCGCTGACCGAGTCGGGGTTCGCGTTGCTCGACCGGCAGGCGGCGCTGCGCACCGGCCAGGCCGCCCGGGAGTCCGGCGTGGGACGCATCGTCTACCTCGGCGGGCTGCATCCCGGCGGCGACGGGCAGACTCTCTCGGCCCACCTCGGTTCCCGAGCCGAGGTCGGTGAGATCTTCCTCCGCTCCGGGGTACCCACCGCCGTGCTGCAGGCCGCCGTCATCATCGGCTCCGGATCGGCGAGCTTCGAGATGCTGCGCCACCTGACCGAGCGGTTGCCGGTGATGGTGACCCCGCGCTGGGTCAGCAACCGGGTACAGCCGATCGCGATACGCGACGTGCTGCACTACCTATTGGGTGCGACCCGGCTTCCTGCCGAGTGCAACCGCAGCTTCGACATCGGCGGTCCGGACGTGCTCACCTACGGTGAGATGATGCGACGCTACGCCGCCCTGTGTGATCTGCCGCGGCGGGTCATGCTGCCGGTCGGGGTGTTCAGCCCGTGGCTGAGCTCCCAGTGGATCAACATCGTCACGCCGGTGCCGAAGGCGATCGGTGCGCCGCTGATCCTGTCGCTGATCGACGAGGCGATCTGCACCGAACACCACATCGCCGAGTACGTGCCCGAGCCGGACGGCGGGCTGACCGGATACGACAGGGCGGTGACGCTGGCGCTGGCCAAGATCAGGCACGCGGACGTGGAGACCCGCTGGTCGAACGCGTCGGTCCCGGACGCCCCGTCCGATCCGCTGCCCACCGACCCGTCGTGGGCAGGCAGCAGCGCCTACACAGATGTCCGCAGCCAGCCCACGTCGGCGACCCCGGAGCAACTGTGGCGGCTCGTGAAGGGCATCGGAGGAGAACACGGCTGGTACTCCGCCCCGTTGGCCTGGTCGGCACGCGGCGTCGCCGACCGGCTGATCGGAGGTGTCGGGCTGCGACGGGGTCGGCGCAATCCCGAGCAACTGCAGGTCGGCGAGGCACTGGACTGGTGGCGGGTCGAGGAGCTGTCCGACGAGCCGCCCACCCGCCTGCTGCGGCTGCGAGCGGAGATGAAGCTGCCCGGGCAGGCCTGGCTCGAGATGACCGTCTCCGCGGCCGACGGCGGTGGCGCCGTGTACGAGCAGCGGGCGGTGTTCGTCCCGCACGGGCTGGCGGGGCACGCCTACTGGTGGGCGGTGGCTCCGTTCCACGGGGCGATCTTCGGCGGGATGGCCCGCAACATCAGCCGCACCGCGGAATGGGCCGCGGCGGCGGACGGGTCACGAAGCGAGCGCGCAGGAAGGCGTGAGATACGATGAGGACGAGGCGCGGACCCCTGACGGCGCCGTTGGTCGAGCGAGTACACCGCATCGGGTCCATCGCATTCGGACTCGGGCTGTGGGTGTTCGGGATCCTGGGATTCGTCGACCGGCTGGAGTTCTTCTCCACGCAGGGCCAGCAGGTGCTGGGACTGTCGAGCAACGGCGCGCTGTCCACGATCTCGCTGGTCGTCGGCGCGGTGCTGATCGCGGCAGGCATCCGCGGTGGGCGGACGGCGTCGACGACGACCGCAGTGATCGGCGGGCTGTTCGTGCTCTCCGGCCTCGGCAACCTGGCGGTGCTCAACACCCCCGCCAACCTGCTGGCCTTCCGCATGCCCAACGTCATCTTCAGCCTGGTGTCCGGGCTGCTGCTGCTGTTCCTCGGAACCTTCGGCCGGATCAGCGCCGGGCTGCCCGCCGACAACCCCTACTACCAGTCACGCCATCCCGACCAGGCCCCTGGTTCGCAGCAGCGGGAGCGCGCCGAGCAGCGACGCGCCGAGAACGAGGGCAAGGTCGCCGACGAGATCGCCGTCGCCGAGGGGCATGCCACGCCCGAGCAAGCCGAGCGGGTGCGGGTCGACGCACAGCAGCGGGCCGACCAGGAGCGCCGGCGCGCGTACGAGACGTTCGAGCGCCGCAAGCACGAGTAGCGGGTCAGGACCGTGGCCGCGCCCGGATCTCGCCCAGCACGAGACCGTAGAGCAGGTGGTCGACGACCAACGCCACCGTCTCCGAGGAGGTCCGTTCCCGCTCGGAATGCAGCCCGAGCACGGGGGCGACCCCCAGCCGGAAACCCGCCCAGAGCGCGAGGCCGAACAGCGGTCCGCTGGCGGCACGACGCCGGAAGCTGCGCGGCAGCGTCCGGTAAGCCACTCCCCCACCTGCGCCGTAGGCCCAGTGCAGCAGCTCGATCACGGCGCGCCGGCTGTGGTCGGGCACGGCGGTGATCAGCCGGGGTGCGCCCTCGTCGGCGATCATCCGCGGGGGCGCCCGTCCGAGCAGTCCCGACTCACCGGCCAGGGTGCGCATCCCGGTCATGCTCATCGCGGCGATCGTGCCGCGCAGCGCCGCGTGCGCGTACTCGCTACCCATCACTCGCCTCCGTGTCATTCCCGTTGCCTGCGCGGGCCGCGGTGCGCCCGGCCAGCTCCAGGTCGGCGACCAGGCTGTCGAACACATCGTCGCGGTCCTCGTCGGGTGCGCGCAGCACCGCCGACGGGTGAATCGTCGCCAGCAGCGGCAGGCCGGGGACGGCGCTGGTCTCCAGCAGCTCACCGCGATGGCGGGTCAGCCGGAACGACGAGCCGAGCACCGACTTGGCCGCGGTCGCGCCGAGCGCCACGAGCAGCTGCGGTCCGACCGCATCGAGCTCGGCGTGCAACCACGGCAGGCAGGCCCGGACATGCTCGACGCCGGGCGTCCGGTGGATGCGGCGCTTACCCCGGCGCTCGAACCGGAAGTGCTTGACCACGTTGGTGACGTAGGCGTCCTGCCTGGCGATACCGGCACGGTCCAGGGCACGGTGTCCCGGCGGGCCCCACGAACGGCTCCCCCTCGATGTCCTCCTTGTCCCCGGGCTGCTCGCCGGCGAGCACGATCGCGGCTCCGGCCGGGCCGGAGCCGAAGACCGTCTGAGTCGCATCGGCGTGCAGCTCGCACGCGGTGCAACCTGCGGCGCGCCTGCGCAGCTCGGTCAGCTCGGACATGACGCAAGGGTACCCACCGGCGACCGCGAGTATGCCGCGGTGGGCCGGCTCGGCCCTCAGCGGTCGCGCGGGCCCCGGGCGGACCTCTCCTCGTCGGCACCAGCGGCCTCGGCCCCGACCTGCGAGGGTGTAGGAGAGTGATCGCCGACATGCGACTCCACTCGCATCCGCTCCGCCATGCGCGGGTAGTGCAGCTCGAAGGCGGGCCGTTCGGACCGGATCCGCGGCAGCTCGGTGAAGTTGTGCCGCGGCGGCGGGCACGACGTCGCCCACTCCAGCGAGTTGCCGAAACCCCACGGGTCGTCGACGTCGACCTTCTCGCCGTAGCGGTAGCTCTTGAACACGTTCCACAGGAACGGCAGCGTCGACAACCCGAGCACGAACGCGCCCACCGACGAGATCACGTTCAGCGTGGTGAAGCCGTCGGTGGGCAGGTAGTCGGAGTAGCGGCGCGGCATGCCCTCGTTGCCCAGCCAGTGCTGCACCAGAAACGTCAGGTGAAACCCGATGAAGGTGGACCAGAAGTGCAGCTTGCCCCACGCCTCGTCGAGCATCCGGCCGATCATCTTCGGGAACCAGAAGTAGATCCCCGCGAAGACGGAGAACACGATGGTGCCGTAGAGCACGTAGTGGAAGTGCGCCACCACGAAGTAGGTGTCGCTGGTGTGCCAGTCCAGCGGCGGCGACGCCAGGATCACCCCGGTCAGCCCGCCGAACAGGAAGGTGACCAGGAACCCGATCGAGAACAGCATCGGCGTCTCGAACGTCAGCTGTCCCCGCCACATGGTGCCGATCCAGTTGAAGAACTTGATGCCGGTGGGGACCGCGATGAGGAACGTGGTGAACGCGAAGAACGGCAGCAGCACCGCGCCGGTGGCGTACATGTGATGGGCCCACACGACCACCGACAGCGCGGCGATGGCCAGGGTCATGAAGATCATGCCCTTGTAGCCGAATATCGGCTTGCGGGAGAACACCGGGATGATCTCGGAGACGATGCCGAAGAACGGCAGCGCGACGATGTAGACCTCGGGGTGGCCGAAGAACCAGAACAGGTGCTGCCACAGGATCGCGCCGCCGTTGGCGGGATCGAACACGTGCGCGCCGAGCAGCCGGTCGGCGGCCAGCCCCAGCAGCGCGGCGGTCAGGATCGGGAACGCCAGCAGGATCAGCAGGCTGGTGAACAGGATGTTCCAGGTGAAGATCGGCATCCGCCACATGGTCATGCCCGGCCCCCGCAGGCACACGATCGTGGTGATCATGTTGACCGCGCCGAGGATGGTGCCCAGCCCGGCGATGACCAGCCCGAAGATCCACAGATTCGCACCGGCGCCCGGTGAGGCGATCTCCCCCGACAGCGGGGTGTAGGCGAACCAGCCGAAGTCGGCCGCACCGCCCGGGGTCAGGAAGCCGGCGAGCACCAGCAGCCCGCCGAACAGGAACAGCCAGTACGAGAACGCGTTGAGCCGCGGGAAGGCGACGTCCGGCGAGCCGATCTGCAGCGGCAGCACCAGGTTGGCGAACGCGAACAGGATCGGGGTCGCGAACAGCAGCAGCATGATCGTGCCGTGCATGGTGAACAACTGGTTGTACTGCTCGTTGGACACGATCTGCAGCCCCGGCTGGGCCAGCTCACCGCGGATGAGCATCGCCATCGCGCCCCCCGCGAAGAAGAACCCCAGTGAGGTCACCATGTACAGCATCCCGATCTTCTTGTGATCGGTGGTGCTCAGGTAGTCCAGCAGCTGCGAGCCCCGTGGCTCGCGCTCCCGCACCGGTGAGGGCCGGGTGGGTGGGGGAAGCACTGCTGCCACGGGTGTTGCCTCCGCTGTCGGCTCGGCGCAACCTTTCTCATCGCTCAACTAATGGGCAGCGTCCTCGTCACCAGCGGTTGGTGCAACCGCACGGTGGTGCGACGGCGGTCACGCCGTCACCGCGGCCCGCTGCTCCCGCAGGAACCCCGCCACGCGGGCGATGCAGGCGGCCGCCGGAACGGCGAGGAAGGCGCCGAGCACGCCGAGCAGGGTGGCGCCGACGGCGATGGCGAGGAGCACCACGAACGCAGGAAGCTTGACGAGCTTGCCCATCACCAGCGGCTGGATGACGTTGCCCTCGAGCTGCTGCACGGCCAGGACCAGGACGAGCACGGCGAGAGCGGTACCCAGCCCGCTCTCGGCGAGCGCGACGAGCGCCGCGAGCAGACCAGAGACCGTCGCGCCCACGTATGGGAAGAACCCACCGAGGAACACCAGCACGGCCAGCGGCAGCGCCAGCGGCACCCCGAGCAGTGCGAGCCCGCTGCCGATGAGGACCGCGTCGACCAGTGCCACGACGATCAGCGCACGGAAGTAGGTGCCGAGGGTGTGCCACAGGCGGTCGACCAGCTCGTCGGCCTGCTCCCGGCGCGGGGAGGGCAGCTGCCCGGTGACCGAGGAGACCAGCCACTGCCCCTGGGCCAGGTAGAAGAACAGCACCACGGCCAGCAACACCAGTCCGGCGAGGACATTGGCCGCACTGCCCAGCAGCGAGCGCAGCCCACCCGCCCCACTCAGCTGCGCCAGGACCTGTTGAGCGATCTCGCGGACGTTCGTGTCCTGGCTGACGAAGGGCAGTCGGCGTAGCAGCTCGTCGAGCTCGCCGGCGGCCCGGGTCAGCGACTCCACCAGCGCCGGCAGCTGCGCCATGAAGGACGGCACCACCAGCGCGAACACCCCCGCCGCCGCTGCCAGCGCCACCACCAGCGCCAGCAGCGCGCCCAGCGGGCGCGGCACCCGCAGCAGGCTCAGCGCGGCCACGATCGGGGCGAGTAGGGCCGCGGCGAACAGCGCCAGCAGCAGCGGGACCACCACGAAGGCCAGCTGGGACACCACCAGCCAGGCCACCACGAGCAGACCGGCGATACCCAGCGCCGCCCACGCCATCCGTCCCGCGCGCAGCAGCGGGCGCGCGGCGCCGCTCTCCGTCACTTCCGTCACCGTCGGGCCGCCGCTCATCGCGTCCGGAGTACCCGGCCCCGAGATCCGCACACATCGAAGCACGATCCGGGAGTGTCCGCTCCTGCCGGACGGTGTGTCCGCGCCTGCCGGACGGTGTGTCCACAACCGTGCGGGCGCGGCGAACCTCCGGGCCGACCGCGGTTGAGCCTGCCGTGTACTCGGGTACCCGCCGGGCACCGAGTGCCAAGACCGAGGAGGGCAGGATGAGCACGCTTCGCGAGCACGACTTGATCACGGTGTTGAGCGAGGACCACCGTGCGGTGGAGCAGGCCTTCGAGCAGCTGCAGGACCGCCAGGGCAGTTCCACGCAGCGCAGCACCCTGGCCCGCGACGTCGCCGCCGCGCTGCGGCGCCACGCCGAGGCCGAGGAGCGCCACCTCTACCCGCTGGTGCGCCGGGAGCTACCGGACGGCGCCGCCCGCGCCGACCGGGAGCTCAGCGAGCACGCCGAGGCCGAGCGCGTGATGGCCGATCTGGCGCAGGTCGGGTCCGGCGACGAGCGCTTCGAGACCCTGGTCGCCGAACTCGTCGGACTGGTCCGCAACCACGTGCAGGAGGAGGAGCACGAGCTGTTCCCGCGGCTCGTGCAGGCGGTTCCCGCGGGGACGCTGCGAGAGCTGGGCACCTACGCGCGCCAGGTCACGGACTCGGACCTCACCCCATCACCGGGGCGGAGAGGCCCGGTGTGACCGGGGCCGGCGCCGTCGCGCCGAGCCGCGTTCATTCGGTCGACGCGTCCTGGGGCGCCGCACTCGACCCGTCGCCGTACTCGACCCGGTGCGGGCAGGCCGTGCTCGAGGTCTACAACGACGGGCGCGGCGTCACCTGTCCCGGCTGCACCCGGTCACAGGGTCAGCGTCGCGGCTACTGCTCCGCGGAGACCAGCTCGCGGACCTGCCGGGAGAGCTCGGACTCGGCTTCCTCGAGCCGGCCCGCGGCATGCTGGTACCCGGTCTCGTTCAGTGCCCACCGCAACTGGCCGATGGCCCGCTCCATCCTGACGGTGAGCACCTGGGCAGTGGCCGTCGAGATCACCCGGGCGATGTCTTCCACCGCCGCCTGCTGGTAGGCGGGCGCGAGACGAGGCAGCATCTCCGCGAAGATACGGAGCACCTGACAGCAGGTCTGGTGCTGGCCGGATTGACCCGTGGCGACGATCACCGCGGTGAGCGCGTCGAGAACCTGGTGGGTCACCTCGTCGCTGTAGACGACGGGCAGCGGTCCGCCGAAGCGGCCCGCCGCGGGCTCGTAGTATGAGCCCCACGAAGCGAGCAGGCTGTGCAGCGCCCCGATCGCGACGGCGGCGCCCTCCGGATCCTGCTGTGACGAGCTCGCGGTCCAGGCCATCGCCGCCAGCTGGTCGACGCTGTAGCCGGCGTCCCTGCTGGTGTCCCGGGTGCGACCGATCGTCACCGAGTCGAGCACCGCCGCGGCCAGCCGGCCACGGTCGGCATCGTGGCTGCCGCGCACGTCGGCCACGGTGTCCCCGGTCACGATGTGGGCACCCAGCGCGACGCGGAACTCGACCTCCACCGGGCCAGTGGTCTTGGCGACGGCAGCGGCCAGCACGTCGATGTCGATGTCGACGATGTAGCCGCTGTGCACGACCGCCGCACGGGTGGTGGCCGTTCCGGTCAGTTGCGGCGTGCTGCGACACCGGGCCAGCAGCGCCTGCTGGGTGCGTCGGGCGCGCAGCGCGTTGTGCACGATCACCGACGCCGACGAGCTGGGACGCAACTGGTCGAAGGTGTTGTAGATGAACACCAGCAGCAGGACCAGCGCGACCATCGTCAGCACCGAGGCGATCGCGGCCGACACCACCGCCTGCCCCGGCGCGACCACCGTGAGGACCGCGACGTAGTACACCGCCAGGCCGATGAACAGCCCGAAGAAGATGTGGTTGAGTCGCCGCTGCATGAACTGGTCGAGCACCGCTGTGGTGTAGGTCCCGGCCTGCTGCTGCACGGCCATCAGCATCACGAAGAAGACGATCGAGATCGCGGTGAGCATCCCGGGCGTCACCGTCTGCAGCATCGTCGATGACGCCGCCGGGGGGACGATCACGGCGACGGCGTCACGCAGCGCCACCAGCCACGACGCGCTCGCCCGGTCAATCGTGACCGCGACGGCGGCGAGGACGACGCCGCCGCCTACGATGAGCAGCGGCGGTAGCAGGAACTCCTTCATCGCCCACCGCAGCCGGTTGCGCTGGCGCGGTCGGCCGCTGACCACAGCAGGCCCGTCCTCGTGCTCGTCCATGCGGCCACACCCTCCACTCCCGCCGGCGCCGGCGGGGCCACACATCTCCCGGTCAGTGGTGGAGATACCCGGCAACCGCCCTCTCTATGCCGGCCCGACGCCGTCTGTCGCCAGGACGCTGGCCGCGAAACACTGTTCCGCCTGACACCGGCGCACGGTTCGCCTCACGCGGGACGGTAACCAGTTGCCCTCGACGGAGATGCTGATGTGGACCGCCTCGTCGCCGATCATGTCGGCATGCAGGTGCATGCACCGGGCCCGGACGGGCTCGGGCTCCATAGGTGTGTTCGGCGAGATTGGCCAGCACCTCGCCGACGGCGAAGGCGGCGTTGTTCAGCGCCAAGGGCACCTTGGCGTCACGGAGGAGGGTGCCGACACGAACCCGGGTGCGCTGCACCCGTCCGCTCCACGCCGGCCCGTCCACCAAGTTCGGTAGCCGACCGGCTCAGTAGTCGATCGAGATGGCCTCGACCAGCTTGCCGACGTCGGGCTCGGAGATCGCCCGTGCGACGTCGGCCTGAGCGACCATGCCGACCAGTTCGTGCCCGTCGATCACCGGGAGCCGCCGCACCTTGTGGTTGATCATGGTTGACAGGATCTCTTCGGCATCGTCGTCGGCGCCGATGGTCACGGCCTCGCCCTGGGCGAGCTCGCTGGCATGCACCGACCGCGGGTCCTTGTCGGTAGCCAAGATCTTCACCACGATGTCGCGATCGGTGATCACGCCTTGGAGCTTGCCGTCCTCACCGCAGATCGGCAGCGAGCCGATGCTGAGCTCGGCCATCCGCTGAGCCGCCGTGCGGACGCTGTCGCTGCCGGCCACGCTGACCGGGTTCGACGTCATGATCTGCCGTGCGGTGCTCATCGCGACCTCCTCGTCTCGGTTGGATCCACTCCCCGGCTACCCGGGCACGAGCCGCGAGAAACCCACCCGACGGGCAGCTCACCACTCCTCGCGGACGACGTCGGTGGGCGCCTTGTCGGTGCGCAGCCCCTGGTAGCGGGGATGGCGCAGCATCCCGTCCCCGGTCCACTCGGTGAACCCGACCTGCGCGACGAGCTCCGGGCGCACCCAATGCGCGTCCCGCTCCTTGACCCGCTCTGCGAACGGGCTCGAACCAGTCTCCAGCCCGTGGAGCCGCGACCGCAGCTCGCTCAGCGTGCGCGTGTCGTAGCCGGTACCGACCTTGCCGGCGTAGCGCAGCACACCGTCGGAGTAGTAGCCGACGAGCAGCGCCCCGAAGCCCGTGCGCGACCCGGCGGGTTCGGTGAAGCCACCCACGACGAGCTCCTGGCCGCGGACACACTTGAACTTCAGCCAGTCACCCGACCGGCCGGAGCGGTAGCGACTGTCGGACCGCTTGGCGATCACGCCCTCCCACCCGCGGCGACACGCCTCGTCGTGGTAGGCCTCGCCCTCGGTGTTGCGGTGCCGGGAGTACCGCAACGGGTCGGTGAACGTCACCGCGTCGCGCAGCAGCCGCTTGCGGGACCACAGCGTGCTGGCACCACCATCACGGACCGCCACCACCCGCACGCCGTCGAGCTTGCGCTCGAAGATCCAGTTCTGGTCGGAGAACCGGCGGTCGGTGAGCGTGGCGAGCATGGGTGGCATGAAGCTCACCGAGTCGGCCCGGCGCAGCGCGGAGCGCTCGGACTCGTCGAGCAGCGACCGGGGGTCGGTCACAGGCGGCATACGAGGCGAATACCCGTCAGGTTGTGCTGTCAGTCACTCGTTCGCCTGGTGGCTCGCCGAGCAGCGTGCCGAGCGGGCCGAGATCGAGGCCGAGGTCGCCGGGCGCCAGCCCGAAGTGCTCCCGCAGCTCCCCCATCGCGTCCTCGAGCCGCATCAGCGCCAGCCCGAGCTGCTCGACCTGCACCTCGGAGAGCTCGCCCGTGTCGACCCGGCGCAGCGCCTGACGCTCCATGAGCTGCCGCAACAGCTCCACGATCGTGAGAACCAGCTGGCCCAGGTCCCGGGAGACCGACTCCGGGTCGCTGGCCAGCCGTTGACTCACGGCGCGCTCAGTACTCACCAGGGTCACCCTGCTCCGTGCCGACCGAGGTGATCAGTGCCCGCAACGAGACGTGCACCAGGTCGACGTCGGCGATCGAGATCGTGATGTCCCCGACGATGACCACGCCCCCGGCGAGCAGCCGGTCGAGCAGGTCGACCAGCGCCACCCGTTGGGCGGGGGCCACCGGGTCGGTGGCGAGCACCTCGGCGGTCACGATCCCTGCTCCAGCACGGCGAAGGAGTACGGCGCCCACGGCCCGGTGAGGTCGTAGCGTGCGCCATCGGCGAGCTCGTCGATCCGGCCCCGCAGCGCCTCCGCGCCCGGCGGGTCCACCAGGTAGGCGGCGTTGAGCATCATCATCCCCGAGTGCCCGGCCAGCTGCTGATCCTGCGGGGGATACCGGCGGCTCGCGCTCGCCGTCGCGGCCAGCGCGAGGTGGATCGCCTCGGCACGCTCGGCTGCGGCACGACCGCGCTGCTGCGCGGCATCGCGTTCGAGGCGTCGCCGCCGCAGATAGGAGGCGCCCGGTCCGGCGGCGGGGTCGTCGGCAACGGCGCCGTCCGGCGCGGCGGCCGTCGCGTTGTCGTCGTAGACCTTGACGCCCCACTCGGCCCGGCCCACGACCCTGGCCAGGGCTGCGGCGAGTTCCTCGCGCCGCTGCTCGAGCATCTCCCGCACCCGTGCATCGTCGTGGTAGACGGTCGCGAGGCGCAGCGGCGCGGTCACCACGAGCGCCGCGCTCGCCTCGACGACCTCGTGGTGGGCCCGGGCGGTGGCCTCGAGCCAGCCGAGGTCCTCGAGATTGCGCCGCAGCGGCTCCGCCCCGAACTCGGCCAGCGCGACGGAGCTGACCAGTGCCACCAACCCCTCGACCGGCAGGCCACGCACCGACGACCCCCCGATGCCGCGCAACTCGTCGAGCGCAGGCTGCTCCTGCGTGACCGCGTAGACGTAGGTCGCATGCTCACCCATCGGAGCCCTCCCCGCTGTCGACGGCGCGACGACCGTCGGCCTCCAGATCACCGAGCCGACGGCGCAGCCGCCGGTTCTCCTCGGCGAGGTCGCGGTCGCCCGAGCTGAGCGTGGGATCGTGCTCCCACCAGTCGATGCCCATCTCCCGGGCCCGGTCGACCGATGCGACGAGCAGCCGGATCTTGATCGTCAGCAGCTCGATATCG
>WHSY01000041.1:39657-39955 GCA_009379815.1 Pseudonocardiaceae bacterium
TCGCTCGAGGATGTCGGCGAGGTTGGCCGGCTCGGGACGCGACGACGGCGGCTGGCCGTAGCCGTCGGGCAGCCTCGTGGCTGTGCGGGCTGGATCGGTCATCGCAGCTCAGGCCTCCTCACCACGGCCGCGGGGGTAGCGACGTGTCCGGCGGTAGGACACCAGCTCACCGGCCTCGTCCAGGTCGGCCTCGTAGACCGCGAGCAGGTCTGCGGTGTCAGGGATGCGATGCACCTCGACGACCTCGACTCCGACCCGCCAGCCCTCGTCGCGGCGCTCCACCACGACGACGCTCTCC
>WHSY01000420.1 GCA_009379815.1 Pseudonocardiaceae bacterium
GACACGCTGGCCCGGTTCCAGGCGTGGCTGCAGGCGGCCGGTTGCGCCGCGTCGACGGTACGTGCCTATGCCACGGTGGCCGGGGAGTTCCTCGCGTTCACCGGCAGGCGGGGCGGTCTGGCCGGCCTGGATGCCGGGGTCATGGGCGCGTTCGTGGCCACCCTGGCCGGCTACCAGGCCAAGACGGTGGAGCACAAACTGTGCGCAGTGCGGTCGCTGCTACGCTTCGCCGCCGGCGCCGGGCTGGTCGACGCCGCTGTGCTGGAGACGGTGCCGGCGGCGAAGTCGACCAGGCAGGCCCGGATCCCGTCGGTATGGGACCCGGCCGACGTGACCAAGATCCTGGCCGCGATCGACCGGGGCAACCCGTGCGGCAAACGCGATTACGCGATGATCTTGTTGATCACTCGGCTCGGGCTGCGCGGCATCGACGTCAAACGACTGGAATTCGCCGATCTGGACTGGCCTGGCAACCGGCTGTCGGTGGTGCAGGCCAAGACCGGTCGGCGAGTGGTGCTGCCGCTGCTCAAGGATGTCGGCTGGGCGGTCATCGACTACATTCGGCACGGCCGCCCGGCATGCGACTGCCCGCAGGTGTTCGTCCGGCACACGGCCCCGATCGGCCCGTTCTCCGATCAGGATCATCTGCATCA
>WHSY01000421.1:0-365 GCA_009379815.1 Pseudonocardiaceae bacterium
ATCGCCGCGCCGAGGCCGCGAGCCGCGCCGGTGACCACCGCCACCCGGCCAGCGAGCGGGACCTCCGCACCGTTGGCGGGCGCGGTGAGCCCCCGGCACACCCGCACCACCTGGCCGGAGACGTACGCCGAGCTGCCGGACAGGAAGAACCGCAGCGTCGACTCGATCTCTGCTTCCGCACCAGGCTCCACGTAGACGAGGTTCGCCGTGGCGCCCCGCCTGGCCTCCTTGCCGACCGACCGGACGAAGCCGTCGAGCGCCCGCTGCGCCGCGGCGGCGACGGCGAGCCGGCGCTGGTGGCGTGGTCGGACAACGGGCCCGAGATGACGGCCGGTGACATCACCCAGCGCAAGCGGGACTGGAAC
>WHSY01000421.1:375-651 GCA_009379815.1 Pseudonocardiaceae bacterium
CGGTCGCGTCGTAGACGAGCGCGGCGTACTCGGCCTCGCCGTCGTCGACGAAGGCGACGGTGATGCCGGCAACCTCCAGCGCCGTCATGACCGTCTGGTCGAGCCGGCCAGTCGCCGCCGCCTGCAGCAGCACCGGGCCGTCGAGCAGCGGCTCACCGGGGCGCTGGCGGCGCAGCGGGACACCCTGCGGCAGCCCGAACGCCTTGGTGACGCTTCTCCCGACCGGTGACTCGATCAACCGTTCGGCGACAGTCATTCGCTCCCGCCTTCACCACT
>WHSY01000422.1 GCA_009379815.1 Pseudonocardiaceae bacterium
ACCGAAATGTGCCGGCCGGTGCCCCAACGGAGGTCCCTTGACCGGCCGCCACTCGCATGCCCTGTCCACGGATGGGTGGCGGGCTCTCGTCCGGCACCCGCCGGCGGCCGACGGTACTGGCATGACGCCACGCCCGCTGACCCAGTTGGTCGCAACGCTCGCGGACCTCGTGCTACCGCAGTACTGCGCGGGCTGCGGGCAGGTCCCGTGCCGGCTGTGCGACGGCTGCCTGGCCAGGTTGGCGGCGGAGCCGTTTCGGGTGCCGGCGCCTCTCGCGGCGGTGCCGCCGGTGTGGGCCGCCGCCCATTACGAGGGACCGGTACGGGCCGCGCTTGTCGCATACAAGGAGCGCGGCCGGCGGTCGCTGGCCACCGAACTCGGGGCGGCGCTGGCCCGTGCGGTGTCCGCGGCGGCCGGCCACGCGCCGCGGTCGGCCGGTCCCGTGCTGCTGGTCCCCGTGCCGACCGCGCGCCAGCGGGTCCGCGAGCGCGGCTACGACCCGCTGGCGCGGCTGGTGCGGGCGGCGATCCGCGGCACCGCGCCGGGGGAGGAGAGCGCACTCGCCTCTCCGGCGACGCTGCGGCACGTCCGGCCGGTAGCCGACCAGGCGGGCCTCGACGCCCGGGGGCGCGCGGTGAACCTCGCCGGGGC
>WHSY01000423.1 GCA_009379815.1 Pseudonocardiaceae bacterium
CGGAAGATCCCGGGCGCGACCACCGGGCCGCGGGTCACCCGTGCGGTCTTCGTGAGCACGGTCGCCAGGCATCTGGTGAACCCGCTGGGCGCGGAGGCGCAGCTGCAGGGCGGGATCCACGACGGCATCGCCCTGGCGCAGACCAGCAGCCTGCACCTGCAGGACGGGCACTTCCTGGAAGGCAGCTACGACGACTTCCGCTACACCCGCCAGTGGAACGCCCCCCTGGACGTGGAAGTGATCATGCTTCCGGAGGATCCCATGGCCGAGGTCGGCGGTTTCGGTGAAGTGGGCGTCGCGCCGTCATGCGCTGCGGTGGCGTGCGCCATCGGTGCGGCCAGGGGCACCTATCCCACCACCCTCCCGATCAGCCACAACGCGGGCATCCCGTTCGAGGTCAAGTCGTTCCAGCCGCCGATCCCGCAGTCGCCCACCGACGGCCTGGAGAACTTCCCGGTGCCGTCGAAGGCACGGGGAACGCTCACCCCCTGACCCACTTCGAAGCAAGGAGATCCAGTGCCTGAGCGTAGTTTCATTCTCAACGGCCGTCGGGTAACGGTCGACATCGAGGACGACGTGCGGATGCTGTGGGTGCTCCGTGACGTGCTCGGCGTCACCGGCCCGAAGTACGGCTGCGGCATCAACGTCTG
>WHSY01000424.1:0-361 GCA_009379815.1 Pseudonocardiaceae bacterium
GAAGCGGTTTGACAACGGAGACGAGTTCTATGCGATAAAGGGAAGTACGATTTCTCTGCCATCTCGCAGGGCTGATCGACCTAATAATGAATTCCTGGAGTGGCATGCCGATACGGTCTTCCTTGCCTCGTAGTGGTTAGCCCGGAAGGTTCTCGATGGTCACCATTGAGGTCGATCAGCGAAACACGACCGGCAACGGTCTCGGTCTCGGCCAGGCTATCGGACGGCCGATGCGTCGTGCGCATGTTCGCGCGTCGCGCCGCGCGCGACGGCCACTACGGCGACGGGTGCCTAAGGTGAGCGAGGTTGGTCGTTGATCCAGAGCGAGGAGGAGATGTGTCACCGATCGAGGCGGTGTTCT
>WHSY01000424.1:371-649 GCA_009379815.1 Pseudonocardiaceae bacterium
GCGAGACCATCGTCGACGAGACGACGGAGTACGGCACATGGGCTGACTGGCTCGGCGTCCCACGCCACACCTTCTCAGCGGTCTTCGGAGCGGTCATCGCTCGCGGTGGGGACTATCGGGAGGTCTTTCAGTTCTTCCGACCCGGGTTCGACCTGGCGACTGAAAGGGAACGCCGGGCACAAGCCGGCGCACCGGAACACTTCGGTGAACACGACCTCTACTTCGATGCCCGCCCTTGCCTGGCCGAGCTGCGTCGGATGGGGTTGCGGGTCGGCTTG
>WHSY01000425.1 GCA_009379815.1 Pseudonocardiaceae bacterium
GACGACGACCACTGACCCCACACCCGAGCTGTCCGGCGTAAGGGGCCAACCTCAGTCAGCGCACGTGGGGTGTCAGTTCGGTGACGGGGCAGTCGGCGTGTCGCGCCCAGGCCTGGGTGGCGGCGGTGAGGGCGAGGGCGCTGCCGTAGAGGACCTGCTGGCCGCCTTGCCGGGTCATCAGCGTGTGCAGCGAGCGGGACGCGCGCCCTTTGCTGGCCAGCGCGAGGATGTCGGTGGCGGCGCGTTCTCCGGTCCAGTGCCCGCCGGGTAGCCGGGTACGCGCTGCGAGGGTCGCTGGGGCCTGCGGCTCGTGTCCGGACAGCCAGTCGTCGAGCAGCCCGAGGGCTATGCCGATGCAGCCGGCCACCGTCGGAGCCGAGTTGTCCGGGGATTCGGGCTGGGCGTGGTCCAGGATCGCGGCCGCGCGTGCGGTCTCACCTGCGGCGATCGCCTCGACCGTGTGCCGCAGCGTGTCGACGGCGAGCTCGCGGGCCTGCCCGATGGGAGTGAACAGGGTCATGTTCTGCCGCTCGACCGCGCGCTGCATCGCGGCCTGCAATGTGTCCAGGTCGGTGGGCAGGCTGTCCGGGTCGTCGAGGTCGATACCTTCCTCGGCCAGCAGCGGCGCGAGTTCGCGCAGCGTCTCA
>WHSY01000426.1 GCA_009379815.1 Pseudonocardiaceae bacterium
GCCGCAACCTCACCACACACGCGCCGGTACCACCGATCCCGATCTTGCTGAGAAAGCCTCAGTGCCTCCTTTCCGATTACACGAGCGGAGACAATCGACGTTCCGTTGGGCGACCTGGGCGTCCTCGCTGACGTGGCCACGTCGCAGCATATTCTGTACGTGCCGCCAGTTGGGCGGCAACCGATCGCTGACGAGCAGTTGCGTGCCGCTGTGTCGAGCATCGACCACCTGCACGGCTTGATTGACACCTCATGACGACGCCCGCCACTGATGACCGGCACGTCGAGGCACGTCGAGAGCTATAGCTGGTCAGGTGCCTCGATGCCGAGCAGGCCGAGGTCACGTGCCAAGATGTCCGCAGTCTGGGCGCACAAAATCAACCGGCTCCCGCGTACCTGCCCTTCGGCCTTCAGGACTGGGCACCGCTCGTAGAATCCGGTGAATGCAGTGGCCAGGTTAAAAAGGTACGCGGCGAGACTGTGGAAATGTAGGCTCTGCTCGATTTCATGGATCACGCGTGGGAACTGCAGCACTGCGAATGCCAGCGCGCGCTCGGCAGGATCGGAGATTTCTACGCTCTTGGTAGAGTCCGGTGGCTCGATTCCGGCACGGCGGAATATCGACCGTATACGGGCGTGCGCGTAC
>WHSY01000427.1 GCA_009379815.1 Pseudonocardiaceae bacterium
GATGGATCGCGTCGCAGGCGCTGATCATCGCCGCGCTGATCACGGCCGGCTGGTTCAGGTAGCTGCGACGCGCCTCGGCCGGCCCGATGCAGATCGCCTCGTCCGCGAGGCGCACGGCGAGGGTGTCGCGGTCCGCCTCGCTGTAGGCGACGACCGCCGGGATGCCCAGGTCGCGACAGGCGCGCAGGATGCGCACGGCGATCTCGCCGCGGTTGGCGATGAGGATCTTGCCGATCACGAGACCGACGCCTCCGCACGCGGGGCGAGCAGCTCGGAGGTCGCCGCCAGGGTCGCAGCGTCGCTCACCGACGCGGTCCGGGTCCCGCTGGCGATTCGCTTCACCATGGCGATCAGCGCCTCGCCCGGCCCGCACTCGATCATCGTGTCGACCCCGTCGGCGACCATGCGCTCGACGCAGCGCACCCACTCGACCGGCGAACGGACCTGCTCGGCCAGCAGAGCGCGGATGCGGGACGCATCGGTCTGCGGCTCGCCGGTCACGTTGCTGACGACCGGCACGCGCGCGTTCCGCCAGGTCTCGCCCTCGAAGGCCTCGGCCAGCCGCTCGGCGAGCACGGTGGAGCGCCCGGAACGCGCGGCCGCGGTGGCGTCACGGGCGAGCGCGGACCCGCCGAAGTACGCCT
>WHSY01000428.1 GCA_009379815.1 Pseudonocardiaceae bacterium
GCAGCAACACTAACGATCAAGCCCGAATCTGCCTACGATCTTCGGAAGTCCGGTCTGCTGGCGGCGACCGACTCGCGCCGGTGCTGCCTTACCAGGTCGGGGAGCATGTGCTCGGCGGCGACCGCAGGATCCGACAACCTCGTTCAACGAGCGGTCGGCCAGAGGCACGGCAACTCATCGTGCCCCCGGGGACCACTCTTCGGCGAAGGTCTCCATCTGCTGAATGTGCGGTTGACCCGAGCCAGTGCCTGCACCAGCGCGGCCCCCCGCATCGGGCGGTCGAGGTAGAGCGTGTGCAGCGGTGGGGCGTCGAACCCGGTCAGCCACATCGACTGCACGATGACCAGTTCCAGCTCGTCGTCGGGGTCGTTCATCCGCTGCTGGATGGTCTTGTTCGCCGACGGGCGGCGCACGTGCCGGATGACGGGGTCGGTGTCGCTGGGGTTTGCCGGTGTAGACGACCTTGATCCGCCCGCCCGTAACCGCGTCGTCGTGCCAGCCGGGTCGCAGCGCGGTGATCTGCTCGTACAGGTTGGGGCAAATCCGACGCTGCTGTGGCGTGCCGTGGAGAACGTGCACACCCTGTGTCAAGAGCTGGGCCAGCCAGGTTGGGATCGCTTCGGACTCACCGTCACCCGTGAGC
>WHSY01000429.1 GCA_009379815.1 Pseudonocardiaceae bacterium
CGCCTTGAGGTTGGCGATGTCGCGCTGCAGCGCTTCCTCGCCCTTGTAGGAGACGGGACCGACGCAATACATCGGGAACATCGGCACCACGGTGCCGCCGAGCATCGCGCGGGCGAAATAGTCCTCGTAATACTCGGGGAAGGCGTTGATCTCCGCCTCGAACAACTTGAACTTCTCGCCGCGGCGGGGCGCGAAGCCGTTCATGCGCTCCTCGATGTAGGTGAAGAAGCCCGATTTCGACATCTCGCCGTCGGTCACGACATCGATGCCGAGATCGGCCTGACGCTTGACGATCTCGTTCACGCCCTTGGCGATCTCCGCCTGATAGGCGTTCTCGTCGTAGTCCTCGCCGCTCAGTTTGGCCTTCATCGCATCGAGCACTGCGGTCGTGCGCGGCAAGCTGCCGACATGGGTGGTCAGGATGCGTTCGGGGCTTCCCTGCATGGCGTTTCCTCCATCGTGTCATCCTCGGTGTACACGCACCGCCGTCGTTGTTTGTCGGTGCTTTGTGCTAAGCTCAGCATAAGTGAGAACGGGCGACCGGGCTACGGGAGCGAGAGCGCGATGAGCGAGGAAACGACCTATCTTTCCCCCAACGGGCAGAACATCACGCAGGGCGGCGGTACGCTGACCCGGATTCTCG
>WHSY01000042.1:0-314 GCA_009379815.1 Pseudonocardiaceae bacterium
GGGGTCGGGCTGCCGAGGTGGCGGTGGGCTGTCCGGGCGGGCGACCGACCGCAGCGCGGTGCGCGCGCCCGACATCAGCTCCCGACAGTTGTGGTACCGCGCCCGCGGGTCTTTGGCAATCCCCCTGCCGATCACTTCGTCGATCGCGGTGGGCAGCTCCACCAGGGAGGCGGCCGACGGGATCGTGGGGCCGAGGTGACCTTCGATGACCTCGGGAACCGAGCCGCGGAACGGCGGACGGCCGGTGAGGCAGGCATACATCACGCAGGCCAGTGCGTACTGGTCGGTGCGCGGGTCGACCGGCTCGCCCCGCA
>WHSY01000042.1:324-39730 GCA_009379815.1 Pseudonocardiaceae bacterium
GTCGAGATGCACCAGCCCACGGCCGTGCAGCATCTCGAGCGCGTCGGCGACCTGACCGAGCAGGATGAGCGTCCGCTTCGGGGAGATGGGCCCTTCGGAGATCAAGCTGGCCAGGTCCGCGCCGTCGACGAAGCGCATCGCGATGTAGAGCAGCCCGTCGAACTCCCCGAAGTCGTAGAGCGGGACGACGTGCGAGTGGTCGATGGCGGAGGTGTTGCGTGCCTCGTCGGCGAAGCGCTCCCGGAACTCCGCGTCCTCCGACAGGTGGCCCGCGATGACCTTCAACGCGACCTTGCGGCCCAGGCGGACGTCGGTGGCGCGGTAGAGCACCGCCATGCCGCCCTTGCCGATCACCCCGTCCACCCGGTAATGGCCGAGGCGTCGCCCGGTGAGGTCGTCTGACACGCCACGAGCCTAGTGCCACGCCGAATGTGGCGGGCGGTGCGACGTCACACCACCGGACCAGGCACGATGCGCTGGTGTCCAGCCAGCAGAACACCCTGCTCTCCGTCGATCAGCACCGGGCGGCGGTCGCCGCGCTGCTGCCCGTCACTCCGACGGTCCGGCTCCCGCTCGCGGAATGCCTGGGCCTGGCGCTGGCCGAGCCGGTATCGGCGCCGCTGCCGCTGCCCCAGTTCGACAACTCCGCGATGGACGGCTACGCCGTGCGCGTGGCCGACGTCGCCGCCGCGCGCGACAGCACCCCGGTCATGTTGCCGGTCTGCGAGGACCTGCCTGCCGGGCGCACCGACTCACCACCGCTGCAGCCGGGCACGGCCCACCGGATCATGACCGGCGCGCCCATACCGCCGGGCGCCGACACCGTCGTGCCGGTGGAGCACACCGACGGTGGGCGCTACCAGGTGCGCATCGACACTGCCGGCCAGCCGGGTGCCAACATCCGCCGGGCGGGTGACGACGTGGCCACCGGGGCCGTCGTGCTCGACGCCGCAACGGTGCTCGGACCGGCGCAGCTCGGCGTGGCCGCCGCGGTCGGCTGCGCGGAGCTGCCGGTGCGCCGCCGGGTGCGGGTACTGGTGCTCTCGACCGGCTCGGAGCTCGTCGAGCCGGGGGGCAGGCTCGAGCACGGCCAGATCTACGAGTCCAACGGCACGTTGCTCACCGCCGCGGTGCGCGAAGCGGGCGGCCACGCCGAGCAGCTGCACTTCGTGCCCGACGAGGTCGAGCAGCTCGACGCCACGCTCGCCGAGCGGCTCGCGAGGTTCGACCTGCTGGTCACCTCAGGAGGGGTCAGCGCGGGCGCCTACGAGGTCGTCAAGGATGCGATGGCCGGGCACGGCGTGGACTTCGTCACGGTGGCGATGCAGCCCGGCTCGCCGCAGGGCGCGGGCCGCTACCGGGGGGTTGCGGTGGCCGCGCTGCCTGGCAACCCGGTGAGCTCGTCGGTGTCGTTCGAGGTGTTCGTCCGCCCCGCGCTGCGGGCCGCGATGGGATTGCCGGCCACCCGGCCGCAGCGCACCGCCAGGGTGGCGGCCGCGCTCGACTCGCCGAGCGGTAAGCGGCAGTTCCGACGTGGAGCGCTCGATTCCGATTCGGGCGTCGTCACCCCGGTGGGGGGACCGGGATCCCACCTGCTCGGGGCGCTGGCCCGCTCGGACTGCCTCATCGAGATCGACGAGGAGACCACGGCGGTACCTTCCGGTACCGTGCTGCCGGTGCTGGTCACCTCTCCCTGACGCCGGGACCCGAGACCGGGCGTGGGAAACCAACAACACCCGGTCGGACCTTGTGAGGCCGTCGTGGCATGGATCACACTACAGCCCCGTGAGGAATCGGCGCACCGCCGTGTCCCACGCGCGCAGGAGAGGTTCCTGCGCCGTCGGGGGGCGCAGGAACGTCGAAGCGGGAGCCGCTCGGGAAGCTGGGGAGCGGACGAGCGGTCGACGGGCGGTGGGGTCCGCTGTCGGGGGATGGCGGACCCCGCTGCTCGTCCGAATCCACCCGGGGGTCGCACGCGTTGATCGCGTAACGTGAGACGCCCTGCCTGCTCGATCCGAGGACCGCTCGACCTCATGCCGTCCCCCCGTCACCTGCTGCATCTGGCACGGGCCACCGTCCCGCCGATGCACCCTGCCGGATGGCCGTTCGTCCTCACCGCGGGGATCGCGACCGTGCTGGCTCGACGGGTGTCGCGCCCGGTGGGTGTCGCCGGTGCCGTCGCGACGGCATGGTGCGCATGGTTCTTCCGCGAGCCGCGCCGGGTATCGCCGCAGCGCGACGGAATCGTCGTGGCCGCCGCCGACGGCACCGTCGGCAGCATCGAAGCGGCGCCACCGCCGGCCGAGCTCGAGCTCGACCAGACTCCGCGCCCGCGGGTGAGCGTGTTCCTTTCGATCTTCGACGTGCATGTGCAGCGCATCCCACTCGACGGGGAGGTGGTCCGGATCGCCTACCGGCCCGGCGCTTTCATCTCCGCCGACCTCGACAAGGCCAGCGAGGTCAACGAGCGCAGCAGCATGGTGCTGCGCGGCATCGCCGGCCACGAGCTCGCGGTGGTCCAGATCGCCGGTCTGGTCGCCCGGCGGATCGTCTGCTCGGTCCGGCAGGGGGACGCGGTGCGAGCGGGCGACACCTACGGCCTGATCCGGTTCGGGTCGCGGGTCGACCTCTACCTGCCGGCGGGCAGCGAGGTGCTGGTGCGGCCAGGGCAACGGACGCTCGGCGGTGAGACGGTGCTCGCCCGGTTGCCGGCAGGGTCGGAGTAGCCGTGCCGGTCGCGACCTCCGGGGTACGCCTGCTGCCCAACGCGATCACCGTGCTCGCGCTGTGCTCCGGGCTGTCGGCGGTGCAGTTCGCGCTCGACGGCAACAACGCCGGCGCGCTGGCCGCGATCGCGCTCGCCGCGCTGCTCGACGCGCTGGACGGCCGGCTTGCCCGGCTGCTCGACGCGACCTCGCGCATCGGCGCCGAGCTCGACTCGCTGGCCGACTGCGTCTCCTTCGGGGTCGCGCCCGCGGTGGTGCTGTTCGTGTGGGCGCTGCAGGGCACCGGGGTGGGCTGGCCGGTGGCACTGGTGTTCGCGGTGTGCGTGGTGCTGCGGCTGGCTCGGTTCAACACGCTGCTCGACGACACCGACGCCCCGCCGTTCGCCAAGGAGTTCTTCGTCGGGGTGCCCGCACCTGCGGGCGCGCTGGTGGCACTGCTCCCATTGACGCTGTTCCTGCAGTTCGGCGACGGGTGGTGGTCGGCACTACCGGTGGTCGCGGTGTGGACTGTCGCGGTCGCGCTGCTGATGGTCAGCCGCGTGCCCACGCTGTCCGCCAAGACGGTGCGGGTGCCGGCCCGGCACGTCGCGCCGCTGCTGGTAGCCGTCGCGGGGGTGGCCGCCGCGGTGGTGACGTTCCCGTTCGCCGTCCTCGCGGTCGCGCTGCTGCTCTACCTCGGGCACGTGCCGTACGCGGCATACCGCTACCGCTGGCTCGCCCACCACCCCTCGGCCTGGGAGGTGCCGTCCCGGCAGCGCCGCGCCATCCGACGCACCGCCCGCAGCATGCGCCGGCTGGGCCTGCGGCCGCCGCTGCGCCGCCGTGTCGCCGGTGCAGCGGCCCGCGCGGGCGCCAGGGCAGGCGCGGCGGTTCGCCGGCGCCGTGCCGCCGAGGACAACGGCTTCCGGCCGGCCAAGCGCTCGCGCCGGCTCGGCCTGCGCCGCAGCGGCAGCGGCAGCGGCGGTGGCCCCTGACTGGCCTCCCGGGAGTGTCCGCCGCTGCCGGACGGTGTGTCTGCCGCTCCCGTACGGCTTACCGGACACTCAAACTCTCCACCGCGGCGCGCAGCCGGTCGACGGCGGCACGATCGAGCACCGCGCAGAACATCGATGCGGCATGGAAGTACAGCCGAATCCGGTCCGGTTGCCCGATCAGGAGGAGGGTGCACGCCCCGCCGCGTGGACACCGTGCGCTCACCACCGTCCGGCCGGTGACCGACAGCGCGATCGGCAGCAACTCCACGACCTCCGGGCTGAGCCGGGCGACGACGCTCTCCGAGCCGTCGTACCGCAGCACCTGATCACCACGCGGTCCACGCTCAACGGTGACCGTGCACAATCGACCTGGATCAGTGCGCGCCGCAACCACGACAGGTTCGTTGCCCGGCGATGTCCCCATGGCCACCTCGTCCGCTGGTCGATGCTCGTGCAGGCCAGCACGCTACGGGGAGCTAACAGTGCGCCGAGATCCTGGCCAAGATATTTCGGGAAATTTCTTGCTTTGAGGTGTCCGGAGGTACGATCCTGTCGCTGCGAGTGGGGACGTCGCCGTCGGCAAGGAGGCCACACCATGAAGATCACGCTGCTCGGTACGACCTCCAAGGACGGCCAGAGCCCAACGCTCTACGACACCGACCGCGACACCTACCTGGTCCAGGGCTGGCGCGTGCTCGACCCGGAAGCCCTGGCCGCGATGACCATGCCGCTCGCCCACGAGGTCGTCACTGATCTCGAACTCGTGGCTCGCCACGCGCAGTGGATGGATCTCGCGATGGCGCATGCCACTCCGTATGCGGACTATCTGGAGCAGGATCCGTCCCGCGAGTCGCCGACCACGGTGGAGGGATGACCGAACAGCACACCGTCCGTACCGCGTTCGGTCACCGGCTCCGTGTCCTTCGGGTCGACGCGGGGCTGTCCGGCAAGGAGTTCGCCGAACGCCTTGGCTGGGCACCGTCGAAGGTGTCCAAACTCGAGCACGGCCACCAGACCGCCACGACCAGCGACGTCACGGTTTGGACCGCAGCCTTGGGAGCTCCCCAGGAGGTGCGCGACGCCCTGCTTGCCGACCTGCGCAGCCTGCAGGTCGAGTACGCGACGTGGCGCAGGCAGTTCCGGACCGGCGGATTCGGCCGTCGGCAGCGTGCAGCCTTGCCACTGGAATCGTCGAGCTCGCTGATCCGCGTGTTCGAGACCGACGTCGTGCCGGGCCTGCTACAGACCCCGCAGTACGCCCGCCACTTGTTCACCCGCCTCGCCGAGTTCCGCGGCCTGGCGACCGACGTGGAGGAGGCCGTACGCACCCGGATGCACCGTCAACAGCTGCTCTACGAACCGGGCAGGCAGTTCCGTTTTCTGCTGACCGAGACAGCAATGCTGTCCCGGGTGTGCCCAACTACGGTGCTGCGCGCGCAGCTCGACCGGCTCCTCGTGCTCGCCGACCTGGACACCGTCGACCTCGCCCTACTCCCGCTCGACACGCCGCTTCCACATCCGACGTGGCACGGCTTCTGGATCTACGATGACACCCTGCTCCTGGCCGAGACGCCCACCGCCGAGCTGAGCCTGCGCGACGCCGACGACCTCGCGACTTACCAGCGGCTGTTCGAGTCGCTCTGGGACGTCGCCACCCATGGATCGGCTGCGCTCAGCGCGCTGCGGCGCCTGATCGACCGACTCGGCTAGCAGCGCGCGGAGCCCGGCGCCCGCCGTAGGCTGTCCAGTCGTGAGCACGCCGCAGATCACGCTGACCGCACGGCTGTCGACCTCGGCGCTCGACTCGCGACGCGGCGTGGTCCGGTTGCATCCCGAGGTGCTCGATGCGCTGGGGCTGCGCGCCTGGGATGCGGTCCGCCTCACCGGATCGAGGGTCAGCGCGGCGCTCGCCGCGGCCGGCGACGGACCACCCGGTGCTGCGCTGCTCGATGACGTCACGCTGTCCAACGTCGGGCTGGTCGAGGGAGCGGAGGTCGTGGTGGCCCCGGCAGCGGTAGCCGCCGCCCGCTCGGTGACGCTGGCCGGGTCCGCTCTGGCCAGCCGGTCGGTGAGCCCGGAGACGTTGCGGCTCGCGCTGACCGGCAAGGTCGTCACCACCGGCGACGCGGTGTCGCTGCTGCCACAGGATCTCGTTCCCGGCAACGAGGCCGGTGCCGCGCGGCAGCGCCTGGCCGCGGCGATCGGCCTGACCTGGACCAACGAACTGATCACCGTGACCCGTACCGACCCGGCCGGTCCGGTCGCCCCGCAACCGTCGACGGTGGTGGGGTGGCGCGACGGCCCGCGCACCGGCGACGCGCAGCACGGACCCGCCACCGGTCAGCAGGCACCGACCCCCGAACCGCAGGACGCGGGGCCGACCGTGCCCGCCGTCGCCGACCTTGTCGGTGCGCACGACGCGGCACGCAGGCTCAGCGAGTGGCTCGAGCTGGCCTTCCGGCGCCCTGAGCTGCTGACCCGGCTGGGCGCGAGCACCCGGCTCGGCGTCGCCGTGCACGGCCCGTCCGGGGTCGGCAAGGCGACGCTGGTGGCCGCCGTGGCGCGCGGCCTCGGGATCGGCGTCATCGAGCTGCCCGCGCCGAGCGTCGCCGCGCTCGAGGCGGGTGCGGCGTCGTCGCGAGTGCACGACGCCGTCGCGCAGGCGAGGTCGGCAACACCGTGCGTGCTGCTGATGACCGACGTCGATGCCCTGCTGCCGGCTACCGCCCCACCCCCGCTGGCAACGGTCGTGCTCGACACGCTGCGGCCCGCGCTGCAGGTGCCCGGCCTCGCGCTCATCGTCACCACCGCGCATCCCGAGTCGGTGGATCCTCGGCTGCGCGACCCGGCACTGGTGGACCGTGAGGTGTCGATCCCTGCGCCGGACGGCCCGACGCGGGCCTCGCTGCTCGGTGTGCTGCTCCGCGACGTCCCGCTGGCCACCGACGTCGACCTCGGTGTGATCGGCGAGCGCACACCCGGCTTCGTCGCTGCCGACCTCGTCGCGCTGCGCCGGGAGGCTGCCGTGCGCGCCGCACTCGCGCACGGCAGTAGCGGTGACCTCGTGATCGCGCAGGCCGACCTGCTCGACGCGGTAGCGGTCGTCCGCCCGATCTCGATGTCCACATCGGACACGGTAGCCACGGGCGGGCTGGTGCTCGACGACGTGGGCGACCTTGCCGACACCAAGCAGTCGCTGTCCGAGGCTGTGCTCTGGCCGCTGCGCTACCCGGAGTCGTTCACCCGCCTCGGGGTCGAACCGCCGCGCGGCGTGCTGCTCTACGGTCCACCGGGCTGTGGCAAGACGTTCCTGGTCCGCGCGCTCGCGGGTTCCGGTGCGCTCAACGTCTTCACCGTCAAGGGCGCCGAGCTGCTCGACAAGTGGGTCGGCGAGTCCGAGCGTGCGGTACGGGAGCTGTTCCGCCGGGCCGCCGACGCCGCACCCGCGCTCGTGTTCCTCGACGAGATCGACGCGCTGGCGCCGCGCCGCGGTGGCGCATCGGACTCGGGGGTGTCCGACCGTGTGGTGGCCGCGCTGCTCACCGAGCTGGACGGGGTGCAGCCGCGGAGCGACGTGGTGGTGCTCGGCGCCACCAACCGTCCCGAGCTGATCGACCCGGCGCTGCTGCGCCCGGGCCGGCTCGAGCGACTGGTGTACGTGCCGCCGCCGGATGCCGGCGCGCGCACCGCGATCCTTCGCGCTGCGGCGCGCAACACCCCACTCGCATCCACCGTGGACATCGCTGCGCTGGCAGCCGAGCTCGACGGCTACTCCGCCGCCGACTGCGCCGCGCTGATCCGGGAGGCCGCGCTCGCGGCGATGCGCGAGTCGCTCGACGCCACCGAGGTGACGGCGTCGCACCTGGCGATCGCACGGGAGGCCGTCCGCCCGTCGCTCGACCCCGCGCAACTGGCCGCACTCACCGCCTTCGCCGAGGCGCGACGGCCCTGAGCCCTGTGGACAGGTCGTGAGTGGCGATGCGAGTCATGACTCGCATCGCCACTCACAGGGCGTGAGCCACGAAGCGGGTCACGTCGGCGGTCGTCGCGGTGCCGTCGATGTCGGCGGTGCGCGTGGCGGGGTCGGCGAGGCTGCGGGTGATCGCGGCGTCGAGCTCGGCAGCGGCCTCGGGGTGTCCGAGGTGCTGGAGCATCAGCGCGACGGACGCGAGCATCCCCACCGGGTTCGCCTTGCCCTCGCCTGCGATGTCGGGCGCCGAGCCGTGCACGGGTTCGAACATCGACGGGTGCTGGCCGGTCGGGTCGAGGTTCGCCGACGCCGCGATGCCGATGGAACCGGCGACCGCGGCGGTCAGATCGGACAGGATGTCGCCGAACAGGTTGGAGCCCAGCACGACGTCCATCGAACCGGGGGCGAGCACGACCTTCGCGGCGAGCGCATCGATGTGCTCGCTGCGCCAGCTCACACCGGGGAACTCCGCGGCCCGCGACGCGACCACCTCGTCCCAGAACGGCATGGTGTGCACGATGCCGTTGGACTTGGTCGCCGAGATCAGCCGGCCGCGCCGGGAGGATGCCAGCTCGAAGGCGTAGTCGGCGATGCGCGACACCCCCGCCCGGGTGAACACCGACTCCTGCACGGCCATCTCCTCGGCGAAGCCGCGGTAGACGCGCCCACCCACCTCGGAGTACTCGCCCTCGTTGTTCTCCCGCACGACCACCAGGTCGACGTCGTCCGGTCCGACGCCGGCCAGTGGGCACGGCACACCGGCATACGTCCGTACCGGCCGCAGATTCACGAACTGGCGAAACGTCCGCCGGATCGGGATGAGCAGTCCCCACAGCGACACGTGGTCGGGCACGCCCGGCCAACCCACCGCACCGAGCAGGATCGCGTCGTGGGGACGCAGCGTCTCCAGACCGTCGGACGGCATCATCGCCCCGGTCTCGGCATAGCGCCGGCACGACCAGTCGAGTTCGGTGAACTCGAACTCGACACCGTGGCGGGTCCGCAGCGCGTCGAGCACCTGCAGTGCCGCGTCCGTCACCTCGGCACCGATGCCGTCTCCGGGTATCACGGCGACACGCTGTGCCACTCGAGCTCCTCTCGGTGAGTTCGTCATCCAGCCGTGCGCGTGACGTCAGCGGTCCGCCACTCGAGTGGGCTCAGGACCCGTAGTCGTTCGTGACGATGACGATCAGGCCGGAGTCTGCGTGCCTGATACCCGCGAACCGGGGCTCGACCCGCAGGTCGAACCGCTCACCGAGCGCGTCGGCCGCGCTGCGCTGGCCGGTGCTGCGCTGGTAGTACACCGTCGTGGTCGGGATCGTGCCACCCGAATAGTTGCCGACCTCGACGACCGACCAACCGGCCCGGCGGAAGTCGTCGGCCGCCCTGGCGGCCAGACCCTTGATCAGGCTGTTGTTGTAGACCCGCACCGCTGAGCGGCTCGCCTCGCTCTTGCCTCCGGATGATCCGGCGGCGCCGAGGTCGGCCCCCTGAGCCGGCCTGCCGTCGTTGCCCGGTGGCGCCGGCGCGCCGTCCGCAGGGGCCCGCTCACCCCCGGGGCCACCGGGTCCGCCGGGTTGGCCGGGTTGGCCGGGTTGGCCGGGTCCGCCGGGTTGGCCTGGCGCTCCCGGTGCCGGGCTCGTCGGAGCAGCGGTACCGGTGCGGGTCACCGGAGCGGACGGCGGCGCCGTCGCGGAGCCGGGCGGTCCTGTCGTGGGGCCGCCCGCCGTGGTCTCGCCGTTGCCGTCGCCGCCCAGCCACGTGACGAGCGCGATCAACAACGATATTCCTGCGATGCCGAGCAGCACGAGTCCGGCAGTGCGCAGCGGGCGGCCGGTCCCGGTCGCGTCCGGCGTGCTCATCGCCGCGTCAGCCTCCCCATCAGAGCCTGCAGGGCTATCCGGTCACTGCGGATCGGCACCCAGCCGTCGTGCCGCCCTCGCCCGTTGTCTGCTGGCCCGCAGCCGCCGCAGCCGCTTGATCAGCATCGGATCTGCGGCCAGTGCCTCGGGCCGGTCGATCAAGCCGTTGAGCAGCTGGTAGTAGCGGGTCGCGGACATGTCGAACAACTCACGGACCGCCTGCTCCTTGGCGCCCGCGTACTTCCACCACTGGCGCTCGAAGGCGAGAATCTCCCGTTCCCGACTGGTCAGGCCATCCTGGTCATCGCCCCGACCCCCGATCGGGGCCAGCGCCTCTGCGGCGTCCATCACGCTCCTCGGCTGGTGGTCCGTGACCCGAGCGGCAGGATCACCACGCTGCCCGTAATCACAGCCCTGTCATTCACGGCGTCATTCAATCATGCGGGCGCCCGCTGCGTCGCACGATCCGCCCGGCGAGTCCCGACCGGGCGAAACTATCGTCGACCATCATGGCCGTCCGCCCCATCCGTGTCGTCGGTGATCCGGTGCTGCACACTCCCACCAGGCAGGTCACCGAGTTCGACGATGAGCTGCACACCCTCGTCGACGACATGTTCGACACGATGGCCACCGCGGAGGGTGTGGGGCTCGCTGCGAACCAGATCGGCGTGGACCTGCGGCTGTTCGTCTACGACTGCCCGGACGACGAGGGCGTGCAGCACCGGGGTGTCGTCGTCAATCCCGCGCTGCACACGTCGGGGCGACCCGAGACCATGCCCGACCCGGACGACGACTGGGAGGGCTGCCTGTCGGTGCCCGGCGAGGCGTTCCCGACCGGGAGGGCGTCCTGGGCACAGGTGACCGGGGTGGATGCCGGCGGCAGACCGCTGGTGGTCGAGGGCACCGGATACCTCGCCCGCTGCCTGCAGCACGAGACCGACCACCTCGACGGCGTGGTGTACCTCGACCGGCTGGTCGGGCGGCACAGCCGGGAGGCGAAGAAGGTGCTCCGCGCCCAGGGCTGGGGGGTTCCCGGGCTGTCCTGGGACCCCGCGGCCGGGCCGCCGCGGGACTGACGGCCCGCCGGCTGGACACAACCGGATTCGCTACCGGCGAACAACTGGCGGGAAGCGTGCGCGCCGGCGCATCCTTGAAAGGTGCGCAACGGTGTAATGCTGTTCAGGCAAGGTGGTGGTTGCGGTGGATCCGCTGGACTCCTACTCGCGCACGGTCAGCACGGTCGCCGCCGAGGTGACGCCGCACGTGGCGAGCGTGCAGCTCGACCGGGGCGCGGGTTCGGCGGTCGTCTTCTCCGACGACGGCCTGCTGCTGACCAATGCGCACGTGATCGGCTCGGCGACCGGCGGTACCGCGGCGTTCACCGACGGCACCGAGTCGCGATTCGACGTGGTGGGCACCGACCCGCTCTCCGATCTCGCCGTCGCGAGGGCACGGGACGCGACACCGCGCGCCGTCGCGCTGGGTGACGCCGACGAGCTCGTTGTCGGGCAGCTCGTCGTGGCGGTGGGCAACCCGCTGGGTCTGTCCGGCTCGGTGACCGCGGGGGTGGTCAGCGCGCTGGGCCGCTCGCTTCCGGTGCGCTCCGGGCGGGCCGGGCGGGTGATCGAGGACGTCATCCAGACCGACGCCGCGCTCAACCCCGGCAATTCCGGCGGCGCGCTGTCCGATGCGGCGAGCCGGCTCGTCGGCATCAACACCGCGGTCGCCGGGTTCGGGGTCGGGCTGGCCGTGCCGATCAACACCACCACCCGGCGGATCATCGACGCGTTGCTCGCCGACGGCCGGGTGCGGCGCGCCTATCTCGGCCTGGTGGGGGTGCCCGCGCCGCTGCCCGCGGACATCGCCGAGCGCACCGGGCAGTCCAACGGGCTCCGGCTGGTCGAGGTGATCACCGGCAGCCCCGCCGACCGCGCCGGGCTGCGGACCGGGGACCTGGTGCTGTCGGCCGGCCGCCGCGCCGTCACCGACGCGCAGGGCATCCAGCGCCAGCTGTTCTCCGACGCCATCGGCACGACGCTGCCGATCACCGCGCTACGCAACGGCGCCATGGTGGACGTGATCACAGTCCCGTCGGAACTCGTCGGCGCCTGATCGCGCACTCGCGGCGCACTTTCGCGGCCCGAGCCGAACGGCTACGGTCGGGTGGTCAACTGAACACGCGGGAGCTCGCACCGAGGCGGGCTGAGAGGGCAGTGGGACGCGCCGCGTCCGGGGCTGTCGACCGCTCGAACCTGTCCGGGTAATGCCGGCGAAGGAAGGGTGACCATGACGACCCTGTCCGATCGCACCGTCGTACCGAGTGTGACCACCGGGCCGATCACCGGCTCGCACAAGGTCTACCGCGACATCGGCGGCCTGCGTGTGCCGTCGCGCCGGGTGGCGATGACCAACGGGGACCACGTCGACCTCTACGACACCTCCGGCCCCTACACCGACGACGGCGCCGGCATCGACATCCACAGTGGGCTGAGCCGGGTGCGCGAGCCGTGGATCGCGGCCCGCGAGCCGGTCGACGGCGCCGCCACCCAGCTGGCCTGGGCGCGAGCCGGACACGTGACCCGCGAGATGGAGTTCATCGCCGCCCGCGAGGGCGTCGACGTCTCACTGGTCCGCGACGAGGTCGCGCGCGGTCGCGCGGTGATCCCGGCCAACCACCGACACCCCGAGTCCGAGCCGATGATCATCGGAAAGAGCTTCCTCGTGAAGGTCAACGCCAACATCGGCAACTCGGCGGTGACCTCCTCGATCGAGGAGGAGGTGGACAAGATGGTGTGGGCCACCCGCTGGGGCGCCGACACGATCATGGACCTGTCCACCGGGAAGCGGATCCACGAGACCCGGGAATGGCTGCTGCGCAACTCCCCCGTGCCGGTCGGCACGGTGCCGATATACCAGGCGATGGAGCAGGTCGACGGCGATCCGGCGAAGCTGACCTGGGAGGTCTACCGCGACACCGTCATCGAGCAGTGCGAGCAGGGCGTGGACTACATGACCGTGCACGCCGGCGTGCTGCTGCGCTACGTCCCGCTGACCGCGCAGCGCGTCACCGGCATCGTGTCCCGCGGTGGGTCGATCATGGCCGCGTGGTGCCTGGCGCATCACCGGGAGTCCTTCCTGTACGAGCACTTCTCCGAGCTGTGCGAGATCCTGCGCAGTTACGACGTGACGTTCTCGCTGGGCGACGGGCTGCGGCCGGGAAGCATCGCCGACGCCAACGACGAGGCGCAGCTGTCGGAGCTACGGACCCTCGGCGAGCTCACCCACATCGCCCGGGAGCACGGCGTGCAGGTCATGATCGAGGGCCCCGGCCACGTGCCGATGCACAAGATCGCCGAGAACGTCCGGCTCGAGGAGCAGTGGTGCGGCGAGGCGCCGTTCTACACCCTCGGTCCACTCGCAACGGACATCGCGCCCGCCTACGACCACATCACCTCGGCGATCGGCGCGGCGATGATCGCGCAGGCGGGCACCGCGATGCTGTGCTACGTGACCCCGAAAGAGCATCTCGGCCTGCCCGACCGCGACGACGTCAAGACCGGGGTGATCACGTACAAGATCGCGGCACACTCGGCGGATCTGGCCAAGGGCCATCCCGGCGCGCAGGCCTGGGACGACGCGCTGTCGACCGCGCGGTTCGAGTTCCGCTGGCACGATCAGTTCGCGCTGGCGCTGGATCCGGACCTCGCGCGCTCGTATCACGACGAGACGCTGCCGGCCGAGCCCGCGAAGACCGCGCACTTCTGCTCGATGTGCGGTCCGAAGTTCTGCTCGATGCGCATCTCGGCCGACGTGCGCGCCTACGCCGAGGAGCACGGCCTCACCGATGTGGCCGCGATCGAGGCGGGGATGGCCGAGAAGTCCGAGGAGTTCACGCAGGCGGGCGGGCAGGTGTACCTGCCGGTGACGGAGTGAGCGCGACGCCGCCGGTCGCGCTGACGATCGCGGGGTCGGACTCGGGCGGCGGCGCGGGACTGCAGGCCGACCTGCGCACGTTCACCGTGTGCGGGGTGCACGGCTGCGTCGCGGTCACCGCGGTGACGGTGCAGAACTCGGTGGGGGTCAGCGGGTTCGTCGAGATCCCGCCGTCGGTGGTGGCCGACCAGATCCGCGCGGTGGCCACCGATATCGGCGTCGGTGCGGCGAAGACGGGGATGCTCGCGTCCGCGCCGATCATCTCCGCGGTGGCGGCGGCCTGCGACGAGGTGCGAATCGGGCACGACGGCGACGCCCCGTTCGTCGTCGACCCGGTCGCGGCCTCGATGCACGGCGACCAGCTGCTCGCCGACGAGGCGCTCGACGCATTGCGCGGCGAGCTGTTCCCCCGGGCCACCCTGGTCACGCCGAACCTGGACGAGGTCCGGCTGCTGGTGGGCATCGACGTGCGCTCCCGCGAGCAGCAGTACGAGGCTGCCCGGGCGCTGCACGCGCTGGGCCCGGCGTGGGTGCTGGTCAAGGGCGGGCACCTCCGCGCCGAGCCCGAATGCCTGGACCTGCTCTACGACGGGTCGGAGTTCACCGAGCTGACGAGCAAGCGCGTGGACACCCCGCACACCCACGGCGGTGGCGACTCCCTCGCCTCGGCGATCACCTCCCAACTGGCGCAGGGCGCGCCGGTCGCGGATGCCGTGCGCTTCGGCAAGCGCTACATCGAGCAGGCCGTCGAGCACGCCTACCCGCTCGGCGCCGGTACCGGCCCCGTCTCCCCGTTCTGGCGCGTGCGCGCCCCGTGAGTGGCGAGACGAGTCATGACTCGTGTCATGTCTCGCATTACCACTCACGAGCAAATCGGGTGACCCTGGTCGGGGTTCGCTGGCAGACTGACCGGCATGGGCTTCGGTTGACTGTGAACCCCGACCGGTGCGGCGGGCCGCCTCAGTAGGCGTGCCGTCGCCTTCGCGGCACTGGACGACCTGGTGCCGCTGTACCCGGTGTACGCGCTGCTGTTCGCCGACACCGGGCTCGACGCCACGGCGATCGCGTCGCTGTTCGTGCTGTGGTCGCTGGTCAGCCTGGTCGCCGAGGTGCCGTCGGGCGCGCTGGCCGACCGCATCCCCCGGCGCCACCTGCTGCTGACCGCGGCGCTGGTCCGCGCGACGGGGTTCGCGCTCTGGGTGACGCTGCCCGGCTACCCGGCCTTCGCGGTGGGCTTCGCGCTGTGGGGCGCGGCCAGCGCGCTGCGGTCGGGCACGCTGGAGGCGCTGGTCTACGACGAGCTGCGTGCGCTCGGCGCCGCCGAGCGCTACCCGGTGGTGCGGGCGCGTACCGGCGTCGCGGAGCTGCTGGCGGACCTGACGGCGACGCTCGCCGCCGTCCCGTTGCTCGCCCTCGGTGGCTACCCGCTCGTCGGCGCGGTCAGCGTCGCCACCTGCCTGCTGCAGGTCGCGGTGACGCTGACGCTGCCGCCCGGGCACCCCACCGGCGGTCACGAGGGGTACCTGCCGGTGCTGCGCGCCGGGCTGCGGGAGGCAGCCCACCATCGGCCGGTGCGGCGGCTGGTCGCGCTGACCGCGGCCCTGGCCGGGCTGCACGCCATCGACGAGTTCGTCCCGCTGCTGGCCCGCGGCGCCGGCGCCTCCGACCTCGCGGTCCCGCTGCTGGTCGCGACGCTGACACTGGCCGCCGCAGCCGGCAGCTGGCTGGCGGGCCGGATGCCCCGAGGCGTGGGCACGGCGATGGCCGCCGCCGCGCTGCTGGTCGCCGTGGCCGTGCTGGCCGATCCGCTGGCAGGCATCGCCGTGCTGGCGGTCTGGTACGGGTGCGTGCAGTTGGCGCGGGTGATGGTCGACGTGCGGCTGCAGGACTCCATCGTCGGCGATGCGCGCGCGACGGTGACGTCGGTGGCGGGGGTCGGTTCCGAGCTCGCCGCGATCGTGCTGTTCGCGGGCTACGGGCTGGCGCTGGATGGCACGCCCATGACGGTGCTGCTGCTGGCCGGCGTGACGGTGCCGACGTTGCCGCTCGCGGCGGTGGCGGCACGGCAGCTGCGCGCCCCGCGGCAGCGTCACCCGCAACCGGTGGGTGAGCCCGGCAGCGGTTAGCTGCACGGCGGGACCGGAGTGACCTCCTCGGCCGGGCTCGCGCCTCGCGAAGGGCGCCCCGGTAGCCGCGTTGCGAGCAGGAGGGCCACGAGCAGCACACCCACGACGACCAGGAACCCGTCGGAGAAGTTCACGGCCGGGCCGGCGTGGAGCGGGTTCCAGGCTCCTGCCGCACCGTCGCGTGCCGTGACCACCGCGCTGACCACGGCGGCTCCACTGCCGGCGCCGAGGAAGATCGCGCCCTGGTAGAGCCCCAGCCCGACCCCGGACTGCGACAGGGGCAGCGCGTTGGCTGCGGCGTTCGTCGCGGGCGAGATGACCAGTGCGAGCCCGACGCCGGTGCCGAACAGGCCGGTCGCGACCACCCACACCGGTCCCCCGGCGACCGTGGACAGCAGCAACGCCGCGCCGGCCAGCGAGGCGATCCCCGACAGCGCCAGCATCCTCGGGCCGATGCGGTCGGACATTCGCCCGGCCGCCGCCGACAGCGTGGCGACCGCCAGCGCGCTCGGGGTGAGCACCAGTCCGACCTGGCCACTGCTGAGCCCGTTGACGGCCGACGTCAGCTGCGGGACCAGCACGATCGTCGCCAGGAAGCCGAACAGAGTGAGGAAGCCCACCGCGGCTGCGGACATGAACCCGCTGTTGGTGAACAGCGACGGCGCGGCGAAGGGATGTACGGCGGCGCGGATCCGGGCGGCGAAGGCGACCGCGAGCAACGCTGCCGCCAGCACGCTGCCCCACGCCGACGGTCCGCCCAGCCCGACCGCCTGCACCTGGGTGACACCGACGAGCAGCAGCGCGGCCGCCGAGCCCAGCAGCACGCCGCCGAGCGCGTCGAGGTCGCGCCAGCGTCCGGTGCGATCGGCGGCGGGGCCGGGCAGCGTGCGCAGTGCCCCGACGAGCAGTGGCAGGGTGAGCACGGCGGTGCCGACGAAAGGGGTGCGCCAGTCGGCCAACTCGGCCGCGACACCTCCGAGCACGGGACCCAGCGCCTGGCCCACACCCACTCCGCTGGTGAGCATCCCGAAGGCCAGCCCGCGCCGCCCGACAGGCAGCACCCTGGCCACCGTCACCGCCGCCAACGCGGGAATCGCGGCGGCGCCGACGCCCTGCATGACGCGAGCGGCGACGAGCACCGGCAGGGTGCCGGCCAGCGCCGCCACCAGTGACCCGGCGACGAAGACCACGAGCCCGGCACTGAACACCCCGCGGATGCCCGCCACGTCCGACACCCGGCCGAAGAACGCCGTGCACACCGCGAACGCCAGCGAGAACCCGGTGACGACCCACCCCACCTCGGCGACCGAGGCCGTGAACTCCTCCCGGACCGGCGCGAGCAGCACGGTGACCATGCTGTTGTTCATGACGGTCACCACCACCGCGGCGACCAGCACCCCGAGCAGCAGCCGGATCCGAGCCGGTGAGACCGCCTCCGGTTCCTGCGACAGCCTCACCACGCGCTCACCGTCTCACGATCGGGTGGCCGTCGTCGCAGGTGGTGACGCGCAGCATATCGGAGGTCACGGAAGACCGGCCGGAAGGCGCAGACACACCGTCCGGCAGATGCGGACACTCCGGTCAGCGGGCGGGCGAGGAAGCCTGCGCCCAGAACCGTTTCGGGATCCGGCCGGCCAGCCGCGCCTGGCGGCCCGCCGCCACGCCCAACCGCATCGCCTCGGCCATCCGCGGCGGATCGTCGGCGCGGGTGACGGCGGTGGCGAGCAGCACCGCGTCGCAGCCCAGCTCCATCGCCAGCGCAGCCTCCGACGCGGTGCCGATCCCCGCGTCGAGGATCACCGGGACCCGCGCCTCGGCGACGATCATCTCGATGTTGTGCGGGTTGCCGATACCCAGCCCGGTCCCGATCGGCGAGCCCAGTGGCATCACCGCCGCGCAACCCGCATCGCCGAGCTTGCGGGCCAACACCGGGTCGTCGTTGGTGTAGGCGAGCACGGTGAACCCGTCGTCGACGAGCTGCTCGGCGGCGTCGAGCAGCTCGATCGGGTCGGGCAGCAGGGTGTGCTCATCGGCCACCACCTCGAGCTTGACCCAGGAGGTCCCCAGCGCCTCGCGCGCGAGCTGCGCGGTGAGCACGGCCTCGGCGGCACTGCGGCAGCCGGCGGTGTTGGGCAGCGGCTCGATACCGTGGCGCGACAGCAGCTCGAGCACCCCGGTGCGCTCGCCGGCGTCCATCCGGCGGATCGCGACCGTGGTCAGCTCGGTGCCCGACGCGAGCAGCGCGCGCTCCAGCACGGACATGTTCGCGGCACCGCCGGTGCCCAGCACCAGCCGGGAACCGAACTCCTTGCCCGCGATCACCAGCGGATCGTCAGCCATCGTCAGCCTCCCTGCACGGCCGTGAGGACCTCGACGGTCGCCCCGTCGGCCAGCGTCGTCGCCGCCCACGACGCACGGGTCGCCACCGCGCCGTCCACCGCCACGGCCACCCCGGAGGGCGGCACGTCCATCTCCTCGAGCAGCCCGGCCAGCGTCGCCCCCTCGGGCAGCTGCCGATGCTCGCCGTTCACAACCACCATCATGGCTCGCTCCGCTCGCCCTGTGAGTGCCGATGCGAGCCATGACTCGCATCGCCACTCACGACTTGTCCACAGGCGACTTGTCCACCGGTCAGGCGGGCCGGGTCGGCCGGCCGCGCCTCCGCTGGGACGGGAACGCCGCGCAGCAGCGCCTGCACCGCGTCCGCGGTCAGCGGGGCGAGCAGCATCCCGTTGCGGTGGTGGCCGGTCGCGGCCAGCACGCCCGGCTCCAGCTCCCCGATCAGCGGCAGATTGTCCGGGCTGCCCGGTCGCAGCCCTGCCGCACTCTCCTCCAGCGCGTACTCGGCGATCGCGGGCAGCACGCGTTCGGCGTCGTCGAGCAGCGCCCGGACCCCGCCCGCGGTGACGTCGTCGTCGAAGCCGACCTCGTACTGGGTCGCGCCGAGCACGACGCGGCCGCCGTCACGGGGCACGACGTAGCAACGCCGCCCGCCCACCACGGCACGGACGGTGCGCGACGGCGGCGGCAGCGCCCCGCGACGGGCCCGCAGCCGCAGGATCTCCCCCTTCACCGGGCGGATCGCCTCGCGCAGCCGGGGATGCAGCCCGCCGCTGCGCGCACCCGCGGCGAGCACCACGACGTCCGCTGGGGGCGCGACCTCGCAGCGGGCGGGCTCGAAGCCCACCCCCGCGCGGCGGCACCCGGCCAGCAGCGCCGCCAGCAGCGCGCGGTTGTCGACCGCGAGGTCGCCGGGCACCGACAGCCCGTGGCGCACCGCAGGTCCGAGGGCGGGCTCGGCGCGGTGCAGCTCCCGGCCGCGCAGCACCTCGACCTCGCGACCGATCCGGCGGAGGTAATCGGCCAGCCGGTCGAGCTCGGCGCGGTCGGCGGGGTCGAGCGCCACGGCGACGGTGCCCTCCGTGCGCAAGCCCGGATCGCATCCTGCGGCGGCACCCAGCTCGGCGGCGAACTCCGGCCAGCGCGCCAGCGACGCCGATCCGAGCGCGAGCACGTCCTCCTCGCCGGGCATGGCCTCGGTGACGGGGGCGAGCATGCCGCCGGCGACGTGCGACGCGCCGGACGAGCCGGGCGCGGGGTCGTGGACCGTGACGTGGAATCCCGCGGCGGCCGCACGCCAGGCACAGCTCAGGCCGATGACGCCGCCGCCGACCACGGCGACCGATTCGATGTCAGGCACCACTCCCACGCTCCCTGCGCCGGCATGACCCGGGTCAGGTTCGACGGTCGGGGTCGCCATGACCCCCTCTCAGCCCGGTGGCCCCGGGCTCCCGTGCGGACCACCCTCCACCTTACCGTGCGATACATGGATGGCGAGCGGATCCGGGAACGGCTGGCCGACGCGCGGCTGTACCTGTGCACCGGCGCGCGGCGCGAGCGCGGCGACCTGGCGGAGTTCGCCGACGCGGTGCTTGCCGGTGGGGTGGACATCATCCAGCTGCGGGACAAGGGCCCGCACGGCCCCCTCGAGGCAGCCGACGAACTCGCCACGCTCAAGGTCCTCGCGCAGGCCTGCGAGCGGCACGGCGCGCTGCTGGCGGTCAACGACCGGGCCGACGTGGCGCTGGCTGCCGGTGCTCAGGTGCTGCACCTGGGGCAGGACGACCTGCCGGTGGGCTGGGCACGGCGGATCCTGCCCGAGAGCGTGATGATCGGCCGCTCCGCACACGATCCCGCGCAAGCCGCCATCGCGGCGGCCGAGCCGGGTGTCGACTACTTCTGCACCGGGCCGTGCTGGACCACTCCCACGAAACCCGGGCGCCCTGCCGCCGGCCTGGACCTGGTGCGAGCCACCGCCGCCGCGGCACCGAACCGCCCGTGGTTCGCGATCGGCGGGATCGAGACCAGCGAGCGGCTCGACGAGGTACTCGACGCGGGCGCGCAGCGGGTGGTCGTGGTGCGGGCGATCACCGAGGCGCCGGACCCCGGGGCGGCCGCGGCGGCCCTTTCCCGGCGCCTCCGGCGCCCGTGAGTGGGCATCGGGGTGGGTGAGGTCCCGACGACACCCTCACGACCCGCTGGTGAGCAGCTCGAGCCCGGTGTCGGCGAGGATCTCGTTGACCGGCTGGAAGAAGGTGTCGCCCTGGAAGATGAGGAAACAGCTGCCCGACCCGCCGGAGAGCACGCCCTGGGCCTGCGTGCCGCTGACGAAGGGACCACCCGAATCGCCGCGTTCGGCGCACGCGCTGGTGCGGGTCAGCCCGGAGACGACGTCGCCGTTGGCGTAGTTCACCGACTGGTCGATGGCCATGATCTCGCCGCACTGGTATCCGGTGGTCGACCCGGAGCGGCATACCGAGGCGCCCACCGGGGCCTCGGTCGATCCGGTGATCTCGGTGAGCTGCCTGCCCTGGCCCGCGAACTGCGAGGTGAGCGTCCAGGCTGGTGAGTCGACCCGGATCAGCCCGTAGTCGTTACCGGGGAAGGACGTTTCGGTCACCGGCCCGATCGGTGTCCGGTCGGCGCCCGACCAGGTACCGCCCAAGTCAGTGCAGTGCCCTGCGGTGATGACGTAGCCGGCATCGCCGGAGGTGGCGCTGAACCCCACCGAGCACCGGGCTTGCTCCTCGGAGTAGATCGCCTCGCCGCCCACGAGATCGCTCATCAGCCGCGGCCGCTGCGTGACGCGCTCGACGCGCACCGGGCCGACACCTGCCTCCGCCGCGAACGCCCGCGCCGCGGCGGGGTCGGTGGCAGCGACGACGACCGAGTTGCTCGCCGGGTCGACATACCAGCCGGTCACAGCGTCGGGCACCGACCCCGCATGCGCGTCCAAACTGTCCTTGACGGCGTCGAGCGCCGCCAGGCCCTGCGTTACGACCACCGGCCGCGCACCGGCGGCGCGGATCGCACCGCGCTGCGCCGGATCGGTGGTGGCGACGACGAGCCGGCTCGTCGCGGCGTCGAACCAGGCACCGCCGAAGGTCCCGCCGAGCATGCCGAGCATCGCCGATCGGGTCACCGCCGCGTCGGCCTGACTCGCCAGCCGGGCCCCGACGGCCGCACCGGAGAGCCCCAGGTCGCGCTGCAATGCGGCCAGTTTCGCCGCCGGTACACCGGCCGGTGCAGGCGTCGCCGCGGTGGCCGGGAGGGCGGCCCCGAGCAGGGCGGCGACGCCGAACATGACGGCGACCACGGTGCGGGTCGCGATGCGGCGAGCCATGGGCGGCGTTCCTTCCGCTTCGACGTCACTCGGGGGGGGGGGCAGCCCGGACACGTCCAGTGAACCCGTCGTGACGGCGCAGCGAAAGCCCCAAATCGCGGCGACACCCCGATTTCCCGCGCGTCACTGCGTCACGAGGTCCAGCCCGAGGTCGGACAGCACCTCGTTGATCGGCTGGAAGAACGTCTCCCCTCCGAGCAGGCAGCTGCCCGAGCCGCCGGAGAGGACGCCCTGGGCCTGCGACCCGGCGACGTAGGGGCCACCGGAGTCGCCGAGCTCGGCGCAGGCGCTGGTTCGGGTCAGGCCGGAGACGATGTCACCACCGCCGTAGTTCACCGTCTGGTCCTTGGCCTCGATCGATCCGCAGCGGTAGTCGGTGGCCGACCCTGCTCTGCACACCGAGGAGCCGATCGGCGCCTCGGCGGAGCCGCTGACCGCGATCCGGCCGCCGGAGCCCGCCGAGACCCAGGGGCCCTGGTTCCACGACGAGGAGGCGACCCGGACGATGCCGTAGTCGTTGCCGGGGAACGACGTCTCCTCCACCGGCCCGATCGGCGCATGGTTGTAGCCCGTCCAGGTACCGCTCAGGTCGGTGCAGTGCCCTGCGGTGATGACGTAGCGGGCGCCGCCGGAAGTGGCGTTGAACCCGACGGAGCAGCGGCGACCGTCGGGCCCGTAGATGGCCTCGCCGCCGACCAGGTCGGCCAGCGCCCGCGGCTCGTGGGCCACCCGATCGACACGCACCCCGTCGATGCCCGCGGCGAAGGACCTGCCCGCTGCGACGTCGGTGGCGCGGACGACGACCGAGTTGCTGGCGGGGTCGACGTACCAGCCCGTCACCGAGTCCGGAACGCTGCCGGCACGTGCGTCGAGCTGCGCCTGCACCGCGTCGAGCGCGTCCGCGTCCCGTGCCACCAGCCGGGGCACGGCACCCAGCGCCCGGATCTGCCCGAGGGTGCCCTGATCGGTCGTCGCCACGGCCAGCCGGCCGACCGATGGTTTCCACCACACACCCGCGAAGGAGTCCCCGAGAGCCTGCTGCGCGGCCTGCTGAGTCGCCGTGGCCTGTCCGACGAGCGCAGCGGTGGCCTGCTGCGCCGGCGATGCGCGGTGCGGCGCAGCCGGTGCCGCGGCGCCCGGGAGGTCCCGGACGGGCATCGCCACGACCGGCAGCGCCGTGGCGGCTGCGAGGCCTGCGGTCAGGAGCGCGACGGCCAGCGCGCGGCCGGTACCGCGTCGAGACCCGGCACCGCGTCGAGACCCGGCACCGCGTCGAGGCCCAGCACTGCGTCGAGGCCCAGCACTGCGTCGAGACATGGATCGCGTCCTTCCATCCGGCGGGCGGGCGCTTCTCCTGCGCGGGGGACACTAGCTCCGCATATCATTCACCGAAAGCGGCGAATCCGTTGACGACCGGTAACGGACGTCACTCGCCGGCGCAGAAGTCGTACATTCCGTGACAGAAGTGACCACCCGCTGGTTGCGCGTGCCGACTGCACGCGATCGGAGCAGCGACACTCGGCCGGGCCGGTCCGGGCCTCACGTCTGAGGAGGTGCGTGCGTTGTCGGGGGACCTCGTGCTCGGGCTCGATCTCGGCGGCACGGGCTGCCGGGCGCTGCTGGCCGACACCACGGGGCAGCGCCACGGCGAGGGGTACGCGGGACCAGCCAACCCGTGCTCCTCGCCTCCCGGCGTCGCCGCGGCGACACTCGGAGACGCCCTGGCCGGCGCGCTCGCGGGCACCGACCCAGACGCCGTCCTGGCCGGGGTGGCCGGGATCGCGGGATACGCCGCGCTGTCCGATCCCGGCACCCGGGGGCTCTTCGATCTCGCCTGGGCACGCGCCGGGTTGCGCTGCCCGATGCGGGTACGGCCGGACTGCGAGGCCGCGTTCGCCGCGGGCACTCCGGGGGCGGCGGGCGCCCTGCTCGTCGCCGGGACCGGATCGATGGCCGCGGCGATCGAGGCGCGTCGGGTCGCGACGCGCACCGGGGGGCACGGTTGGCTGTTGGGCGACGAGGGGTCGGGGTTCTGGCTAGGCCGCGAGGCGGTCCGGGCGGCGCTGGGGGCGCTGCAGCGCCGCCACCCGACCGCGGGGCTGCTCGACGACGTGCTCGACGACCTGCTGGCCGGCGCTGCCCGCGACCGCGACCCGCTGGTCACGCTCGACGCGGCCACGGCCGCCGTGTACCGGCAGGCCCCGATCCGGCTCGCCGGCTACGCACCGCTGGTGTGCGGCGCCGCGGCGCGCGGTGACCCGGTGGCCGACGGGCTGGTCGCGCGGGCCGCCACGCTGCTCGCCGACGCCGTGCTGCCGCTGTGCCGGCCGGGGTTGCCGGTGGTGCTCGCCGGTGGGCTGCTCACCGGGGACCTCACCGGGGGCACGGTCGGCGCACGGGTCCGGCAACACCTCACAGCCGAAGGGACGACCGACGTGGTCACCGGGCCTGACGCCGCGGCCGGAGCGGCCTGGCTCGCCATCCTGGATGCGGGCACTGCGGACCCGGTCGCCGCACACGACCGCCTGACCCGGGGACGTCCGGAGTCCACGAACGGCTGCCCGTGAGGCGACGTCAGGGTGGTGGGCTCGGGTGCCGCAGCCCGGGATGGCCGTCGGGTAGCGCGCGGAACAGCACCGTGCCACTGGCAGCGACGCACACCGCGACCAGCGGCCAGCTCAACGCCACCCGTGCAGCCCCCAGTGGCAGCACCGCGCCGGCGGCCCACAGCGGCGTGAACACCGCGAGCCGGACCACGTACTGCCCCACCCATACCCAGGAGGCCAGCGCGTAGGCGCGCAGCAGTGCCGGATCACGGCGCCATGCCGTGCGTTGGCCGAGCAGGCCGCCGACGACGAGCCCGAGCAACGGCCAGCGCACCAGGATGCTCACCGCCCACACCAGGGCGCTAGCCAGGTTGGACAGCAGCTGGGTGAGGAAGAAGTCCGCGGCCCGGCCGGTGTAGAGCGCGACGAGCACCGCGGCCAGGACGCCGAGCAGCCCCAGCAGTGCGGCAACCGGGCGCCCGCCCCCGCGCCACCGCATCACGGCCACGCCGGCGCCGGCGGTCAGCGCGGCTGCCGCGCCCCATTCCAGCGACCGCCCGGAGACCAGCCAGCCGAGCACGAACGCGACCGCGGGCAGCGTGGCGTCGAGCGCGCTGCGGCCACCGCCCAGCAGCTGGGTCAGCGACTCGGGCGGATCCGGTCGGGTGCGCGCCACATCCGCAAGGGTGCCCGATCGGACCAGCCGGTCAGCTCGCGCCACGAACGCTCGCCGTGGCCGCCGGCACATCCCGTGCCGTGGACGGCGACGCGGCGCGGGGAGCGGCTGTCGTCCCGGATGCGCCTGCGGTCGCGCCACTCACGAAGTCAGTAGGTCCACCCGCTCACCCCGCGCGTCGCTGCGCCTGCGGCGCCGGGGTGACCAGGTAGTCGTCGAGGTCGGGTGTGCGGGTCATCGCCCAGTAGTCGATCAGACGCCAGGGCGTGGTGGTGACGACCCGGCCCGCGGCGTTGCGGTAGTAGGTGGTCATGCCGGGATGGGTCCAGATCATCTGCTCGTGTGCGGCGTCGACGCGGGCGTTGTAGTCGTCGCAGACCTCGGGCCGCACCTCCAGTGCGGCGATGTCGCGGGCGGCCATGCGGCGCAGCAGCCCGACGATGTAGTTGGCCTGGCACTCGGCGTGGAAGATGGCGCTGCCGCCGTGCCCGAGGTTGGTGTTGGGGCCGTAGAGCAGGAGCAGGTTCGGGAAGTCGGGCACGGTCATGCCCAGGTAGGCCTGCGCGTCGTCGTCGCCCCACTGCTCGCGCAGCGGCACCCCCGACCGGCCCCGGATATCCATCGGGAACAGCATCCGGCGGGTGGAGAACCCGGTGGCCAGCACCAGCACGTCGACCTCGTGGCGTTCGCCGTCGGCCGACAGCACCGCATTCTCTTCGATAGCTGCGACCCCGGAGGCGACCAGCTCGACGTCGTCGCGGCGGATCGTGGCGAACCAGTCGTTGTCCATCAGGATCCGCTTGCCATACGGCGGGTAGTCCGGCAGCATCGCGTCGCGCAGCTGCTCTGCCCCCTCGATCTGGGCGTCGAGGTAGTCGGTGAAGAACCGGCGGTGCTTGTCGTTGGCCGCGTTGAGCGACCGCTGCGGGTGCGGCCAGTCGGGGTCCTTGCGCAGCGTGGGGTGCAGCTTGTCCTGCATCATCCACGCGAGCCGCAGCCGGTACCACGTCCGGTAGCCGGGCACCTGCTCCATCAGCAGCCGGGTGTGGTCACTGACCTCGCGCAGGTAGTTGGCGTTCGGCGCGACCCATTGCGGCGAGCGCTGCAACACCACCACCTCGCCGGCGTCATCGGCGATGGCCGGCACCACCTGCATCGCCGTCGCCCCGGTGCCGATCACCCCGACCCGCTTGCCGGCCAGGTCGACGGAGTGGTCCCAGCGCGCGGTGTGAAACGCCGATCCGCCGAACGTGTCGAGCCCCGGCAGTTCCGGGACCTCGGGCTGGTTGAACAGCCCCACCGCGCTGATCACGACGTCGACGACGTGGCGCTGCTCGGTGCCTTCGCCGCCGTCGCGCGCCCGGGTGCACACCTGCCAGGTGCTCGACGCCTCGTCCCATTCCGCCGAGACGACGTCGGTGCCGAACCGGATCGAAGGCAGCAGCCCGGCATCGCGGGCCACGCCCTGGACGTAGTCGAGGATCTCGGGCTGCTTGGGGTAGTAGCGCGACCACTGCGGTCGCGGCGCGAAGGAGAACGAGTACAGGTGGCTCGGGGTGTCGACACCCGCACCGGGGTAGTCGTTCTCCAGCCAGGTACCGCCGACGGCGTCGTTGCGCTCGATGACCGAGAACGGCAACCCGAGGTGCTGCAGCGCGATGCCGATGCACACCCCGGAGATGCCCGCGCCGATCACCAGCACCCGCGGGCCGTCGCCACCGACGGGTGGGGTGGTCAGCCACGCCGGTTTCCGGAACCCGCCGTCCTCGGCCATCGCCGCCGCGTACTCCGGGGGCACCTGCTCACCCAGCGAGATGCTCAGCGCCTCGACGATGCGGTCGTCGGGCGGCGGGCCGGGCACCGCGCGCTGCCCGTCGCGGACCTCGCCCAGCGCGGCCAGCGCCGCGTCCCGGATCTCGGCCTGCCGCTGCTCAGCCAGCCCACCGGTGTCGTTGTCGTGGAGGGCGATGGTGCGACTGGGCCGGTACGGGTCGGCCAGCCAGCGGTCGTCGCCGGTCAGGTGCGCCAGCACCAGCAGCAGCGTGGGGATGTTCGCCGACGTCAGCGCGGCGCGCAACTCCTCGTCGGTGGCAGTCGGCCTGGGGTGATCGGGCGTACTCACATGACCTCCGGATTTGCGGGCAACAGTCCGACACGGCGCCGGAACGCCGCGACCTCGGACAGCCCCTCGTCGTGGGCGGGATGGGTGGGAAGCTGCAGATAACCGTGCGGCGCGCCCGCGGCGACATGCAACTCGTACGGCACCGACGCTCCCGCCAGCCGCGCGGCCAACGCCTCGGACTCGGCCCGCAGCGGGTCGTGTTCACCCACCGTCAGCATAGTCGGCGGGAACGCCGCGACATGGCCCTCGGGGCTCAGCCGCGGGTCACCGCGCAGCTCATCGAACTCGGCCGGGTCGAGATAGAGCTGGCTCGCGGCGTCATCGCCGCCGAGCAGGCCGGACAGCGTCGGCAACGCCCGGTGGTAGTCGTAGACGCCGTAGCACAGCAGCGCGGCGCGGACACCCTGCCCGGCACCCGACGCCAGCACCGCAGCGGCCAGGTTCGCGCCCGCCGAGTCACCACCGACGAGCAGCCTGCCGGGGTCACCACCGAAGCCCGCGACGTGCTCGCGAGCCCAACCGACTGCGAACGCGGCATCCTCGACCGCCCCGGGGAACCGATGCTTCGGCGCCCGCCGGTAGTCGATCGAGACGACCAGCATCCCGCGCGCTGCGAGCTCGGCGGCCACCCGGCGGTGAGTCCACGGCGAGCCCATCACCCAACCACCGCCGTGGAAGTACACCACGGACGGGAACGGCGGGTCGCCCAGCGGGACCGTGACGTCGGCGCCCAGCCGCCAGCCGCCCTGCTCGCGCAGCAGCACCCCGGGATGCACGGTCTCGACCGGCGGCGGGTCGGCGTTCGAGTACTCGTCGAAGCTGCGCAGCAGCTCCGCCGGCGAGCCACCCGCCGGCGGGTGCAGCGTCGTCTGGAACTCCAGCAGCGCAGCGGGCACCCCATGAGTGTCGGTCGGCGACTCCATCAGTACGCGCTGTCCAGGATCGCGATCACCTCGTCCTCGCCGGTCACCGGGCGCGGGTTCGACGCCACGATGAGGTCGGCCATCGCGTCGCGGGCCAGCGCCGGGAACTCCGAGCGCTCCACTCCGACCTCGCGCAACGATGTGGGTAGCCCGAGGGAGGCGATGAAGCGGCGGACCAGCTCGCCGGCTCCCACTTCCGCTGCGACCCCGGCCGCCGTGGCGAAGATCTGCGCGATCCGGGCCTGCGCCGGGCTCGTGTGCTCGAGGTTGTAGTCGAGCACCGCCGGCAGCATCACGCACGAGGTGATGCCGTGCGGCACGCCGCAGCGGGCGCCGAGCTGGTGGCCGATGCCGTGGCTGAGGCCGAGGTTGACGTTGGTCAGCCCGAAGATCGACTCCCAGGCCGCGACCTGGCACTGGCCCGCGGCGTGCAAGTCAGCGGAGTCAGCAGTCGAGACAGGTAGATAGCGGGTGAGCCGGTGCAGCGCGTCGGCGCTCAGCGCATCGGTCACGGGCTGCGCGCTCGTCGAGCACAGCGCCTCGACGGCGTGGTCGACCGCGCGCAGCCCGGTCGAGGCCCACAGGTCCCGCGGGGTGTGCACCGCCAGCTCGGGGTCGAGGACCACCATCCGGGGCACCAGGCTCGGCGTGATGTAGAGGTCCTTGACCAACCGCTGGGTGTCGGTGATGCCGATGATGCTGGTGAACTCGCCGGCCGACAGGGTCGTGCTCACCGCGATGTGCGGCAGCTGCGGCGCGGTCGTGGTCGGGATCTCGACGGTGGCCGGATACTCGAACACCACCCGCCAGGCCAGCAGCTCCTCGCGGGTGCGCACACCCTCGGCCACGCACAGGCTCACCGCCTTACCCAGATCGACCACGCTGCCGCCACCCACGCTGAGCACCCCGTCGGCCCCGGCAGCGCGGGCGGCTTCGGCCGCGGCCAGCACCACGTCGTCGGGCACGTGCGGGCGCCCACCGGTGAACACCCCGGCGACTCGGCCACCCGTGGCCGCATCGAACACCGCGCGCATGTCGAGCCGGCGCGCCAGGCTCGGCGAGGCGATCAGCAGCAGCCGGGACATCCCCAGCCGCTCACACTCCGCCGCGAGCCCGCCCGCCGCGCCCGGGCCGAAGACCACGCTCTCCAGCGGGATCACATCGAACCGGCCGGCAAGCGGCGCCGGCCCGGCGGTGGTCGGTGCGGTCGTGGTCACTGGCTCCCCATCTCGTTGTGCGCGTCAGCCGCCGACCCGCCGGGCCTGGCCGGTCCAGTAGCGCCGGCGCAGTTGGTGACGCTGGATCTTGCCGGTGCCCGTCTTGGGCAGCTCGGCGACGAAGTCGACCGACCGCGGCCGCTTGTAGGCCGCGATCCGCTCCCGGCAGGCCCGGTCGATGTCGTCCTCGGTCACCGGCTGACCGTCCCGGACCACGACGACGGCCCGGATCGACTCGCCCCATCGCTCGTCCGGCACCCCGACCACGGCAACCTCGGCCACCCCGTCCAGAGTCGAGATGGCGTTCTCGATCTCACCCGGGAACACGTTGAACCCGCCGGAGACGATCATGTCCTTCTTGCGGTCCACGACGTGCAGGTAGCCGTCCTGCATCCGGCCCACGTCGCCGGTGGCCGCCCAGCCGTCATCCAGCAGCATCTCCGCCGTGGCCTCGGGCCGGTTCCAGTAGCCGAGCATGGTGGTGTCGGTGCGGGCCTGGATCTCACCCTCCTCGCCGTCGGCCGCGTCGGTGCCGTCCGGGCGGCGCAGCCGGATCTCCACGAACGGGTTCGGTCGCCCCGCCGAGGCCAACCGCGCGGGAGGCGGGCCGTCCGGGTCGAACCGGTGCGCGGCCTTGGACAACGCGACCAGCGGGAACGGGATCTCGGTCAGCCCGTAGGCCTGCACGAACACCTCCCCCAGGCACGTGACCGCCCGGGCCAGCCGATCCGGAGACATGGCCGACCCGGCGTAGAGCACGGTGTGCAGCGACTCCACGTCCCACCGGTGCGACTCCAGCAGCGGCAGCATCATGTTCAGCATCGTCGGGACCAGCGGCAGCACCGTCGCGCCGTACTCGCCGATCGCGCCCAGGGTGGCCTCCGGAGTGAACTCGGGCAGCGCCACCTGGCTCGCGCCGCGGATCGCGTAGGCGTGCCCGAGATAACCCGACAGGTGGGTCAGCGGCGCGACGTGCAGCACGACGTCACCGGTCTCCACCGGCGGCAACTCGACCTGCAAGTTGCGAAAACACGCCAGCAGCGACCGGTGGCTGAGCATGACGCCCTTGGGCTCGCCCGTGGTCCCGGAGGTGTAGGGCAGCCAGGCCAGCGCCTCCGGCTCCACCGGCGGCGACTCGGCCTCCGGGTGCGCGAACAGCTCCGACAGCCGCGCGTCCACCGCCACCGGTGCATCGTCGTCGAAGGCCACCACGACCACGGACAGCCCGGTGGTCGCCAACGCAGCGGCCACGGCCTCCGCCCGCTCGCGGTCCACCACGACGGCCTTCGGCTCGCAGTCCCGCGCGATGTGCGCCACCTCGCCGGGATGCAGCCGGTAGCTCACCGCGACCCGCACGAACCCGCCCGCAGCCAGCCCATGATCGACCAGGAAGCACTCCGGCCGGTTCGCGGTGACAACCATGACCCGGTCACCCGGACGCACGCCGAGCGCAGCCAGCCCACCGGCCAGCCGACGCGCCCGGGCGCCCAGCTCGGCGTAGCTGAGCACCTCGCCCCGCCCGGTCCGCACCGCCGGCTCGCCGGCATAACGGCGGTAGGACTCCGCCAGCGCCGAGGTCCACGTCGCCGTGACCATCCCGTGCCGTACCCCACCCGTCGGCAGCGCCGATCCAGTGGCCGTCATGCGCTCCGCCTCCCGCGCGGGTGGGTCCTGCCGGCCGCGACCCGGTGCCGCCAGCCCTTCGCTCGATCGTGACACGCTGTCCTGAAACTAGGATAAGAATTCTTGCGCCGTCAACGCGGACTCCTGGGCTCATCGCTCGCAGGTCCACGCCACCCGGACGGACCGGCGCTGCCCGACGCCCTCGGCGTCGCGCCACGGCGCGCCGAACCGCTCCCCCGGCAGCGCCTACGCTCCTACCAGTACCGCGTCGACGACTGAAACGAGGCCGGTGAATGGAGCTCCTGCACGCCGGCAAGGTCCGGGAGGTCTACGCCGACGGCGAGGACATCATCCTGGTCGCTTCCGACCGGGTGTCCGTCTACGACATCGTGCTCCCGACGCCGATCCCGGACAAAGGCAAGCTGCTGACCCAACTGTCGCTGTGGTGGTTCGACCGGCTCGCCGACATCGTGGGGCACCACGTGATCTCCGGAACCGACGTGCCGGCCGAGTGGGCCGGCCGCGCGGTGCGCTGCCGGCGCCTCGACATGGTGCCGGTCGAGTGCATCGCGCGCGGCTACCTGGCCGGGCTCGGACTCAAGGAGTACGAGAAGTACGGCTCCGTCTCGGGCGTTGGTCTGCCCGAGGGGCTGGTGGAGGGCTCGAAGCTGCCGCAGCCGATCTTCACCCCGACCACGAAGGCCGGCGGCGGCGCACACGACGAGTTCATCACCTACGACGACGTCGTCGACCAGGTGGGTCCCGACCTCGCCGCCCGGCTCCGGGACCTGACGCTCCAGCTGTACTCACGCGGTGCCGAGACCGCCGCCCGCAACGGCATCCTCATGGCCGACACCAAGTTCGAGTTCGGCGCCTCGGCGGACGGCGAACTGGTCCTCGGCGACGAGGTCCTGACCTCCGACTCGTCGCGCTTCTGGCCCGCCGACCAGTGGGAGCCCGGCCGCGCCCAGTTCGCCTTCGACAAGCAGTTCGTGCGCGACTGGGCGGCAGGGACCGGCTGGGACAAGACGCCGCCGGCACCGCCGGTGCCCGACGACGTCGTCGCCGCCACGCGCGCCCGCTACGTCGAGGTCTACGAACGCATCACCGGCCGCACCTGGCCCCAGCACGACGTGGTCCGATGACAGCCACTCGCAGGTAGGCCGTACTCCGACGCCACCGGGGCGTGGCTCTCGAGGCGCAGCACCGGTGCGGCTCGCTCAATAAGTCACTATGTACTGTACTATCTTTCTCATGCTGACATGGTGAGACCCGGGAGTCAGCGCTGGCCCGGTTGGGCCGGGCGCTGGCCGACCCGACCCGCTGTCGCATCCTGGTGGCACTGCTGGACGGAGTGAACTACCCCGGGCAGCTGGCTGCTCATCTCGGCTTGAGTCGGTCGAACGTCTCGAACCACCTTTCCTGCCTGCGCGGATGTGGCCTGGTTGTGGCGACCTATCAGGGGCGGCAGGTCCGATACGCGCTGGCGGACCCGCACCTGGCCCGCGCGCTTGGAGAGCTGGTGCACGTCGTGCTGGCCGTCGATGCAGCCGAGGAGTGCGTCGACGGTCAGCGGTGGATGCGCCATGAGCCGCGCGTCGGAGGTTCGCCCCGCGAGGCGTGGCGCGGTGAGTCCTGCTGCGCTACACCACCCGCGGCGCTGCTGACCACGACCGGCCGGGGCAGCGACGAGGACCACCGGCATGCCGACAGCTGTGGCACCGACGAGACGGGGATTTGACGGCGTCGGCTCCTTTCGTCCTGCTCACCACGGGCGTACCTTCAGGTCACGTTGGCGGCCCGTCGATCGGAGGGCGTTCCGGATGCGGATTGCGGACGTACTGCGGGTCAAGGGGTCGGTGGTCGCGACTGTGACGCCGGACACCTCGCTCGCCGGCGTGTTCGCGGTGATGGCCGGGCACACCGTCGGGGCCGTTGTCGTCGTCCACGACGGCGCAGTGGTGGGCATGGTGTGGGAGCGGGATGTCATCCGTCACCTGCACCAACGCGGCACCTCGCTCGCCGAAGCCCCGATTTCGGAGATCATGAACGTCGACGTGGTGACCTGCGTGCTCACCGACGAGGTGGACGGCATCCTGCGGACGATGACCGACCGCCGGATCCGGCACCTGCCGGTGATGGTCGACGATGAGCTCGGTGGCATCGTGAGCATGGGCGATCTGGTCAAGGCGCGGATCGGTGAGCTGGAGGCCGAGCGGTCGTACCTGCAGTCCTACATCGCCACCTAGTGTCCTGCGCCATTTCCCGGTGACGCCGAAGCCGCACACCCATGGCGCGGTCGGCATCGAGCGGCGCGTCAGGTGACCGACCTCAGCAGATGTCTGGCCAGCACGACCGCGAGGACCGCCGAGCTCGCCATCGCTCCGACGCCGAAACCGAGGGCCTGCGGCACTGAGGTGGCCCAGAAGGTCTGGGCTGCCCATCCGGTGGGGATGAGTCCGAAGAGCCAGCCGGCCGGGCCGTCGACGTACCACCAGGCGATCGGCACGTACAGCGGCAGGCCCATCATCTTCATCAGCGCCATGCCCTGTACCCGGTCACGGCCGAGGCTCGCCAACAGCATGGCCGGCACCACGGACACGGTGGCGCCGGCGAGGGCCGTCAACAGCAGCCCCGGCCATCCCAGGGGGTGGCGGACCCCGGCGATGAGCATGCCGGCGGCCATGAAGGCCGCGGCGGCAGTCACCGTGACGGTCAAGCGGTAGGCCAGCAACGTGTGCAGCGATGCCCGGGTGGTGGTCAGCGCAGGAAGTAGGTCTGCGTCACGGTCCTCGAGGAACAGCAAGCCGGCGAGCGTGCCTGCCATCACGGGCAGATGCACCACGAGCACGAAGGCCCACATCACCGGCAGATGCTGGCTGGCGTCCACGCCGTGACGTTGCTCGAGCCAGTCCAGGCCGACGCCCGAGGCCACCCGCACCGCAACCGCGATGATCGGAACGCCGACCAGTAGCAGGAGCAGGAGGCGATCGCCGAGCAGGGTGCGTACATCCGTAGTGGCGTAGGAGCGTGCCACACGCCACCAGCGCGGTCCCGCGAAGGGCCGTAGGGTCGGCCAGCGCCCCGCGGGCGCGAACCGCTGCGGGCGCACGTCGAAACCGAGGCGCACGACCATGAGCCCGAGCAAGCCAATGGCCACCAGTAACCATCCCGCGTGCGCTGCCGACCATCGTCCGGTGAGCAGGTCCAGGGCCCCGGTCACCGGCGAGAGTGCGAGCATCGGGGAGTCCACGAGCCCTGTGCCACGCAGCAGCGCCGGAAGTAGCAGTGGGCCGGCCACCAGTGGCACCCGTGCCAGGTAGGTGGTGAGGGTTTCGGCCCGGCCCACCATGGCGATGGCCAGCAGTGAGAACAACACGCTGGTGAGCACAACCCCGAGCAGGACCGTTGGCCACGCCGCGACCCGGGTGACGGCGAGCAGGACCGCAGCGGCACCGACGGCCCAGAGGGCCAGCGTTGCCACCCTCACCGCCAGCGCCCGCAGCGGCGTGAGCCTGGTCAGCCGCAGCGCCGCGGTGACCCCGTTGGCGCGTTCGACCACGGCCAGCGCCGGCGCGAAGTAGAGCCCCAGCGTCGCGATGTCCAGCAACAACAGCCAAGCCAGCGCATCGGCACGCCATGGTGCGGGAAGCGCGACCAGCAGCGGGACCCACAGCGCGGTCATCGCGCCGGTCGCTGCGAGCACGTGGTGGCGCCGGTGGAGGCGCAACTCGGTGGCGACCAGCGGTGCCGTCGAGACGCTCATAGCTGTCGTCCGGTGACACGGGCGAAGACTGCGTCGAGATCGGCCTCGGTGGTGTGGACGGTCTCCACGCGGCCTGAGCCCAGGAGCTCCGCTAACTCCGGTGGGGACTCACCAAGCGGGAAATAGGTGGCGCGCAGTTCCCCGTCGATGTTGTGCTCCACCCGCAGCTGACGGCTGCCGTGCGTCAGCCGGAGCGCGCGCGGACGGTCACAGGCCACGATCCGGCCGTCGACGACGAACGCGACCCGATCACACACCTCCGCAGCGGTCGTCATGTCGTGTGTGGTCAGGAACACCGTCCGGCCACGATCACGCTCGGCAAGGATGAGGCGGCGGATCCCAGCAGCGTTGACGGGGTCGAGGCCCGAGGTCGGCTCGTCGAGGAACAGGACCTCCGGATCGTGCAACAGCGCCCGTGCGAGGTTGAGTCGAAGGCGCATTCCCTTCGAGTAGCTGCCGACCGTCACGTCGGCGGCGTCGGAGAGACCGACGCGATCGAGCAGCCCCTCGACGTCGCCCGCACCTGTGTCGTGCAGGTTCGCGAAGTGTGTGAGGTCCTCGCGTCCGGTGAGCCGCGGGTAGCCCACGGGCAGCTCGAAGGCCACCCCCACGTGGTCGTAGAGCTCGGTTCCCCATTCCAGCCGAGAGCGACCCAACACCTCGATGTCGCCGGCCCACCCGTCGAGGAGACCGATGATCGCACGTTGGGTCGTGGTCTTGCCGGCGCCGCTGGGGCCCAGGAAGCCGAACACCTCACCCGCGTCGACCGTGAAGGACATCCCGTCGACCGCAGGGGTGGCCCGGCCCGGATAGGTGTAGCGCAGCGACTCCACCCGAAGCGTCACCGCATCCATCGCGCGTCCTCCATCACAGTGAAGGCGTCCAGCACGATCTCGCCCCCCACGCGACCGGCGAGCGTCGGCTACTTGGTCTCGAGGTCCCGACGCCGGAACCCGTAGAGCCCGATGGCGAGCAATCCGGCGGCGATGACCGTGAGGATCAGCATCGGCGCCCAGGTGAGCTGCTCGAGCGGCAACCGTGCGATGTGCTCGAGCGGTGACAGGTTGTGCACCCACTGCGGCAGGTCCATGATCGGCCCGAAGAACCCGATGATCAGTCCGAAGCCGAGCACCCCCCATGTTGCGCCGATGGCCCTCGGCAGGACGCCGAACAACAGCGCCGCGACGCCGAGCAAGACGAGCAACGCAGGGGTGTACACGAGATGCGCGGCCACGCTGTCCCCGACATAGCCGGCATCCCCGACCGAGATCGCAGTAGCGGCGCCGAGGGCGCCGCCGACGGCGACCAGCAGCCCGACCGCGCCGAGTGCCAGCACCGTCAGGTGGCTGCCGAACCAGGCCCAGCGGCTGGTCGCGGTCGCGAGGACCGGCTCGGCCCGGCCCTTGGTCTCCTCGGACCTCAGCAGCTGCACGCCGAGGATCACGAAGACGCCGACCAGGAGAGCATCGAACAGCGCCATCACGCTCAGGTAGCCGTCCAGCATGTTCGCCGCGTCGCCGCCGAGGACCGCGATCACATCGGCCGGTAGATCCTCGACTGCATCGACGATCGGCTCGGTGATCCCGCCGTAGATCGCCCCGGCGGCGGCGAGGGCGGCGCCCCACCCGATCAGGCCGGCTCGCTGCAGCCGGAAGGCGAACGTCAACGACGACCGGAGCCACGACGCTGCGCCCGGTGCTCCGCGGCGCGCTGCGAACAGCCCCAGGCCGACGTCCCGGCGGGTCGACAGCACATAGCCCACCGCCGCGGCCGCGGCCGCGAAGGCCACCGAGAGGGCCAGCGGCCACCAGCGTCCGTCCACGTACGCCCGGGTCTGCTGCGACCAGGCGATGGGTGACAACCACGACAGCGCGCTGCCACCCTCGTCGAGCATGTCGCCGGCGGCCCTGATCACGTACGCGGCGCCCAACGCGACGCCGGCGAGTCCAGCGGCCGCGCGGGAGTACTCGGTGACCTGCACGGTGACCGCGGTGACTCCGGCGAACGCCAGACCGGCCGCGCCGACGCTGGCGCCGAAGAGCAGCCCGTCGCCGGCGTCGAAGCCGTTGCCGGCCATCGCCGCGCCGATCAGCAGCGCCAGCACCATGTTCGCGACGGCCGCCACGATCAGGGTCGCGGTCAGCTGGGCGTGCCGTCCGACCACGCTGGCGCGGACGAGCTCGGCCCGTCCGGCCTGCTCCTCGACCCGGGTGTGCCGACAGACGAGCAGGATGCTCATCAGCGCCGCCGGGAGGATGATGTACATCCCGTAGATGCCGACGAGGAGCCGCTCGACGGTGGGGTCGTCGACCCCGTAGCCCGGCCCAGCGATCAGAGCGCCGACAGGGCCTGTCATGAACGTGCTGATGGCCCGGAGATCACCCTCGGTTCGGTAGAGCTGCGGCAGCGCCGCGCCGTAGTAGACCACGAAGAAGGTGATGCCGAGCAGCCAGGCGGGCAGCTTGATCCGGTCGCGGCGCAGCATGAACCGGACCAGGGTGCCGGTGCCGGCCAGGGCGCTGCCCGCACCCGCTGGGCCGGTGGGTGCGGGTGCCCTGGTGGCGGTGGTGGTGGTCATCGGGTTTCTCCGGTGCCTGCGTCGGCGTCGGCATGCGTGCCGCCGTTGGCCTCGAGCTCATCGCCGTAGTGACGCAGCATGAGTTCCTCGAGTGTGGGTGGGTGGCTGGTCAGGCTGCGGATACCGAACCGGGTCAGCTGACGGATCGCGCCGTCCAGGTGCTCGCCGTCGACTGCGAAGTGCACGCGTCCGTCGTCGCCCTGCACGTCATGCACCCCGGGGAGCTCGGCCAACCCAGCGGCCGGCTGGGCGGTCTCGGCCTCGATCGTGGTGCGCGTCAGGTGCCGCATCTCGGTCAGGCTGCCGGATTGGACGACTTTGCCGAGGCGGATGATGCTCACCCGGTCGCAGAGCTTCTCGACCTGCGCGAGGATGTGGCTGGACAGCAACACGGTCTTGCCAGCGGCTTTGGCCTGGAAGATGAAGTCCTGGAAGACCACTTCCATCAGCGGATCGAGGCCTGCGGTGGGCTCATCGAGGAGCAGCAGTTCGGCGTCGGAGGCGAGGGCGGCGACGATGGCCACCTTCTGTCGGTTGCCCTTGGAGTAGGTGCGCCCCTTCTTCCGCGGGTCGAGGTCGAAGCGCTCGACGAGTTCGTCCCGGCGCGCCTTGTTCAGCCCACCGCGGAGCCGGGCAAGCAAGTCGATGGCTTCGCCGCCGGTGAGATTGGGCCACAGCTCGACGTCACCGGGCACGTAGGCGAGCCGGCGGTGCAGCTCGACTGCGTCGTTCCAGGGGTCGCCGCCCAGCAGGGTGGCGCGGCCGGAGTCGGCGTGGAGCAGGCCGAGCAGGACGCGGATGGCGGTCGACTTGCCGGCGCCGTTGGGGCCGAGGAACCCATGCACCTCACCGGTGGCGACGGACAGGTCGAGGCCGTCCAGGGCACGGGTCGAGCCGAACGTCTTGACCAGCCCCGACACCGACATCGCTGTTGTCATGGCAGTGAACGTACACTTTATTCACACATTTGTGAAGATATTGCATGCTATGATCGCCGCACCATCTGTCAGGCCGAGGAGGTGACAGTGCCGACCCCATCGGACTCCGCACCGGGCCCGCAGGAGACGGCGGTCCTGCGGTTCGTCGAGCGGTTCGCCATGATCCTCACCCAGAGTGGCCTGCCGAGGATGCCGGCCCGGGTGTTCGCCTACGTACTGGCCGACGACGCCGAGCGGTACACGGCCGGCGAACTCGCCGCCGGGCTGCGGGTCAGCCCCGCCGCGATCTCCGGTGCCGTCCGGTTCCTGGTCCAGGCCGGCCTGCTGGGCAAGGAACGTGAACCCGGGGCACGCGCTGACCACTACCGCGTCTACGACGACGACGTCTGGTCGGCGATCACCAAGCAGCAGGACCCCATCTTCGAGCGATACGACGACGTCCTGAGCGAAGGTGTCGAGCTGTTGGACCAGACCCGGCCCGGCGGCCGCCGGGTACGCGAGACGCTGGAGTTCTACCGCTTCATGCACGCCGAGATGCCGATGATGATGGAGCGGTGGCGTCAGCACCGCGACAGTCTCTTCTCCGCCGACGCCACCCCCGATTGATCACCTTAGCCCGGATCTTTCGCGGCGGGCTCGTTGGTGATCGTTTCTGGCGGAGTGGAGCCGACGCGGGGACTCGAACCCCGAACCTTCCGCTTACAAGTTGGCGGGCACGAGTCGGCGGGCGTGGTTGCCGCTGGTCAACCTGCCCTCGCCGCTGGATATGGTGCCCGGACTGCACGGCAGCGACTAGGATTCGCAGTCATCGTGATTGTCAGAGCGTCCTTTGAGGACGACAACTCGTGGTCGACGTCCCCGCTGCACGCGTGTCAGGTGACCGCGACGGGTCGTCACCAGCCGTCAGCCTTGCCCCGAGTACTCCACCCCCGTTGCCGCTGGAATCGCTGACCAGGCCGCCGACCAGCTGGGCGGCGAGATCGCCGGCGGTGACGGCCTGGTGGATCTCGACCAGCGCGGCGGTGACTTGGGCGGGGTCGAGGGCGCCGCAGCTGTCGCGGGCGGGGTCGTACAGCGCGCTGGGATGCTCGTCGTCGACGGTGACGGCCAGGGTGGCCAGCTCGCCGGCCAGCAGCGCGGCGCGGCCGGCGGCCAGCGCGTGGGTCCAGGTCTCGGTGCGGGTGGCGGCGGTGCCGGCGCGGTGGGCTGGGGTGTCGGCGCCGATGGCGGTAATAGCCCAGTAGTGACTGTTCGCTGTTGTGGTGGTCATGGGCTCACCTTCGCGGGCGTGGGTCAGCAGCGGAAGCGCCTGCCTCAGGGCCTGTGGACAACTTCGGGTTGTCCACAGGCCCTGAGGCCGCGTGTGACTGCAGTCAGCCGCCGCTGAGGTGCTGTTGGATGGCAAACCAGGCGTCGGCCAGCGCGCGCCAGGAGTCGCGGTCACAGATCTGCCAGTGCAGCTGGTTAACCCGCAGCCGCAGGTGCGCCGGGGTGTGGGTGGCGCGGTCGGCGGGCACGTACGCGCTGGCGAGGTCGAGCTCTCTGGTAAGGCGGGCGGCGACGGTCAGTGGGTAGGTGCCGGGCTTGGGGTGTAGCCAGGTCTGCGAGACCCGGCTGGGCAGCTTGTGCGCGGTCAGGATCGCCCCGTCGATACTGCGCCCGGATCCGGTCGGCCACCTCGGCCTCCGAGATGTAGATCAGGGCGTCGCCGAGGCGGGCGGTGACCTGCTGTTCGGGGGTGCC
>WHSY01000430.1 GCA_009379815.1 Pseudonocardiaceae bacterium
GGAGAAGGCGGCTCGTCTCGTCCCACCCATGACCATCGGCCAGGCGCCGTTCCTCGTCCGCAAGCTCGTGCTCGATGGACGGTCGATGGTCGGCGCCAAGCCACCAGGCAGCCACACGCTCTTGGTCGGCGTGCCGGCCAGCCCGGGCCGGATCAGCGGTCGGGTGCGCGTCGTCCGCGATCCTGACGCAGCGGTCCTCCAGCCTGGCGAGGTTCTGGTTGCTCCGATCACCGCGCCGGCCTGGACACCGCTGTTCGCGACTGCTGCCGCGGTGGTGACCGACGTCGGCAGCGCGCTGGCACACGCCTCGGTCATCGCGCGCGAGTACGGCATCCCTGCCGTGGTCGGTTGCGGCGACGCGACCAGCCGGCTGAAGGACGGCCAGCTCGTCACGGTCGGTGGCGGCGCCGGCCTGATCGAGGACGCGGCCGGGGTCAGCGATGCGCCCTCGTCCTCCGGTGGCGTCGCGTAGGACGATCGCCACCTCCTTGTGGCCGAGCACCTCGCTCACGATCTCGGCTTGGTCCTAGCCGCCGATCGGTGGCACCGTTGATCTCCAGACGCCGCGGAGGACGGGCTAGCCCTTGCCCGCAGCGAGGATGACTAGTATGGTGACCGCATGACTATCAGAATGACCGCCAC
>WHSY01000431.1 GCA_009379815.1 Pseudonocardiaceae bacterium
AGCAGGATGCTTGCCTCCTGCGCAAGCGCACGCGCGATGAACACGCGACGCCGCTGGCCACCGGAGAGCGTGCCGAGCGTGCGGTCGGCGAGATCGAGGCAACCGGCGCGCTCCATCGCTTCGCGCGCGATCGCGTGATCGCGCTCGGTCTCGCGGCCGAGCAATCCGAGGTGCGGGTTGCGGCCGAGCAGCACGAGTTCCGAGACGCGCATCGCCGCTGGCGCCTCGGGAAGCTGCTGCACGACGGCGAGCCGTCGCGCCAGCTCTCGGCGCGGGATCGAGGCGAGCGTTCGCCCCTCGACGAGGACGCGCCCCGCCTCGAGGTGCACGAGCGCAGTCGCTGCCCGCAGCAGCGTGCTCTTGCCCGCGCCGTTCGGCCCCACGAGGCCGAGCACCTCGCCCGACCGGAGCTCAAGGTCAACGCCGTTCACGACCGGCTGCCCGCCGAGGCGCACCCGCACGCCCTCGAACGCGAGCGGCGCGGCGCTCGCGGACGGTGATGCGCTTGTCACCCCAGCTTCGCGAACCTCGCGAACGTCGAGCGCGCTCACAGGTCGGCCACCTTGCGAGTGCGCAGGAGGTAGAGGAAGAACGGGCCACCCGCCATCGCGGTGATGATGCCGACGGGGATCTCCTGCGG
>WHSY01000432.1 GCA_009379815.1 Pseudonocardiaceae bacterium
CCCCGGAAAGGATGTTGATCAGTGCCGAGGAAGTATCAGAAGTACACGCCTGAGTTTCGTGAAGAGGTGGCGAGGCTCGTTGTTGAGGGCGAGCGCCCTATTGCCGAGGTCGCCCGCGAGTACGGGATTGGGGAGACCACGATCGGTAATTGGGTGCGCAAGTACCGCGAGCAGCACGCCGCCGAGGAGTCGCCGCCGGAATTGTCCGAGCGTGCCGAAGTGCGGGAACGTGATGTCCACGCTGCGCACACCGTCTTCGGGCGCACCATACGTCGCATAGAGGTACTGCGTATGCCCGGCTCCGACGCCGTGCTGGTGCAGGCGCGACGAGCACACGCACTCGTCGCCGGCCCGTGCGGGCAGGTACTTCTTCTTGTTCTGCCCGTCGACCAGGTAGACGCCACTGACGTCGTCGGTCTCCCTGCCTTTGCCGAAGAGGCTCCCTACACCGAACGACCGGTCACCGGAGTTGCGCATCCCGAAGTCCAGGACGACGACGTCACCGCGGACCTCCAGCGAGTACATCTCGAGCTGGTGACGACCACCACTTGTGTCCGTAAGCGGTTTGGTCGCTATAGTCCGTGTTGGCGTCGGGCTCGCACTGGGGGACGCCGTTGCGGTGGTTGGCGACGCAGCCCT
>WHSY01000433.1 GCA_009379815.1 Pseudonocardiaceae bacterium
GGGCATGGCGTGGCGCGTACGGGACGCTGGTCCGTTACGCCGACGATGCGCTGGTGATGTGCCGGTCCAAGGGGCAGGCGGTGGCCGCGCTGGCGCGGCTGACTGTGCTGCTCGCCGATCTCGGTCTGGAACCGAAGGCGGCCAAGACCCGGATCGTTCACCTGAGGGTGGGTGGCGAGGGAGTGGACTTCCTCGGCTTCCATCACCGGCTGGTGCGGTCCCGGGCGCGGCGTGGGACCGGCGGTTTCACCTTCCTGGCCCGATGGCCCTCGCGCAAGGCGATGCAGCACGCCCGCGATCGCATCCGGTTCATGACCATGCGGGCGCGGCTGGCTGCACCGGTCGAGCAGGTCGTGCAGGAGACCAACCTGTTCCTGCTCGGCTGGGCGGGATACTTCCGTTACGGAAACTCTGCCTATGCCTTCGACAAGATCAGGAACTACGCGCTGATGCGGCTCGCGCTGTTCATCGCGAAACGACATCAGCGTGGCCGGGCCTGGGGCTTCACCCAGGTCTACCGATCGCCCAACGCGCTCGGCCTGGTCTCCCTCAATGGCATCGTCGTCGCACCCCGGCCCAACCGGGCCTGGCGGGCTCCGGCCGAACACCGCAGGTGAAGGACGTCGGTGAGCCGTGTGC
>WHSY01000434.1 GCA_009379815.1 Pseudonocardiaceae bacterium
CCAGGAGATCAACATCGCCCGCTCCGGCGGCGCGCTGGAGAACATGTACGCCCTGATTGTCGCCACCGGGATGCTCGGCTGGCTCCTGAACATCGCGGCGACGCAGGGTGAGAAGCGCGTGCTCTTCTGGCATCCCTCGCAGCGGGAGGCCGCAACGTGAGCGCGCGAGGGAAGCGCATCTTGGGTCTCGGCCTGGAGATCGCCGTGCCGATCGCGGTGCTGGTGGCCTGGGGCGTGTGGTCCGCCAATGCCGGCAGCTTCTACTTCCCGCCGCTGACCGAGATCCTCGAAACCTTCGAGGAGACCTGGCTGTTCGAGCGCGTCGGCAGCGACGTCGTGCCCAGCCTCACCCGCCTCTTCGCCGGCTACTTCATCGCCGTCGTGCTGGCCGTGGCGATCGGAATCCCGCTCGGACTCTCCCGCACCGCGCGGCGCGGTGCGTCGCCGATCGTGGAGTTCCTCCGTGCGATCCCACCTCCGGCCTTGATCCCATTCGCGATCGTGGTGATCGGCGTCGGCACGGGCTACAAAGTCTTCATCATCGCCTTCGTGTGCGTGTGGCCGGTGCTGCTGAACACGATCGACGGCATCACCGGCATCGATCCGACGCTGAAGGACACCACGCGCGTCTACGGCGTG
>WHSY01000435.1 GCA_009379815.1 Pseudonocardiaceae bacterium
TCATCACGACCTCCTCGAGCTCAGGTCGTGAGTGGCGATGCGAGTCCTGACTCGTCTTCAGTCCCATGAGATCTGTCGCACCGTGTGTCTCCCAGGATGTGTCGCATGATTACGATATGACGTCGCCGTATGGCGAGGAAGCAGGCGATGATGCGACTGATGGATGCGACCTTGGTCGTCGACCCGAACATCGACAACGTGGCGGCGTGGTGCCGGGGCAACGGGATCAACCCGCGGACGTTTTATCGGCATCGGGCTCGGATCCGCGCTGAGGGCCAGTGGCGGCAACGGTCGCGGCGGCCGCACTCGAGTCCGCAGGCCACGCCGCAGCTGGTGGTCGACGAGATCCTGCGGCTGCGTGGTGTGTTGGCTCCGGATGCGGGGGCTGACTCGATCCGCCCGGAGCTGGTCAAGCTGGCCGCGCAGCAGGACTGGGCGGCGCACGGGTTGCGGGTGCCGTCGCGGGCGACGATCAACCGGATCCTGGATCGGGAGGGGTTGCTGGACAAGAACCCGGCCAAGCGGCCCCGGGCGTCGTGGCGGCGGTTTGTCTATGCCCGCCCGCGGGACTGCTACCAAATCGACGGCACCGAGCACCGGCTGGCCGACGGCACCAGGGTCGTCGCGGTCGACGTCAT
>WHSY01000436.1 GCA_009379815.1 Pseudonocardiaceae bacterium
GGCACCGAGAACGACGAGATCCTCACCTTGCGCACCATGGCGCTGACCGATGAGGCTCGGAGAGGAGTTCGGATGTCTGCTCCACGACCACCTGAATTCCGTTGTCGTGCGATTGAGCTGGCCGGTTGCGGGAGAAGCCGGTCGCTCAGATCGCCAAGGACCTGGGTGTCGCCGAGCCGTGTCTGCGCCGATGGATAGCCCACGCCGACGCCTACGAGAGTCACCGCCGAGGGGCTGACCAGTGCACCGATCGCCGCGAGTTCGTCGAGCTGCGGCGCGAGAAGCGCCGAGTGGTGGTCTCCGAGGTCGCGGCGACCCGAAGCGCCGCGGTGGCCTCCTCTACATCGGCGGCGAACTCAGCGCAATACATGTCGATGTCCTTGCTATGTCGGGCCTCGGGCAGTCGGGCCAGCAGCGCGCCGGCCCCCTTGAGCACCCACCGCGGCGCCTCCTCGGCCGTCACGCACAGCTACGCGTCGAGTCCGGCGTGGAATCAACGTGGTGCGAAACGCGGGATACCAGAGTGACCCCAGAGGCAGCATAGAATCGCCCGAACGCCCCTGACCAGTGGTTTTCGCTGGTCAGGGGTGGAGCCGCCTGGGGGAATCGAACCCCCGACCTGCTCATTACGAGTTGT
>WHSY01000437.1 GCA_009379815.1 Pseudonocardiaceae bacterium
TCGTGGAACTCAGTCCAAGCGGGAGCTGTCGGCGCTCGACTACGTCTACATCTTCGCCGACGGGATCCATGTCAACGTGCGGCTGCCCGACGCTGAGGGCAACGCGGATCGGCTGTGTCTGCTCGTGATCGTGGGCGTACGGCCGGATGGGCGCAAGGAGCTGGTCGCGGTCACCGACGGCCACCGTGAGGGCGCCGAGTCGTGGCTCGACGTGCTCCGCGACCTGCGGATGCGTGGGATGGCCGCACCTGAGCTCGCGGTCGGTGACGGCGCGCTGGGATTCTGGGCGGCGCTGCGGCAGGTGTTTCCGACCACCCGCACCCAGAAATGCTGGGTGCACAAGACCGCGAACGTCCTCGGGGCGTTGCCCAAGCGGGCGTACCCGCAGGCCAAGGAGCGGCTCAAGGCGATCTACACCGCGCCCACCCGCGCCAAGGCGATCGACGCCGCGGCCGAGCTCGCTGCGGCGTTCCCGACGTTCCCCAAAGCGACCGTCAAGATCACCGATGATCTCGACAATCTGCTCGCGTTCTACGACTTCCCCGAAGAGCACTGGAAGCACCTGCGCACCACCAACGCGATCGAGTCGACGTTCGCGACCGTGCGGCTACGCCAGCGCACCACCAAGGCGGCCG
>WHSY01000438.1 GCA_009379815.1 Pseudonocardiaceae bacterium
TGCGATCAACGCCTCGATTGATGACGTGATCGAGTTGATGGGCGACGAGATCGAGCAGCTCGCCGGCCGCGCGTTCCCTGATGGGAGTTGAGCAGATGCGCATCGTCTACGAAGGTCCCGATAGCCGGGGCGTGACCCTCGCGCCCGCGGCAGGCGCGACGCATTTCCCTGCAGGTCAGCCGGTCGAGGTCGACGACGAGCTCGGTCGGGCGCTGATCGCTCAGGGCACGTTCACCGAACACAAGCCGAGGCAGAAGAAGGGAGGGTCAGATGGCGACAGCTCCGCGGCCGAGGAGCGTCCGGAAGGCCGTCGAGGCTGACCAGGTCATCAAGATCACCGTCCGCGGTGAGGAGGCGGTGATCCGCCCGGGCGACTGGGGGCCCCGCGACGACGCGCTCGTCCGCACCCACACCCGTAAGGCGCTGGGGGAGGCGCGGTCGCTGCTCGGCGCGCTCCAGGAGCTGGACGAGCAGACGATCGGGCTGGACTCGATCTGCCTGCTTTGGTGGCTCGGCCGCTACCGGGCTCACTTGACCCGCGAGTCCTACGGCGACGCGCTCGACAAGTTCCCCTCCTACGGCGAGACGGACGCGATCGTCTTAGACGAAGTCGTCGGCTACGGCGAGGAGGGGGA
>WHSY01000439.1 GCA_009379815.1 Pseudonocardiaceae bacterium
CCAGCGGCGTTGTCGCTCTCGGGTGAGCTCGCGCGTGCTGTTCGGACCCGACGATGATCCGGGCGGTCGCGCATTGGTTGCGGTGTGGGCGTCACGACCCCTAAAGTCAGCAGGACAGAGGTCTGACCGCGGATTGGGCTGAGGAGTCAACATGGCAGCTAACAGGGACCAAGCGCAGAGCTGTGACGTCGCGGTGGTCGACGAGGCTCCACCAGCCAGGCGCAGGCACTCATCGGTGAACTGCTCTGCGATGACATCACCGTGTGTTGAGTGGTGGAGAGGCCGAACACGCCGTGGTCAAGCACCGGCGTCCGTCCAGGCAGGTGACCGCATGAAGGTCACATTCGACGAAGCCATGAGTCTGGCCACCCACGAAGCTTTGACTCACGTGATGCGATTGGCTACGTCAACGCCGGCACCGTGGAGGTCCTGCTCGACTCGGATGGCATCTTTGTCTCCATCGAGATGAATCCACCCATCCAGGTCGAGCACTCAGTGACTGCGGAGGTCACCGACGTGGACCTCGTGTGTGCCCAGATGCGGATCGCCGCGGGCGCGCGCCTCGCCGACCTAGGGCTGGACCAGCACAGCAGCACGCTTCTTGGCGCTGCTCGTCAGTGCCGGATCACCACCG
>WHSY01000043.1:0-37807 GCA_009379815.1 Pseudonocardiaceae bacterium
GACCTCCATGGTCCCGTCCTCACGGGTCAGGCAGCGCCGGAGGTCCTGTCGCAGCGCGACGGCGGCCTGGTCCAGCAGCCCGGCATCGCCGAACTGCTCGTGCAGCCGGATGAACATCAGCGCCGGGCCGGCAGCACCGCGCAGCAGCCCGGCGTGCGGGTGCGACCCGCCGCTGACGGTGACGACTGCGTCCTCAGTGCCCAGCCGATCTGCGACGGCGTCGGCCACGTGCAGCGCTCGGGCCCGCAGGGCACTGTCGCCGGTGACCGTCGCGAAGTGGCCGAGATTGCATCCGATGCCCGCCAGCCCACTGCGCAGGTCGAGGCCCAGACGTTCCCACCGGCCCCGCACCTCGCGGTCGCAGATGTCGAGGACCTGCAGCGCCCGGTCGCCGAGCCCGAGGTGGTCGAGGACGTAGGCGATGCCGTGCAGGCCGTCGTAGAAGCCGACGTGGGTCTCGGGCTGCGGATCGACGGACCGCCGCACCAGCCAGTCCTCGTACTCCGGGTGGCGCCCGCCACCGGTCACGGCCAGCGCATAGAGCACGCCGGCCGCGCCATGGGCGATGTTGAGACCCCCGGTCTCGAACTGCCGGATGTCACCCGGGAAGAGCCGGTCGTCGCGGTCCGGTGTGGCGCTGGCCAGGATCGCACCGCTCATCGAGCCCCGGGCGCGCTGCCAACCGTCGCGGTCCGGTCCGAGCCGCGGCAGCGGCCGAGCCTGCGTGGCGCGGTCGCCTCGGATCACCCGCACGGCCTCGGCCAGGAAGGCGTGCGGCACCGGGAACACGTCAGCGATGACACCGGCGAGCTGATCGGCCTTCTCCGGTGCCAGACCGATCAGCGCGGTCAGTGGCAGGAACAGCGCCAGCCGGAGGCAGGCCAGCGCGTAGTGGTCGACGTCGACGCCGGTACGGTCCGGCGGTGCTGCGTAGTCGGGATTGACCAGGACCGGCCGCTGCCCGTCGGACACGTCGGTGGCGGCTTCGAAGTCGATCAGTACGACACGGCCGTCCGGGCGGACCAGGACGTTGTAGGGATGCAGGTCGCCGATGACGATGCCCCGCTCGTGCAGCGCCGCGACGGCCCGCTCGACCCGTGCGTGGACGTCGAGTGCCCACTCGGCGTACTCGGCCAGCGCTCGCTCGTCGGCTCGCTCGTCGCCGTCGCGCCACGTCAATGGGTAGCGCTGCACCATGAGCCGGTTCAGCGGTGTTCCCTCGATGTAGTCCTCGACGAGGAAGTGGTGGTCACCCACGAGGACGTGGTCGCGGACGCCCGCCACCACGTCGAGCCCCGCCAGCCGCTGCAGTGTCTCGTGCTCGCGCCGCAACCGGGTCACGGCGTCGGTCGCGTCCCTGGCGAGTCCGGCATGCGGCCGGGCTTCCTTGAGCACGACGGCGTCGCCTGTGCGGAGGTCCGTGCCCGCGTACAGACCTCCACCGTTCGAGAAGTGCAGCACCCGCTCGATCCGGTAGGGCAAATCGGCGACGGTCGTGGTGTTGCGGGCGGCCAGCTGTGGTTGCAGGAAGTCCGGCAGGCTGACCCACGCGGGGAGATGAAACGTCGGCTCGCGGCGGTCCGGGACCAGCTGGCCGGACTCGTTCTCGATCGCCGGTACGAGCTCACCCTGGGGTGACAGGCAGTGCCGCTGATCGAAGCCGCCGTAGCGCACGTGCAGCGGTCCCGTCTTCCACCGGAGGTCGCTGAGGATCTGGGGACCCGGCTGGCCGGCGAGAACCTCGTCCAGGTCGACCAGCACCGCCTCGAGCTGGGACTCGTCGCGCGGGTAGATCGTCACGAACTTGCCACTCGACCCGCGGTGGGCGTACTTCGAGTTGCGCATGTGCAGCACTCGCCGGTCGCGCAGGAACTTGAAGGCGAGGTGCCGGCCGGTGCAGTAGTCCCAGACCGAGTCGAGGATCTTCTCCGCATTGTCCAGGCACGCCGAGCTGTGGATCTTCCATCCCTGGCTGGGCAGCTCGACGTCCGTGGGGCGGTACACGAGCCAGTCTTCGAGCTCCGAACGCTGCCAACCATCGGGCACCGGGCGCTCGGCGACGGTGAAGCCCGGCTCCTGGCCGCGCCGGACGGCCGGCGAGTCGTAGAAGATCGGATCGACCAGGCAGTACAGCTCGTAGGACTTGTCCACCAGCGCCTCCCCTCAGCCCGCCTTCTGTTCCCGCTACCCATGAAGACGCTGCGGGCCGGGTCCGTCCGTCGCAGCGTTTCCATATTTTTTCTTCCTGACGACACGTGGCTTGTGGGTCCTTCCGGGTGCTCGGCGTGCTCTGGGCCAGACAGGTGTACTTGAAGTGACGCTGCTAACACGCTGCGCTCACCCGCGATTGAGGTGCCGAAGCCACTGCGGGCAGCAGGGCACACCGGTGACGAGATGGGGCCGGTATGGGCGCTGAGTGGGTGGGAGATGCGGCCGATCGGCCGCTGCCCGGGAACGTCACATCTTCGGCCCGGTGGCGGCGGATCTCGGCGCAGCAGGCACTGCTGTTGCGGGTGGCTCGGCGCAGTGCTCCCGGTCCGCAGGATGCCGAAGATGCCGTCCAGGAAGCGATGCTGCGGGCCGCCGAACACCCGGAGATTGACGACGACCGGCTCCGGGCCTGGCTGGTCACGGTGACGAAGCGGTTGTGCGCCGATCGGTGCCGGCAGCAGGCCCGGGAAACACGGCACCGCGCGAGAGTGGCGGCATCGACACTCACAGAGACCACCGAGCAGCAACTCGAGGACGAGGTCTGCCACCGTGCGGAGGCGGCCTGGGTCGCCGCCAGGGCCGACGAACTGCTGCCCGCGCGGCAGGCTCAGGCGCTCCGGCTGACCGCGGCCGGCTGTGATGTGCAACAGGTGGCGGGTCGACTCGGAGTGGGCCCTCGCGCCGCCGAGTCGCTGCTGGCCCGCGCGCGGCGGACGTTGCGCGCCGTCCTCGCCGCCGGGCTCGGCCTGATGGGTTGGATGTGCCGTCCGCTCGCTACAGCGAGCGGTTCGGGTCCGGTCGCGCTCGCCGCCGGCGCCAGCTGCGTCGCCGTCGCGGTCACCGTCGTGCTCGTACCAGCCGCGTCACCACCGCAGCTCGGGGCGTCACCCCCGGCAGGACCGGCCGCGGCCGTTCGGCAGCACGCTGGTGGAACCACTTCGGTGGTACAGACGCCGCCCGCGACCTTCCAACGCACCACCCGGCAGCCGGTGCCCACGACATCGGAGCCGGCCGCTGCGCCTACGCGCACCGCCGACACGACCCACACGCCTCCCCCGGCCGCCACACCACGACCGCCCACCGGTTCCCCGGCCCGCCCCGCGGTGCCGCTCCCCGCCGCCGTACCCGGCTCCGCCGCCGATACGCGATGGGCTGGACCACCCGGGTCGCCGCGCCCGCAACGTCCTCCGGATGCCGGTCCGCCCGAGGGTCTCGGACCCGCGACCACGCCCCGTTCAGAACCGGCCGAGTCGAAGGCCCCTGCCCCACCCCCCAGCGGACTCCCAGCACAGCGACCCTCGCCCGAGCCGGCCGCTCGATCGGACGACAAGAGCGCGGACCCGTCGAGCGATCCCGACGCTGCGCCACGGAGGTAACGTCAGCGGCGACATGAGGCGTCTTCGAGTACTGCATGGTCGCCGAGGAGCTGGCACGGGCGTGGATGAGCGTGGCCAGCATCATCGCCCGGGCGCAGGGCACCGGCACCGGTTTCGCCGATCCCGGCAAGCGCAGGCGGCCGCGGGAGCGCAGCGCGCGCGGTCGGGCCCCGACGAGTCACGCAGCGCCGGACTGGCCACCCTCATCGTGGAGAAGGACCGCGACTCGTTCCCGCCGGGGCTGACCGCCGAGCCCGCGCGGATTCCAGGCCTTCGAGGGTGCCTTCGCTGATCAGGTCCGCGGTCATTTCGTCCATCGCGGCGAAGGTTCGGATACGCCCGGGTGTCGACCCGAGGGCAAAAAGACCATCATTTCGGCGATGGTGCGGCGCTCGTCGTCGGTGACGCCGGGGTCGGCGGCTGGCGGCTCCAGGACGATGTTTGACGGCGTCGGCGCCCAACTCATCGTCGTCGATAACTCGCCGCCAGCGAGCGTCGACGACGACGTCGTGATCCGCTTCACCCGGAATCCCGACGTCCCGCCGTACGGCCTCATCCCTGAGGCGACCAGCTGACCTGTGCCGCGTGACGCAGCCGCTGACGGTGGGAAGTCATCGGGACGGCAACTCGGCCTACGTCAACATGTCTCGATAACAGCCGGGTGGGACGAGGCGAAACAGATGAAAGAACCCGTCTCACGGTGTCCGCGAGGGCCTCGGTCAGGTACCGACGTAGGCCGCGAGGTGCTCGCCGGTGAGGGGGGAGCGGGCGGCGACGAGGTCGGCGGCTGTGCCCTCGAAGACGATCCGGCCGCCGTCGTGGCCGGCGCCGGGGCCGAGGTCGATGATCCAGTCGGCGTGCGCCATGACCGCCTGGTGGTGCTCGATCACGATGACCGACTTGCCGGCGTCGACGAGCCGGTCGAGCAGGCCGAGCAGGTGCTCGACATCGGCGAGGTGCAGGCCGGTGGTCGGCTCGTCGAGCACGTAGACACCACCCTTGTCGCCCATGTGCGTGGCCAGCTTGAGTCGCTGGCGCTCGCCACCGGACAGCGTGGTGAGCGGCTGGCCGAGGCTGAGATAGCCCAGTCCCACCTGGTCCATCCGCTCGAGGATCCGGTGCGCCGCCGGAGTGCGCGCGTCGCCGGCGCCGAAGAACTCCTCGGCCTCGGCCACCGACATCGCGAGCACCTCGCTGATGTTGCGGCCTCCGAAGAGGTACTCCAGCACCGATGCCTGGAACCGCTTGCCCTCGCACTCCTCGCAGGTGGTGGCGACGCCGGCCATCATCGCCAGGTCGGTGTAGATGACGCCGGCGCCGTTGCAGGTGGGGCAGGCGCCCTCGGAGTTGGCGCTGAACAGCGCCGGCTTCACACCGTTGGCCTTCGCGAACGCCTTGCGGATCGGGTCGAGCAGTCCGGTGTACGTCGCCGGGTTGCTGCGCCGCGAGCCACGGATCGCCGTCTGGTCGACCGAGACCACCCCGGCATCGGCGGGCATCGAGCCCTGGAGGAGCGAGCTCTTGCCCGACCCGGCGACGCCGGTGACCACACAGAGCACGCCGAGCGGGATGTCGACGTCGACCCCCCGGAGATTGTGGGCGTCGGCTCCCCGGATCTGCAGCGCGCCGGTCGGCTTGCGCACCTGCTCCTTGAGGCTCGCCCGGTCGTCGAGATGGCGGCCGGTGAGCGTGTCGTTGACGCGCAGCCGCTCGACGGTGCCCTCGAAGCAGAGCGTGCCGCCCGCCGTACCCGCGCCGGGGCCGAGGTCGACGACGTGGTCGGCGATCGCGATCGTCTCCGGCTCGTGCTCCACGACGAGCACCGTGTTGCCCTTGTCCCGCAGCCGCAGCAGCAGGTCGTTCATCCGCGCGACGTCGTGGGGATGCAGGCCGATGGTGGGCTCGTCGAAGACGTAGGTGACGTCGGTGAGCGACGATCCGAGGTGGCGGATCATCTTGGTGCGCTGCGCCTCGCCGCCCGACAGCGTGCCCGATGGCCGGTCGAGCGAGAGGTAGCCCAGCCCGATCTCGACGAACGAGTCGAGCGTCTCACCCAACGCCCCCAGCAGCGGCGCCACCGATGGCTCGTCCAGGCCACGCGCCCATTCGGCGAGATCGCGGATCTCCATCGCGCAGGCGTCGGCGATGTTGATCCCCTGGATCTTCGACGACCGAGCCGCCTCGGACAGCCGGGTACCGCCGCATTCGGGGCACGTCGTGAAGGTGATCGCCCGGTCCACGAACGCCCGGATGTGCGGCTGCATCGCCTCGCGGTCCTTGGACAGGAACGACTTCTGGATCTGCGGGATCAGGCCCGCGTACGTCAGGTTGATCCCTTCAACCTTGATCTTGGTCGGCTCCTTGTACAGCAGGTCGTGCAGCTGCTTCTCGGTGAACTTCTTGATCGGTTTGTCCGGGTCGAAGAAGCCGCACCCGCGGTAGATGCGGCCGTACCAGCCGTCCATGCTGTATCCGGGGATCGTGACCGCACCCTCGTTGAGCGACTTGTTTTCGTCGTACAACGCAGCCAGGTCGAAGTCGGAGACCGAGCCCCGACCCTCGCAGCGCGGACACATGCCGCCGGTGATGCTGAAGTCGCGCCGCTCCTTCACGGTCTTCCCGTAGCGCTCGAACGTGACCGCACCCGCTCCGCTGATCGAGGCGACGTTGAAGGAGAACGCCTGCGGCGAGCCGATGTGCGGCTGCCCGAGCCGGCTGAAGAGGATGCGCAGCATCGCGTTGACGTCGGTGGCGGTGCCGACCGTGGAACGGGGGTCGGCACCCATCCGCTCCTGGTCGACGATGATCGCCGTTGTCAGTCCGTCCAGCACGTCGACCTCGGGCCGCGCCAGCCTCGGCATGAAGCCCTGCAGGAAGGCGCTGTAGGTCTCGTTGATCATCCGCTGCGACTCCGCGGCGATCGTGCCGAACACCAGCGAGCTCTTGCCCGAGCCGGAGACACCGGTGAACACTGTCAGCCTGCGCTTCGGGATCTCGATGTTGACGTCTTTGAGGTTGTTCTCGCGCGCGCCGTGCACCCGGATCAGATCGTGGCTGTCGGCAACGTGCAGCGCCGGCGACTGTGCGCTCCGCTCCATCGCTAGGGTGTCCGTCCTCGTGGCCGTGCTCATCGCATCTCCCTGTGTTGAGCGGGGCCGTCGTCGCGGGCGGCGGCCGCCGCCTCCCACACGAATCCGTCGGGGTCGGTGAAGGGCCCGACGTCGCCGCCGATGACGATCCGGTGTGATCCGGTACCTTCCGGGTCGACCCCGGCGTTCTTCGCAGCGGCGCGGCGCGTGTAGAGGGCGAGCTTGATGCCCTGCCCGGCCGCGTCGAACTCGACGTACTTACTGCCGAAGCTCTTGCCGACCTTCAGGCCGTGATCCAGGTAGAACTGCTTGGTCGCCTTGACGTCCTCGACCCCGAGGAGCAGCACCAGGTCGTCGTACTCCAGGGTCGCAGGACCGGTGTCCTTCTTCGACGACGTCGCGACCCTCCAGATCGAGCCGTCCGGTGCGTGCACGACGCCGCCGTAGCCCCAGAAACTCTTCTTGGCCGGCTTCAGGACGGTGGCGCCGCCGTCGAGCGCGGCACGGATGAACGCGTCGACGATGACGGAGTCGATGGTCGTGGAGGTGGTCCTGGTCATCTCAGCGCACCTCCTGGATGCGGACCATGTTGCCTGCGGGATCGCGGAAGGCGCAGTCGCGCATTCCCCAGGGCTGGTCGGTCGGCTCCTGGACGACCTCGGCGTCGCCGGCCTGCAGCTTCTCGAACGTGCCGTCGAGGTCGGGGGTGGCAAGCAGGACCCAGCCGTAGATGCCCTTGGCCATCATCTCGGCGACGGTGCGGCGCTCGTCGTCGGTGATACCGGGGTCGGCGGCCGGCGGCGCCAGGAGGATGGACGTGCCGGGCTGGTCGGGAGGACCGACCGTGATCCAGCGCATCGCGCCGTTCCCGACGTCGCTGCGGACCTCGAAGCCGAGGGTGTCGCGATAGAAGGCCAGGGAGGCGTCCGGGTCGTCGTGCGGGAGGAAGCTCGTGTGAATGGTGATGTCCATGGCAGTCACGCTAGGCGTGGCTCGGTGACCGGCGCTTCTCGATTCCTGATCGGTCTGGTCACCTGTTTCGCCACGCACGGCGGCATCCCCGCCGTCGCGCGCGCCGCCTGGCGCCGATAGACGCTGGGCGGCACACCGACCAACTCGGTGAAGCGAGTGCTGAAGGTGCCCAGCGACGCGCAGCCGACCGCGAAACAGACCTCGGTGACGCTGAGGTCGCCACGACGCAGCAGCGCCATCGCGCGCTCGATACGCCGCGTCATCAGGTAGCCGTACGGCGACTCGCCGTAGGCGAGCCGGAACTCGCGGCTGAGGTGCCCGGCCGACATGTGCGCGCCGTGGGCGAGCGCCTCGACGTCCAGCGGCTGCGCGTACTCCCGGTCGATCCGGTCGCGGACGCGGCGCAGCCGCGCGAGGTCGCTCAGGCGCTGCGCCGCGGCGGGCGGCCTGCTGGTCACCTGCGAGATCGTGCCACGTCGCGCCGGCGGTCCGGCGCCCAGGGGACCCGGAAACCGAGGCTCGCGCGGAAGGCGCCTCTCATCGCCGAGCTGCCCGGCCCCCATAGCCAACTCCCGGCTCCCGAACACCCGCGCCTACCAGTTCGGTGGGGACAGCGGCGGGTAGTGGGTGAGCGCCGGCGTGACCCGTTCACGGTGGGCGTCCCAGTGCCCGATCAGGTCCCGGTACAGCGGCGAACGGCGACCTCCGCGGTGCTGTCTGTCATCCATGCCCCGTGGTCGGTGTGGTGCCGCGCCGCGACCGCAACTGCCCACCCGGCTTGAAGATCGCCAGGCCGACGAGCAGGATCAGCACTGCCACCGCGAGTGACGGGACGACCGCCAGCGGCATGCGCTCGGCGGTGGTGAACGTCCGGGCTGCGGTGGCGGCGTCGGCGGATGCAGCCAGTCTGGGGACGAGCACGAGGACGACGACGCCGGTGAACACCACCGTGGCCGTCAGTTTGATCGTGACCCACCAGTACCTCAGCAGGCCCCACCGTGCCACCACGGCGAGCAGCGCGCCGGTGCCGAGGGCGACGACCACGAGTGGCGCGACCAGCCATGACGCGATCAGCGACGCCGCCGGGTAGACGGTCTGCGGGTCCGCGCCGCGCAGGCCCGAGATCCCGAGCGCCAGCAGCACCAGGTCCGTGCCGAGCAGGCTGACGGCCGCGGCGACATGGACGGTGAGCAGCAGCTTGTGCCGGCGTGGTGGCAGCCGCGGCGGTCTTTCGCCGGGGACAGGGCCGGACAGGCCGGCCTGCAGCGATCCAGTCATATCGTCTCCCCTGGGTGTGAGTCCCGGCCACCGACGACAGGACGGCGGTCGGGTCGTGCAGGTCTGCACGGAGGTGATGCTGCGCCGGGGCCCGGCGGCGCGTCGTCGGCTGCTCGACGGCATCGGCTACGGTCCTCGGTCCGCGGCCGCGGGTTCGACCTACGCCCGTGGTCGTAGCCGGCCGCTGCGCCGAACGGATTCGGCCGCCGCATCGGGTGGCTACGATCACGGCATGGCCGCCATCGCCACGCGGCTGCGTGCGCCCGTGTGGATGCAGGACGCGGTACTTGCCGCCTTGGTGACGCTTTTCCAGATCCGGGGGACGCTGCTGGTGGCCCGGGGCCCAGACCCGGCAGCGGCGTTGGCCGAGCCCGCCTACCTCGGCTATGTACTGCTGATCGGCAGCGGGCTCGCGCTGCTGGCGCGGCGCCGCTGGCCGGTCGCCGTGTTCGCCGCCGTCGCGGGCGTCAGCCTCGTCTACTACACCGCCGGCTACCCCGACGGGCCCGGCTGGGTCGGGCTGTTCGTCGCCCTCTACACCGTCACCGCGCAGGGCGACGGCCGCCGGTCGCTGACCATCGTGGCGGCCGGCCTGTCCGTGCTCACCGTCGGCTGGCTGCTCACGGCCGATCTGGCCCCGCTGGCCGCGGCCGGTTGGGTGTTCTTCCGGATCGGCACGGCCATCATGGCGGCGGCGCTCGGTGAGTCGGTCCGCACCAGGCGCGTGATCGTGTCCGAGGCGCAGCAGCGCGCGGAGCGCGCCGAGCACACCAGGGAGCAGGAGGCGCGCCAGCGAGTCGACGCCGAGCGGCTGCGCATCGCCAGGGAGGTCCACGACACGGTCGCCCATGCCATCGCCGTCATCAACGTGCAGGCAGGGGTCACCGCCCACGTGCTGGACAAGCGCCCCGAGCAGGCACGCGAGACGCTGATCACCATCGAGCAGACCAGCGCGCGCGCATTGCAGGAGCTGCGGGCCACTCTCGGGATGCTCCGCGACGTCGACGACGACGGTCGCGCACCCGCCCCGGGCCTGGGCCGGATCGGGGAGCTCACCGGGATCGCACGCGAGGCGGGCCTCGACGTCATCGTCGACATCGGTTCCCCGGCACGGGAGCTGCCCAGCGCTGTGGACCACGCCGCCTACCGCATCGTGCAGGAGTCGATCACCAACGTGATCCGTCACGCCGGTCCGTCCCGGGTCACGATCTCGCTGCGCTACGGGTCCGGCGACCTCGAGATCCGCATTGCCGACGATGGTCGCGGCCCGTGCCTGCCGGCCGACGGTTCAGGTGGCGGCCGAGGCATCGCGGGGATGCGGGAGCGCGCCGTGCTGCTGGGAGGGGATCTCGAGACCGGGCCACTGCCGGGTGGCGGGTTCGAGGTCGCCGCCCGGCTGCCGCTGCAGTCCGACGCTGCGGTTCCGCAATGACCCGCCCGACCAAGGTGCTGCTGGCCGACGATCAGGTTCTGGTGCGTGCCGGCTTCAGGATGCTGCTCGACGTCGAGGACGACATCGCGGTGGTCGGCGAGGCCGCCGACGGCGCCGAGACGGTGACGCGGGCCCTGGCCACCCGCCCCGACGTCGTGCTCATGGACATCCGCATGCCGGTGCTCGACGGCATCGGGGCCACCGAGCGGATCGTGGCCACCCGCGGGCTGGAACAGGTGCGGGTCCTGATCCTGACCACCTACGACACCGACGCCTACGTGTTCGACGCGCTGCAGGCCGGGGCCAGCGGGTTTCTGCTCAAGGACAGCGGCCCGGCGGAGCTACTGCACGGCATTCGGGTGGTCGCGGCCGGCGACGCGCTGCTGGCGCCCAGTATCACCCGGCGGCTGATCGGGCAGTTCACCGCCGCCCGCACCGCACGCCAGGCGGCGGACGATCGCCTGGCGGTGCTGACCCACCGGGAGCGGGAGGTGCTCGCCCTCGTCGGCCGGGGCCTGAGCAACGACGAGATCGGCGCCGAGCTGGCGCTGAGCCCGGCCACCGCCCGTACCCACGTCAGTCACGCCATGGTCAAACTCGGCGCCCGCGACCGTGCACAGCTCGTGGTCGTTGCCTACCAGACCGGGCTGGTCGGTGCGGGCCCGCCCGGCTCGTGAACGGCCGCGGGCGGTGTCATAGCGAAAGGTAACGGGTTTTCAGGGCAGGGTCGGCATCGAACGCCTCCTTCGTACCGCTATAGACCAGTTCGCCCTGCTCCAGAACATGGACGTGGGTGGCGAGGTTCATCGCGAAGGAGACATTCTGTTCTGCGAGCAACAGCGTGAAGTCCGTATTTTCACGCAGGCTTCGGAGCGCATCGAGCACATTTCGCGCGATGACCGGGGCGAGCCCCTCGCTGGGTTCATCGAGCAGCATGACGCTGGGGCGACCCACGAGACAGCGCGCCACCGCGAGCAACTGCTGCTCGCCGCCGCTGAGCTGGCCACCGCGGCGGGCCGCCAGGGGTTTGAGCAGCGGAAAGAGGTCGAAGACTTCATCCGGCTCCATCGGTCGCCCGTTGCTGCTGAAGGCAAAGCCGCCCAGCCGCAGATTCTCGGTGACCGAGAACCCGGCGTAGATGCGCCGGTCTTCGGGCACATAGCCCATGCCACGGCGCGCGAGGCGATGCGGAGGCACTCCTGTCACGTCCTCGCCGCGCAGCAGGATCCGTCCGCGGACTGAGGGGCCGAGATTCATGATGCTCTTGAACGAGGTCGTCTTGCCCGCGCCGTTCCGGCCGAGCAGTACGGCGGATGTGCCCTCTTCCACATCAAACGCCACGTTCCACAGAATGTGGCTGCTGCCATAGTACGAGTTCAGATTGCGCACGGTCAGCGCAGACACCTCAGGTCCCTTCTCCGAGATAGACGTCCACGACGCGCCGATCGTCGCGGACGGCTTCCGGCGGACCACTCGTGAGCACCTCACCCTGATTCAGGACCGTGACCTCCCCGGCGAGAGCGAACACCACGCTCATGTCGTGTTCCGTCAGCAATATGGTGAGACCGCCCTCCACATGCAGCCTTCGCAGCAGGGCCACCGTCTGCTCCGTCTCCGATGGCGACATCCCTGCTGTCGGCTCATCGAGGAGGAGGACCTTCGGGTCGAGGGCGCGGGCCATCGCAAGCTCGAGCCGCTTCTTGTCGCCCTGACTGAGCACACCGGCCGACATCCGTGCGACATCGGCAAGGTCGAACTCTTCGAGGATGGTATCCGTACGCTCGTGCTCTCGACGGCATCCGCCGAGTCGGCGGAAAAACCACCACGAGCTGTTGTTGTGAGCGTGGACAGCGGCGAGGGTGTTTTCGAAGACAGTCAGCTGGGTGAAAAGCCGTGCCACCTGGAAGGCGCGCCCGATTCCCATACGGACGATGGCGCTGGGGGATCTGCCTGTGATATCGTCGCCGAAATAGTAGACATGGCCCGCCGTGACATCGTGGACGCCCGTGATGAGACCGAAGAGTGTGCTCTTGCCTGCACCATTGGGACCGATGATTGCACGGAGCTCGCCAGGTGCGATCTCCATGGAGACGTCGGAAAGGGCCGTAGCGCCGGGATAGCGCTTGGTCAGTCCATCGAATCGGAGTGCAGCTTCTGCCATGGAAGCCTCCAACCCCCTCTCGGACGGCGCGACCGCAGTACCTGGCGCAGCCTCGAAAGCCCGCCCAGCAAGCCGCCCGGGAACACGAGGATCACCGCGACGAGCAGGATGCCGATCCACATGATCCAGGTGGACGTGTACGCTTGGAGCCAATTCTCCAGCCACATGTACCCGATGGCACCGAGTACCGGGCCGAAAAATGTGCCCATGCCTCCAATAATCGACATGATGATGGGCTCGGCACTGCGGATCAGGCCGAGCTCTTCCGGGGTCGCAAACAAGTTGTGATACGCCCGTAGCGAACCTGCCAGGCCCGCGAGCGTCCCTGCCAGTGTGAACACCGCAAGCTTGTAGAGCCGAACCCGCATCCCAAGGAACTGGGTGCGGCCCGCGTCCTCGCGGATGGATTTCATTGCCAGCCCCAGTGGCGAGTTCACGACCAGCCAGATGCCCATCATCGCGATGAAGACGATCACGAGCGTGAAGTAGTAGTAGTTGTTGAGCGGCCCCAGGTCAAGCGGACCGATGGTGCCACGAAGAATGCCCGCCAAACCGTTCTCGCCGCCGAGGTAGTTTCGCTGATAGACGAAGGTGAAGGCGAGTTGGCCGAAGGCGAGCGTGAGGATCGCAAACGCCAGGCCCGCGGCGCGGACGATGAGCGCGCCGACCACCAGCGCTAAGAGCCCGCCCACCGCCGTGCCAAAGAGGAGTCCGACCAGCATCATGTCCTGACCCCACTTCGACACCATCACACCCACGGCATACACCCCCGCCCCGTAATAGGCGGCGTGCCCGAACGACACCATGCCGGTGTAACCGATGAGGAGGTTCAGGCTGCTGGCGAAGAGGACGAAGATCAGGATTTCGTTCCAGAAGAAGACGTTGTCCTGGGTGAAGTTCAGGGTGGGCACGAGCGCCAAGAAGCCGACGAGGATGAGCACCCCCGCGAGCGTGGCGACCTGCCGCAGTGAGAGAGGCAGGCCGCGAACGCGTCGCTTCGCGGTGGGCGTAACCGCTTCGGTCCCCACAGCCATCTAGCCGACCTGCTTGGTGAGCTCGCGGCTGCCGAGGATTCCCTGGGGCCTCAACAGCAGCACGACGATCAGGCCGAGATAGAAGCTGTACGGCGCCCAGCCGCTGAAGGTGAACACGAGGAAGCTGTTGGCCAGCCCGAGGATGATGGCCGCGACCAGCGACCCGGGGATCGAATCCAGGCCCCCGACAACGACCACCGCGAAGGCCTGCACGAGGAACAGGAGCCCCAGCTGGGGGGTCAACGCGAGCGTCGGCGCCACGAGCGACCCCCCTATCGCGGCCAGCAGTGCGCCAAGCGCGAACACGCCCGTAAACACCAGCCCGACATTGAGCCCGAGAGCGCCCGCCATGTGTGAATCCTCCGCGACCGCACGAATCACGTAGCCGATACGCGTGCGGAAGAGGAGAAAAGCCAGTCCGGCGAGTATCACGAGGCCAGCGACGATAATGAGCAATGACCATTCGGGCACCGGCGCTCCGAAGATGCTCACCGAACTCGCAAAGCCTTCTGGATACGACATGATGAGCGGATTGGGCCCCCACTGCAGGCGAACAGCACCCTCGGCTACGAAGATGAGCGCGAACGCGAACACCAGGATCTCGAGGTGTTCGCGATAATAGATACGGCGAAAGAGCGCAGCTTCGAGCACCGCCGCGATAGCCGCCGTGACGAGACCCGACCCGATCATGACCAGGATGAACAGTGGAAGCGACAGCGCGGCCGCACCGCCAAATTCATAGGCAAGGTAGGCGCCGAGCATGAAGAAGGCCCCGTGCGCGAGGTTCAGGATGCCCATCACACCGAACACCAGCGAGAGGCCCACCGCCACAAGGAAGAGCAGGAAGCCGAACGATATGCCGTTGACCGTGACGATGACGAGCTCGTCAAAGGTCATGGTCGCCTACCCTGCGCCGTGCTCGAGAGCGGCCTGGCCGTCCAGGTAGCATCGCAAGCCCTTACTACTGGCTGAACTCGCCCACTTCGCCCGGGTGCGGCGGGCTGCTCACGTCCTGACCGGGAATGGTGATGACGTCGGTCACTTCGAAGCCCTGCTCGTTGTCCGCCGGCGCGATCTTGAACATCGCGAGCGACTCGAACATCGCCTGATGGTCTTCGGCGCGGATCGTCGTCTCGCCCAGCGGCGTCTGCCACGTCAGCCCCTCGAGCGCGTCGTGGACCGCCTGGACCTCGGTGCTTCCCGCCTTTTCGATAGCCGCGGCATAAGCCGTCACGCTCATGAATGCGGTGGCGTTGTAGCCGATGGGGACGACCCCGTATTCGGCCTGGAACGCCTTCACGAACTCCGTGTTGACGGGATTGTCGAAGGCCTCGTGGTAATAGGCGACGGAGATCCACGCCGTGGGTACGTTTCCCGCCTGGCCGAGCGGGCGGATGGCGTCGAGGTCGGTCCCCAGCATGAGGAAGGGGTGGCCTTCGACGAGTCCGATCGGCGCCGCCTGGCTGAGCATGTTGATCATGTCCCCGGAGTAGAGCGAGGAGAAGATTCCCGCCTGGTCGTGGCCGCTGAGGCTGTTGTTCAGCTTCGTGATGTGGTCACTGAACGAGGCTGCCTGGAACGGCGGCCACACTTCGCCCACCACCTCGAAGCCGTCCACGAGAAGTTCCATCTGGTTCTTGAAGATGGTCCACGTGATGTGCCCGTATTCGTAGTCCGGCGAGATGGAGCTCCACTCCGCGATGTCGCCGTCTTCCTGCACGATGGCTTGCGCCCCGGCCCTGGTGAGCATCTCGGCACTGGTCGTGGCGCGGAAGAAGTTCTCGGTGAACTCCGAACCGGTCACCTTCGTCGTCTGGCAGTACGAGCTCATGACAAGGACGCCGAGCTGCTCGGCGACCGGTGTGACCGCGAGGCACTGGGCGCTCGAGACGTAGCCCAACGTGAAGTTAATGTCCTCGTTGGCGAAATCCCGCACGATCTGCACGGCTTCGGCCGGAGATCCCTGGCCGTCCCGGTAAACGAGTTCGATAGGCCGGCCCAGCACACCGCCGTCCTCGTTGAGCATCTTCGCCGCGAGATCGGCGCCGCGCTTCTCCTCCTGGCCGAGAGTGGACTGGGCGCCGGTCAGCGGTGCAAGCACGCCGATGCGGATTGGTTCGTCAGTGCCGGCACCGCCGGGGGCGCCGCCCTGGCCGCCGCCGCAGGCGGCGAGCACAGCTGAGACGAGAACGACAAGCATGACCAGAGCTGGTATTCGTCTCATGCTGTTCCCTCCTTGGTTACCCGCTGTGAGGGCCTGCCTGGTGGCTTGTCCATCGATGAACTGAACTTGTACGCCGCCGATCACTGATTGTCAATGATCTGCATTGACGGCTCTCCCTCATGAAGCTGCACTGATGGTTCCCCGTCATGAATCTGTAATGACGGCTCTCCGTCATGAAGCTGGCGGGTGAGCGGCCGGCACGCGCTGCAAGGTCCGCTGAAGACGGGCCGGGGGCCTTCACGGTCTGTGATCACGAGGAAGAGATCCCGAGGATCAAGGAGGGCCCCTAGCGGTCACAGATCCACCCTCCTTGCCTGGCGACCCACCCAATCGGCCGAGCCTGTGGACAGGTCGTGAGTGGCGATGCGGCCTATAGCTCGTATCGCCACTCACGGGGCCGGAGGCCACGGATCGAGGCGTCGAGCACGGTGACGGTGTGCGCCAGCTCGACCGTCTCGCCGAGCCGCTCGGCGCTGGCAGCGATCTGCATCAGACAGCCGGGGTTGGCGGTGACCAGCAATTGCGCCCCGGTGTCGAGGACGTTGCGCGCCTTGCGGTCCCCCAGCTCGGTGGCAGGCTCGGGATTGATCAGGTTGTACACGCCCGCCGAGCCGCAGCAGATCTCCGCCTCGGTGATCTCCCGAAGCTCCAAGCCCGGGATGGCTCGCAGCAGCTCGCGGGGCTGGCTGCGGATGCCCTGGGCGTGGGCGAGGTGGCAGGCGTCGTGGTACGCGATTCTGACGTCGAGCGGATGGCGCTGCGCGACTGGTCCGAGCTCGGTGAGCACTTCGGAGATATCGCGGACCCGCTCCACGAGCGCCGTGGCACGGTGCGCGTAGTCCGGGTCGTCGCGCAGCAGGTGCGCGTACTCCTTCATCGCGGAGCCGCAGCCGGCGGCGTTGACCACGACCCGGTCGACGCCCGCGGCCTCGAAGGTGTCGACGATCGAGCGGGCGAAACCGAGCGCCTCGGACTCGCGACCCATGTGCTGCGACAGCGCCCCGCAGCAGCCCTGCCCGGGCGGGATCACCACGTCGCAGCCTTCGGCGGTGAGCACCCGTGCGGTGGCCGCGTTGATCTCGGGGAAGAACGCGTCCTGCACGCAGCCGGTCAGCATCCCCACCACAGCGCGCCGGGTGCCCTGCGCGGGCACCCGCGGCGGCAGCTTCTCCCGCCGGGTGAGCATCGGGGTCAGTGACTCCATCACCCGCAGCGTCGGCGTCAACCGTTCGAGCAGCCCGGAGCGGCGCAACAGCCGGGCCAGGCCGCTGCGCTGGTAGAGCGCCAGCGGCCCGCGCAGCGCCCGCAACCGCTTCGGGTACGGGAACAGCGAGAAGATCGCCTCGCGCAGCAGCTTCTCAGCGCGGGACCGCTCGTGACGGCGCTCGACCTGGGCTCGGGTGTCGGACAGCAGCGTGCCGTACTGCACGCCCGACGGACAGGCGGTGACGCAGGCCATGCAGCCCAGGCAGGCGTCGAAGTGACCCACCATCGACTCCGAGAGCGGTTCACCGTCCAGCCCGCTCTCCATCAGGTGGATCCGCCCCCGCGGTGAGTCCATCTCCTCGCCCCACAGCACGTAGGTGGGACATGCCGGCAGGCAGAACCCGCAGTGCACGCAGTCGTCGACCAGCTCCCGCTGTGGCGTGTGGTGCTCGTCGAAGGCACCGGTGGCGACATCGCTGTAGCCGCTGTCGAGGGCCCGCGTGACGTCGATCGGTTCGCCCATGTCAGATCCCTCCCACGAAGCGGCCCGGCGCGAGCCGGTGCTCCGGGTCGAATTCGTCTTTGACACGCCGCATCAGTGTGATTGCCGGGACCGGCCCCCACACGTCGAGCCCTTCCTTGACGCCGGGCGCCGTGCACCGCAGCACCGCACTCCCCCCGTGGCGCCCGGCCAGCGCCCGCAGCGCGTCGAGGTCCGCGCCCACCCGCGCGGGGTCGAGCCCGACCGCGAGCACGCCGGCCCCGGCGCTGCCCCGCACCGCGCCGGGCGCTTCGGCCAGGATCGCGGCCAGCGCCGCGGGCTCGTGGCTGAGGGTGGCTCCCGGCCCGGTGACCGGGTCGTGCGGCAGCCGACCCCACCAGTCCGGAGGTGCCGCCGCAACCGCAGGACGGGAGCCGGTCGCCTCCCCGAGCAGCCGGGCGACCTCGTCGCACCGCGCGTCGATGCCTGCGGCGACACCTTCGAGGGCGACCCCGATGCTCACCGGCTCCCCGGGCGCGAGGCGGTCCACTTCGAGCGCGACGGGATCGTTCTGTGAGCCGCGCACGGTGGCGACGGCAGCCGCTGCCCGGCGCGGGTCCGGCGCGTTGACGGTCACCCAGCGGGTGGATTCGGGCAGCGGATGGCACCGGAAGACCGCCTCGGTGACCACACCGAGGGTGCCCAGCGACCCGGTGTAGAGCTTGCCGAGGTCGTAGCCCGCGACGTTCTTGACGACCGTGCCACCGGACTTGGTGACGGTGCCGTCGGCTCGCACCACGGTGATCCCGATGAGCAGGTCACGCACCGAGCCGTACCGGTAGCGCAGCGGACCGGAGCTCGCGGTGGCGATCGCCCCGCCCAGGGTGGTGCCCGCGACGACCGGGTCCAGCGAGAGCCGTTGCCCGTGCGGCGCGAGCGCATGCTGCAGCACGGCGAGCGGCAGCCCGGCCTGCACCGTGACCACGAGGTCGCCCGCGGCGTGCGCGACCACCGCGTCCATCCGGCTGGTGTCGATCACCAGGTCCACGTCCGACGGGGGTGCGCCCCAGCTCAGCTTCGTGCCCGCGCCGCGGGCGACGACCCGCAGCCCCAGCCGGTGTGCCGCGCGCAACACGGCGGCGGTCTCGTCGGTACTGCGAGGGCAGGCCACCAGTTCGGGGGCCACCCCGTCGACTGCGTCGGATGAAGCGGCCGAGCGCACCTCGCACGCGGCGCCCAGCTCGTCGATCAGCCGGGCGGTGGCACTCATGGTGTCGCCACCGCGGTCGTCGATCCGCTTGTGAGGGCTAACGGGTGCCAGAACACTGTGTTATCCGCTCACGGGTCAGAACTGCTCCGCCACGCCGGCTTGCTGCAGCGGATGGGGCCCCTTGTGCTTGCCAGGAACCTCGCCGCACAGCCGGGGCGTCGGGAACACCTTGCCCGGGTTGCAGATCCCGGCCGGGTCGAACGCGCAGCGCAGCCGCTGCATGGTGTCGAGGTCGTCGTCGGTGAACATCCGCGACATGTACCGCGACTTGTCCACCCCCACGCCGTGCTCACCGGTGATCGAGCCGCCCTGCTCGATGCACAGGTCCAGGATCGCGCCGGAGACCTCCTCGGCCTGCTCGGCCTGGCCCGGTACCGCGTCGTCGAACAGCACCAGCGGGTGCAGGTTGCCGTCCCCGGCGTGGAACACGTTGGCCACCCGGATCTCCGTGCCTGACGACAGATCGGCGATCTTGCGCAGCACCTGGGGCAGCGCGCTGCGCGGGATGACCCCGTCCTGCACGATGTAGTCGGGACTGATCCGCCCCACGGCCGCGAACGCGGACTTGCGGCCCTTCCAGAACAGCGCTCGCTGCGCGTCGTCGCGTGCGACCCGGATCTCGAACGCGCCCGCATCGGTGCAGTGCCGCTCGGCCGCGGCGAAGGTCTGCTCCACCTCGGCAGCCGGCCCGTCGAGCTCGACGATGAGCACTGCGCCGGCACCCTCCGGGTAGCCGCAGGCCACCGCCGCCTCAGCGGCCTCGATGGCCAGCGCGTCCATCATCTCGATCGCGGCCGGGGTCACCCCGTCGGCGATGATCGACGACACCGCGGTGCCCGCCTCGTCCACGCCGGGGAAGCCGGCCAGCAGGCAACGCACCGACTCCGGCGTCCGCAGCAGCCGCACCACGACCTTGGTGGTGATGCCCAGCGTGCCCTCGCTGCCGATGAAGGCCCCGAGCAGGTCGTAGCCCGGCGTGTCGCGGGTGGTGCCGCCGAGCCAGACCAGCTCGCCGTCCGGGGTCACCACCTCGACGCCGAGCACGTGGTTGATCGTGAACCCGTACTTCAGGCAGTGCGCACCACCGGAGTTCTCCGCGACGTTGCCGCCCACCGAGCACACCTGCTGACTGGACGGGTCGGGTGCGAAATACCAGCCCTGCGGCGACGCGGCCTTGGTCACGTCGAGGTTGAACACGCCCGGTTCGACGACGGCGCGCTCGTTGGCCGGGTCGATCTCGAGGATGCGGCGCATCCGGGAGGTCACGATCAGCACTCCCTCGGCGTGCGGCTGCGCACCGCCGGACAGCCCCGTCCCAGACCCGCGTGCCACGAACGGCACCTGCGCGGCGGCGCAGCCCCGCACCACCGCCGCGACCTGCTCGGCCGTCTCGGGAAGCACGACGATCGCGGGCACCACCCGGTGGTGCGTCAGGCCGTCGCACTCGTAGGTGCGCAGCCGCTGCCGGTCGGTGATCACGGAGTCGGCGCCGAGCAGTGCGGTGAACTCCGCGGCCAGCACATCGACGTCCACGGCGGGTGCAGCTGTCACGGCGTGCCTCCTTCCCTCGGCTCGTGAGCGGCGAGCGGTGCCCGAATGCTGTTGTCCGCTCACGGGTCACCATTGTGCAGGCTTCGCCGTACCTGGGTCGCGCTCGCACCCTGGGTCGCCGGCACATCTGGGTCGCGGTCGCCGTCGAGGGCACCTACGCGGCGCCCGGGGCCGTGAGGGTGCCCTTGGCGGCGGCTGCGACTGCTCAGTCGCCGCGGAGGTGCCCGCTGCGGCGGCCGGAAAGGGGTCAGACCTGCCGGGTACGGCCCTCCCAGTACGGAGTGCGGAGATCCTTCTTCAGGATCTTGCCCGTCGGGTTGCGGGGCAGCGCCTCGACCACGGTCACCGAACGCGGGCACTTGAACGACGCGAGGCGCGCGCGGCAGTAGGCCAGCAGCTCGGCCTCGTCGACCCGGGTGTCCGGGGCTGCCTGGACGACGGCGAGCGGGACCTCGCCCCACTTCTCGTCCGGAACCCCGATGACGGCGAGGTCGGCCACCGACGGGTGCTCGACGAGTACCCGCTCGATCTCGGCGGGGTAGATGTTCTCCCCACCGCTGATGATCATGTCCTTGATCCGGTCGGTGACGTAGAGGTACCCGTCGTCGTCGAGGTGCCCGGCATCCCCCGACCGCAGCCAGCCACCGGCCACCAGCACGTTGTCAGTCTCGTCGGGCTTGCGCCAGTACCCGGCCATCAGCTGCTCCGTGCGCACCCACACCTCGCCGGACTCCCCGGCAGCAAGCGGGTCCTCCCCGGTCGCCGGGTCGCGGATCTCGATCTCCACACCGGAGATCGGTTTGCCTGCCGACACCAGCCGGTGTTCGTGAGCCGGGTCGCGGTGCTCCTCGGGCCCGAGCATCGTCACCACGCCCGCGGCCTCGGTCATCCCGTACACCTGATAGAAGTCGGTCGGGAAGACCTGCAGGCAGGTGCGCAGCAGCGGCAGTGGCATCGGCGAGGCCCCGTAGCACAGGCACCGCAGCGCCGAGTAGTCCCGTTGCGCGGCGTCGGGGACCGCCACCAGGAACGACAGCAGCGCCGGGACGAAGAAGGTGTGGGTGATGCGCTCACGTTCCAGCCCGTCGAGCACCTGCTGCGGGACCGGTTCGCGGACGATGACGATGCGTGCGCCGGCGCTCAGCGCGACCAGCGCCCAGCTCGATCCGCCGACGTGGAACAGCGGCATCGCCACCATCGCCACGCTGTCCGGCCCCAGCCCGGTGTCGGCGGCCACCGCACTCGAATGCTCGAGCATGCCGCGATGGGTGAGCATCGCGCCCTTGGGGAACCCCGTGGTGCCCGAGGTGTAGAGCTGCAGGAAGCAGTCGTCCGGCGCCGGCTGGTGCGGGTCGGCGATCGGGTCGACGTCGATCCAGGACTCGTAACCGTCGTCGGGCCCGCCGACTGTGACCACGCGCTCCACGGTGGGTAGCTGGTCGCGAATCTGTTCGACCACCGGGAGGAACTCCGGGCCGACGAACAGCACGCGGGCAGCCGCATCGTTGACGACGTAGCTGACCTCGTCGGGCGCGAGCCGGAAGTTGACCACCGCGTTGACCGTGCCGACCATGGCGCAGGTCAGCGTGGTCTCCACGCACGTCGGGTGGTTCTTGTCCAGGAAGGCCACGCGGTCGCCCGGCGACAACCCTGCGGCACGCTGCGCCGCGGCGCCGCGGCGGACCCGATCGTCGAGCCGGCGCCAGCTGTGGCTCTGCTCCCCGAAGCGCACCGCCTCAGCGTCCGGGTGCTGCTCGATACCGCGCCGCAGGATGCCGGTGATGTCGGTCAGCTGAGAGGTCATCGCACACTCTCCGTTCGCAGTGTGGGTCACTCGATGAGAGCATGTCCGGCGGCATCGAGCCTTGGCAACAGCCCACGGCATACTGCCGGTCGTGGCAGGGCCGCGGCATCCGTACCTCGACGGTCCGCACCCGCGTGCCTACGCACACCGCGGCTGGCACCTCGGCGAGCTGACCGGAATGGAGAACTCGCTGTCGGCGCTGCGCCGCGCGGTTGCCGAGGGTTACCGCTACCTCGAGACGGACGTGCGCGCCACCCGGGACGGTGTGCTCGTCGTGCATCACGACGCGACACTGCAACCGACCACCGACGGGACGGGAACGGTCGCCAAGCTGGGCTGGGAACAGGTCCGCCACGCCCGCATCGGTGGCCGGGAACCGGTGTGCCGGCTCGAGGACCTGCTCGAGGAGCTGCCCGGCGCGCTGGTCAACATCGACGTCAAGACCGACACCGCGGTCGGCCCGGTGCTGCGACTGCTCCATCGCACCGCCGCGTGGGACCGGGTCTGCCTGGCGTCGTTCTCAGAAGCCCGGCTGCAGCGGCTGCGCCGGGCAGCGGGACCGCGGCTGCTCACCTCGATGGGTACGGCGTCGGCGATCTCGCTGCGGCTGCGCTCGGTGCTGCCCCGGCTGACCGCCGCGGCGCCGGTGCGCGGAACGCTGGCCCAACTGCCCCGCCGCCACTGGCGGCTGCGCGTCGTTGACCAGGCCCTGATCCGCTGCGCGCAGCGGCTGGGACGGGAGGTGCACGTCTGGACCATCGACCGTCCCGAGGAGATGGTCGAGCTGCTCGACCTCGGGGTCGACGGCCTCGTGACCGACCGCCCTGACCTGCTTCGCGACGTGCTCGTCACACGTGGTGGCTGGCCGGGCGCGCAGCAGTAGCGCCGGGTGGAGCCCGCAGCGGCAGCACCAGGATCAGGCCGGCGGCGAGCACCACGAGGATCCCGATCAACCCCCATCGCTGCGCGCCGAACAAGGCGATGGAGCCACTGAAGGCGAGCGGGCCGACGAAGCTCACGGCCCGGCCGGTGGTCGCGTACAGACCGAACGTCTCGCCTTCCTGACCGGATGGAATGAGCCTGGCGAGCAGGCTTCTGCTCGCCGACTGCACCGGTCCGACGAAGCAGGACACGATGAGCCCGCCCACCCAGAACGCCGCCTTCGCGGTCGAGGCGAGCAGCAGGATCCCGGCGAGGCAGATGGCGACCAGCGCGGCGACCACCACCGTCTTCGGACCCAGCCGGTCGTCGAGGGGGCCGGCCAGGACGCAGCCGAGCCCGGCGACGACGTTGGCGGCGAGGGCGAAGACGATGACCTCCTGCTGCGAGAACCCGAAGGTGCCGGCGGCGAGGATCCCCCCGAAGGTGAACACAGCCGCCAGGCCGTCGCGGTAGACAGCGCTGGCCAGCAGGAAGTGCAGCGTCGATCGCTCCTGTCGCCACATCCGGGCGATCCGGGCGAACAGGGCGCGGTAGCTGGCGAACACACCGAGCCGCTGCGTGGCAGGTGCCGAGGGCGCCTCCGGCACGAACAGCAGGACCGGGAGCGCGAACAACCCGAACCACAGTGCGCAGAACAGCGCGACCACCCGGATGTTCAATCCGTCCTCGGTCGTGACACCGAACAGCCCGACCTCCGGAGCCACGAACGCGACCAGCACGATCGCGAGGGCGACCACGCCGCCGAAGTAGCCCATCCCCCACCCGAACCCGGACACGCGCCCGAGCCGCTCGGGTGGTGCCAGCTGCAGCAGCATCGCGTTGTAGTTCACGGCAGCGAACTCGAAGAAGACGCTGCCCACCGCGATGAGCACGAGACCGAGCAGCAGGTACGAGGGGTCGTCCTCGACTGCGAACAGCCCAGCCGTGGCAGCTACCACCACTGCGGTGTTCACGGCGAGCCATCGTCGTCGCCGACCGCCCCGGTCGGCTCGCGCCCCGATGACCGGCGCCAGCAGCGCGATCGCCACACCGGCGATGCCCAGCGCCAGGCCGAGGGCCCGCGAACCGCTGTCCTCGTCGGGGGCGACCGCGCTGGTGAGGTAGACGCTGAACACGAACGTGACGATGACCGCGTTGAACGACGCGGAGCCCCAGTCCCAGAGCGCCCAGCTGAGCACCTGGCGCCGGCGCAGCCGAACAGTGGACTGCTGCGTCATGAGCGGATTGTAGGAAACAACGCGTCAGGGCCGGGATCGGATGAGCAGCTACGGCGGCTGATACGATCGGGCGATAGCGAAACGCTGCGGTCTACCCCGAACGGGTGGTGTCGGGCATGTCACCAGCAGGTAGCGCGTCACGGCCGTGCTGCGGTTTCCGCTCTACTGGTGGACCCTGTCGTTGGCTCGCGAACCATGTCACAGCGCACGAGTCGGATCCGGCGCACCGGGAACGACGGCGCCCGCCGCCGCGTTGCACCCGGTGAGCTTGACCGAGGGGATGTGCTCGACCATCCCCGACCTGCAGAAAGGATACCGCCATGGCCGACCGCGTCCTGCGTGGCAGCCGGCTCGGAACGGTGAGTTACGAGACCGACCGCGACCACGATCTCGCTCCGCGCCGGTCGGTGCAGTACGCCTGTCCCAAGGGCCACGACTTCGACGTCCCGTTCGCGGACGACGCGGAGCCGCCGGTGACCTGGGAGTGTCGCCTGCACGGCTACGACTCGAGAATCATCGATGGTTCGGAGTCGGAGGAGAAGAAGGCCAAGCCGCCGCGCACGCACTGGGACATGCTCCTGGAACGGCGCAGCATCCCCGAGCTCGAGGAGCTGCTCGAGGAGCGGCTCACCGAGCTGCGAGGCCGCCGCTCCCGGTCCGCCTGAGGGAGCCGAAGCCAGCCGATGACGACACGATGAGGCCGCCGGACCCACGGTCCGGCGGCCTCACCGTGTGTTCAGCCTCACCGTGTGTTCACTGGCGGGTGGACTGCCGGGCATTGTGCCACGCGATCCGGCGCAGCTGCTCGGCCCGCTGCCGCAACCCCCAGCAGGTGACCTGCCACAGCGCCTCCCGGACGATGGTGCCGCTCATCTTGGAGCGTCCCTGCTCGCGCTCGGTGAATGTGATCGGCACCTCCACCACGCGGAATCCCGCCCGGGTCGTGCGCCACGCGAGATCGACCTGGAAGCAGTAGCCCTGCGAGGCGACCTCGTCGAGCGGCATGGCCGCCAGTACCCGCCGGCGGTAGGCACGGAAACCACCGGTGACGTCCTCGATGCCGACGCCGAGCGCGAGCCGCGAGTAGAGGTTGCCGCCACGGGAGAGCCACTCGCGGTGCCGTGGCCAGTTCACCACGCGGCCGCCCGGCACATAGCGGGAGCCCAGCGCGAGGTCGGCGCCGTCGGCTGCCCCCGGCCGGCCACCCGTGAGTGCTCCGAGCAACCGGGGCAGTTCCTCGGGAGCGTGCGAGCCGTCGGCGTCCATCTCGACGAGCACCCCGTAGTCACGTCGCAGCCCCCAGCGGAACCCGGCCACGTACGCGGCACCGATGCCTGCCTTGGTGCCACGGTGCAGCACTGTGATCCGCTCGTCGGCCGCTGCCAGCTGATCGGCGAGCTGCCCGGTTCCATCGGGTGACCCGTCGTCGACGATCAGCGCGTGCGCCTCGGGCAACGCGGTACGCAGCCGTCCGAGGATGGGCGCCAGGTTCCCCCGCTCCTCGTAGGTGGGTATCACCACCAGCGCGCGTCCCAGGTCCTCGGCGTCGCCGCCCCACGAATCCGCCATCTGCCCTCCCGAACCGGCGCCGCCCCCGTGCTGCTCATCCGTCGTCGGCCCCGGCGCCGGTTCGGCCGCGCGCAGCTCGCCGGTGCTGTACCGCGACGGCGGCCACTGCCGCCACCCCCAGCCCCGCGAGGACCCACTCCGGACCGGCACCGAGCCGGGTGGCCGGAGTGGTCGCCGAGCGCAGCGCCACCTCGCTGACGAGAGCGTCCGCGGTGAACAGCGAGGTGCTGCGCTCGATGGTCCCGTCCGGGCGGATGATCGCGCTCACCCCGCTGGTCGCCGACACCAGCACCGCTCGGCCGTGCTCCACCGCCCGCACCCGCGACATCGCCAGCTGCTGGTGGGTCATGTCGGTGTAGCCGAAGGTCGCGTTGTTGGTGGGCACCGCCAGCAGCTGCGCGCCGTCGCGCACCGCGTCGGCCACCGCGCCGTCGAAGGCGACCTCCCAGCAGGTGGCCACTCCGAGGGTGATCCCACCCATGCGGATCGTGCCGTCCCCGCTGCCCGGGACGAAATGGCCTGCCTGTTGCGCGTAGGGGCTGAACAGGGCGAAGAACTCCCGGTAGGGCAGGTACTCGCCGAAGGGCTGGATACGCCGCTTGTCGTAGCGGTCGACGGGTCCCTGCCCAGGCACCCACACCAGCGCGCTGTTGGTGGTCGTCCGGCCGTCCTCCCCTACCAGCACGGCGCCGACCAGTGTGGGCGCGTCGATCGCGCGGACCGCCCGGGAGATGACCGCCGCGGCATCGGGGTTGCGCAGCGGGTCGATGTCCGACGAGTTCTCTGGCCAGATCACCAGGTCGGGCTGCGGCACCCGGCCGGCGGCGACGTCGGTGGCGAGCTGCTCGGTACGGGCGGCATGGTTGTCCAGCACGGCGCGGCGCTGCGCGTTGAAGTCCAGGCCCGCCCGGGGCACGTTGCCCTGCACCACAGCGACCGTCACCGTGTCCTGCCCGGTCGAGGCGGGCACCAGCGACGTCGCGGCCAGACCCGTTAACGGTGGTAGCACGGCGAGCAACGCCGGCACCACGAGGTACCGGGCGGCGCGGGTCGACGGGTGGGCCAGCCGTACCGCCGCAGCGGCCGCGCCGAACCCGCATGCCACCACGGCGAAGCTCAGCAGCGGGGTCCCCCCCGCTGCCGCGAGCGGGAGAAAGGCCCCCTCCGGCTGGCTGAACGCGATCTTGGCCCACGGGAACCCGCCGAAGGGCGCCCTCGCCCGAAGTGCCTCCATCGCGACCCACCCGCAGGCCGCCCACAGCGGGCCCGCGGGCAGCCGCCAGACGATCGCCGCCGCTGCGCCGGCAAACCCGATGATCACGGCCTCGAACGTCGACAGCGCGAGCCATGGCAGCGCCCCGACGAACTCGCCGGTCCAGACCAACAGCGGCAGCAGCAACGCGAGCCCGAACACGACGCCGTAGCCGAAGCCTGCCCCGGCACGCCGGTCGTGTACCGCGACTCCGAGCAGCGCGAGGGCGACCGGCGCCAGCCACCACGGCCCATGCGGCGGGAAGCTGAGGTACAGCAGCCCTCCCCCGCCGGCCGTGGCCGCCAGCCGCACCACCACGCCGAGCCCGCGGGGCCGGCGCGCCTGCTCGGGCGCGGGCGGATCGGCGGCCAGCGTCGCGGTCGTCACGCCCCGCACCTTACGGTCCCCGCCCGGCCACCGGCGCCCGCCGGGATTGCGGCGAATCAGGCGTGCAGCACTGCCTCGCCGGGAACGACGGTGGTGCCGCTGGCCCGGGCGACGACCAGTGGCGGGTCGAGCGGGTCGGCCGCCGACGGGCCCCGCTGTGGGTTGGCGCGGCACACCACCCACGCCTCGAAGTCCAGCCCGCGCGAGCGGCTGCCGATCCGGGTCAGCGTGGCGGTGGCCTCCAGCACGTCCCCGGCGCGGACCGGGGCGAGCATCTCCACGCCGGAGTATCCGGCGAGCAGGCCCTCGTCGCCGTCGGTCCGGATCGCCAGCTCGGTGGCCACGTCTCCGAACAGACCCATGCAGTAGGCGCCGTCGACCAGGGCGCCGCCGTAGTGCGCGTCGGAGTGTGGCACGTAACGGCGGTGCGTCACGGTGAAGCCCTCGATGAGGCTTCCGGTCATGGGTCCTCCCGTTCGGTCAGTGCGTCGGCTGGCGCCGCAGGCCGTCGGTGTCGAAGATCGTGCGTCCCGCGTGGACGGTGCGCAGGCAGCCTGGCGCAGGACCGCTCGGCGCGTCGAGGTCCGGTTCGGTGCCCCACACCGCGTAGGACGCCGGTGCACCGGGCACGAGCGTCCCGGTGGCGCCCGCCGCGGCGGCGGCCCGGTACCCGGCGATGGTGTGGGCATGCCACGCCGCGCGCGGCGTGATCCCCGCCCCCGCGGTGTGGTGCACCGCTGCCCGCACCGCGGCCCAGGGGTCCACCGGGGTCACCGGTGTGTCGGAGCCGAACGCCAGCGTGACCCCGGCGCGGGCCAGTGTGGCGAACGGGTTCATCCCGCGCGCCCGCTCGGCACCGAGGCGCACCGCGTACATCCCGCCCGGCCCGCCCCACGCGGCGTCGAACCCCGGCTGCACGCTGGCCACCACGCCCCAGCGTGCGAGCTGTGCGGCCTGACCCGCCTCGACCATCTCGAGGTGCTCCAACCGATGCGTCCGCGCCTGCAGGGCTGCGGCGCCGAGCCGCGCCTCGGCGGCGGCGAAGCCGGCGATCACGGTCTCGGTCGCGGCGTCACCGATCACGTGGAACCCCGCCTGGGTGCCGGCCCGGGTGCACGACACCACATGTGCGGCGACCGCGTCGCGATCGAGGTAGGTGGCACCGCGCTCGCCGGGCGCATCGGCATAGGGCTCGCGCAGTGCCGCCGTCCGCGAGCCGAGTGCCCCGTCGCAGCACAGGTCTCCGGCCAGCCCGTGTGCGCCGGTGGCCGCCAGCAGCTCGGCGGCCTGCGCCGCGGTGGTGACCGCCTGGCCCCAGTAGCCGACCACCTCGACCCCGGCGTCGACGGCCAGCAGGTCGGCGAGGTCGTCGGCGCCGGAGATGTCCGGGCCGGCGCACTCGTGCACCACCGCGATGCCCTGCGCGGCGGCGTGTGCGAGGAACGCCCGCTGGGCGTCGCGGCGCTGCCCGGGCGTCATCGCCTCGTGGGCCGCCCGGCGCGCGTGGCGGTGCGCCTGCCGCGACAGCGGCCCGTCGGGGGACGCGCCGTCGGCGTCGAGGGCCTGTGGCGCACGCTCCAGCAGTGCCGACGACACCGCCGCGGAGTGCACGTCGACGCGGGACAGGTACACCGCCGCCCCCGCGGCCGCGCGGTCGAGCTCGGCGCGTGACGGCGGCCGCGCCTCCGGCCAGCGGCTCTCGTCCCAGCCGTGACCCCACAGCACCGAGCCGGTGCGCGCCGCGGCGTGCCGTGCCACGGTGTCGAGACACTCGCGCAGCGAGGCGGTGCGGGTCAGGTCGAGCCCGTCGAGTAGCAACCCGGCGCTGGTGGCGTGGACGTGTGCATCGACGAACGCCGGGGTCACCAGCGCCCCTTCCAGCTCGACCACCTCGTCAACGCCCTCGATCCGGATGCGGGCCGACTCGTCGTCGCCGAGCCACCGCACGGTGCCGTCGGCGACGGCCATCGCCGTGGCCTGCTGCGTCGGCTGGAAGTGGGCCGGCTGGAAGTGGACCGGCGAGAAGTGGACCGGCGAGAAGTGGACCGGCAGGGAGTGGATCCGACCGCCCAGTAGCAGTGTGGTGCGCACGGTGGGCGTTCAGGGGGTGTCGCGGCGTGCGACGTTGCGCGCATCGCCGGTGACCGGCGGGTCGACGACCTCGCCGTCGACCACCTGACCGTCATCCGCATCGCGGTTGACGACCCCGCCGTCGACGACCCCGCCGGGCGCGAAGCGCGGCGGCGTGGCGCGGGAGGCCGAGCGCAGCATCCGGCGACGCAGCAGTGCCCGCGTCGGGGGCAGCAGACACACCAGGCCGAGCACGTCGGACACGAAGCCGGGCAACACCATCAGCACGCCGCCCGCCGCGATGAGAACCCCGTCGGCGAGCTCGCGGTGCGGTGGGCGGCGGGTACGCGCTGCCTCGCTGAACGCGCGCAGCGTCCGGCTGCCCTCGCGACGCAGCAGCCAGGCACCCACCAACGAAGCGAGCAGCAGCAGCCCGATGGTGGGCAGCACACCGATGGCATCGCCGACGGCGACCAGCACGGCGACCTCGACGACAGCGGCGACGAGCAGGATCAGCAGGATGGGCACGGCGGGCGGGCTCCTCGGGTCGGTGCGGGGCCACACTGGGCGGGGCCCCTCCTTTACAACGCGCGAGGCCGCCGTCATGCTCCCGGCGCCCAGCCGCGGCTCAATGGTGGGCAGGACCGTGAGTCGGCCGCTGATTGGCTACCGTGCCGGAGTGGCTCTGCATCCCGGTTCCTCGACGCTGCTCGGCTGCCCGGGCTGATCGCCGATGCCCGGACACCGGCGCACCGCGCTCCCGCTGCTCCCCCTCATCGCGTTGCTGCTGCTCGCGCTCGTCGTCGCCGACAGTCCCGCACCCGTGGAGCGCCGCCCGGTACCCGACACGCGGCCACGGGCCGTGGTGGGCCTGGGTGACAGCACGATCGCCGGGGAGGGCGCCGGTGACTACGCACCCGGTACCCGCGGCGCGGACGGCAACTTCTGCCACCGCTCCGCCGACTCTCTGATCTACCAGCTGGAGCTGCCCGGAGTCACCGAGCGGATCAACCTGGCCTGCTCCGGGGCGCACGCCGACGACATCGGGTTCGCCCGGTTCCAGCGCACCCCCGGCAGCGCACAGGCAGCCCGGCTGCGCGAGGTGGCACTGCGCTACCGGGTGCAGGCCGTGGTGGTCGCGATCGGGGCCAACGACGACCCGCGCTTCGCCGACACGATGCTGCGGTGCATCCAGGCCTGGGCCCGGCGCTCCGACCCGCCCTGCTCCGCGGCGCTCGCCCCGCAGTGGCCGCAGCGGCTGGACGCGATGGCGCCCAAGGTTGCCGGCGCGCTGGCCGACATCCGCGCCGCGATGCGCCGGGCCGGCTACGCCGACGGCGAGTACACCCTCGTGCTGCAGTCCTACCCTTCCCCGCTGACCGAGAACATCGACCCGTCGCTGCAGGACCTGTCCGGCTGCCCGTTCCGTACCGAGGACCTCGCCTGGGTCCGCACCCGGGCGGTGCCGCAGCTGTCCGCGGCGCTGCGCGAGGTCGCCGAGGCCGCCGGTGCACGGTTCCTCGACCTGAGCCGGGCTGCTGCGGGCCACGAGGCCTGCTCCTGGCCCGCAGCACCCTCGCGGGAGTGGATCAATCGGCTGCGAGTCGACTTCGAGCTGCTTCGCCGGGAGGAGACGGGGCATCGCGCGCTCGCGGAGTCCTTTCACCCCAACGCTCTCGGCTACTCTCGCATCGCCGGCTGCCTCGGCGAATTCCTCCGGGGCAGCCGGCGCGAGGCGGCGTGTGTGCTGGGTGCAGACGGTGCATTGCACCCCGTCGACTTGCCCTCTCCCGCCTCCGGATAGAACCCGCGACACGCTGGCAGTATTTGCACGATCGTGTAGACAGCTCTGTCTCTTCCCTCTTGAGCCGTGCACGTTCCGGACCTACCGTGGTGACCTCAGTCACCTCGCAGGCCTGGTGGGGAGGACGCGCGGCATGCAAGACCACCCAACGACCGTCGTTGACCTCTTCGAACGGCGGGAAGCACCGCTGCACCGGCTGGCCGACGACGCGGGCGCGATCGCCGACACCTGCCACGCGATGGCGCTGCGGTTCCACCGGGGCGGCACGCTGCGGGTGTTCGGTAACGGCGCCGCCAGCACCGACGCCCAGCACGTCTCCGTGGAGTTCGTGCACCCGGTGATCGTGGGCAAGCGCGCCCTGCCGGCGGTGTCGCTGACGGCGGATGTGGCGACCATGACGGGGATCGCGTACACCACGGGACTCGACGAGGTGTTCGCCCACCAGCTGCGCCAGCTCGGCGCGGCGCCGGACATCGCGCTGGGGATCTCCGTCGACGGCCGGTGCGGCAACGTGCTCCGCGGACTGACCGTGGCCAGGGAGCTGGGGATGCTGACGGTGGCGCTCGTCGGTGGCGACGGCGGCAGCATCGCGGCCACATCCGCGGCGGACCACGTGCTCGTCGCGCAGTCCGACGATCCACGTGTGGTCAAGGAGGTGCACGTCACCACGTACCACATCCTCTGGGAGCTGGTGCACGTGATCTTCGAGCAACCCGGCGTCCTCACGCCGGAGGTGGTGGCATGACAGTGTCCTGGAGCGAACAGACGCCCGAATGTTACGGCGACGTCTGCATCACATGCTCCGACGAAGCAGTCCAGGTGCGGGTTGTGCGAATGCTCGACGACGGTCTCGCGGTCGTCGACACCGGTTACGGCGAGGAGGAGGTGAGCGTAGCTCTGGTCTCGACAGCAGTCGGCGAGCAGATCCTCGTCCATGCAAAGGAGGCGATAGTGGTCCTGGGGTCCGAGCCGTGAGCAGTAGAGATCCGGGGAGCAGCGGGACGGCGATGTCGTCGCTGTACCCGTTCCTGTACTCCGAAACCACCGATCTCGACGGCGTGCTCGCCGAGGTTCGGCAGTCCACCGTGGACAAGGTGCACGAAATCGTCGCACTGCGGCGCACCGTCGCCGAGCGTGATTCGCAACGGATGCTGGACTGCGCGACCGCGATGGCGGAATGCTTCGAAGCCGGCGGTAAGCTCTTTGCCTTCGGTAACGGCGGCAGCAGCACCGACGCCGCGGACCTGGCCAACCTTTTCCTCAACCCCGGTGGGGACGACCGTGCGCTACCGGCGGTCACACTCACCGGCGACATCGCCGTGCTCACCGCGCTGTCGAACGACATCTCGTTCGACGTCGTCTACGCGCGGCAGATCGCTGCATTCGGGCGACGTCGCGACGTCGCCGTCGGACTGTCCACCAGTGGCAACTCGGAAAACCTCGTACGGGCCTTCGACGAAGCGAGCAGGCGTGGCCTGCTCACCGTCGGAATCGCCGGTTACGACGGTGGGAAGATGGCCGAACTGGACAGTGTCGACCACCTGTTCGTGGTGCCGTCCGCGTCCGTTCACCGGATCCAGGAGGCGCAGACGACGGTGTACCACGCGCTGTGGGAGCTCACGCTCAACCACATTCGAGCCCTCGGCGCAACCGAACACATCCGGGACAACAGAGCGACACACGATCGCTCCTGGAGTGAACAATGACGACACCCACTGACCAAGCCGCTCCCACCGAACAAGAAGAAGCACCGGTCCATATTCTGTGGATCAATGCGGGGCTGAGCTGTGACGGCGACTCGGTGGCGCTGACCGCGGCCACCCAGCCCAGCATCGAGGAGATCGCGCTGGGCGCCCTGCCCGGCCTGCCGAAGATCGCGGTGCACTGGCCGCTGATCGACTTCGAATGCGGCCCCGAGCAGGGCGCCGACAACTTCATCGAGTGGTTCCACAAGGCCGACCGCGGCGACCTGGAACCGTTCGTGCTGGTGATCGAGGGTTCGATCCCGAACGAGTCGATCAAGAAGGAAGGCTACTGGTGCGGGTTCGGCAACAACCCCGACACCGGCCAGCCGATCACCACCAGCGAATGGCTCGACCGGTTGGCCCCCAAGGCCACCATCGTGCTCGCGGTGGGCACCTGCGCCACCTATGGCGGCATCCACGCGATGGCGGGCAACCCGACCGGAGCGATGGGCGTGCCCGACTACCTCGGCTGGGACTGGAAGTCCAAGGCCGGGATCCCGATCGTCTGCGTGCCGGGCTGCCCGATCCAGGGTGACAACCTGTCCGAGACGATCCTCTACCTGCTCTACCAGGCGGCCGGGCAGGCCCCGATGATCCCGCTCGACGAACAGCTGCGGCCGACGTGGCTCTTCGGCGCCACCGTGCACGAGGGCTGCGACCGGGCCGGCTACTACGAGCAGGGCGAGTTCGCCAAGGAGTACGACTCTCCGAAGTGCCTGGTGAAACTCGGGTGCTGGGGCCCGGTGGTCAAATGCAACGTGCCCAAGCGTGGCTGGATCAACGGGATCGGCGGTTGCCCGAATGTCGGCGGGATCTGCATCGGCTGCACCATGCCGGGATTCCCGGACAAGTTCATGCCGTTCATGGACGCCCCGCCCGGTTCGAAGGTCTCCGGGGCAGCGAGCTCGACCTACGGCATGGTGATCCGGCCGCTGCGCAACTTCACGATGAAGAAGCTCGACGACGAGCCCAAGTGGCGCAAGAAGGGCCGTCAACTGACCACCGGCTACAAGCCGTCCTGGTGACCGGACCGGCAGGAAAGGTGTCGATACGATGACAACGACAGCCCCGAAGCATGGCACCGGTAGTTCGCAGGACACCGGCCTCGTCGAGATGGCCTGGGATCCGATCACTCGGATCGTCGGGAGCCTGGGCATCTACACCAAGATCGACTTCTCGCAGGGCACGGTGGCCGAGTGCCACAGCACGTCCTCGGTGTTCCGCGGCTACTCGATCTTCATGAAGGGCAAGGACCCGCGCGACGCGCACTTCATCACCAGCCGGATCTGCGGGATCTGCGGGGACAACCACGCCACGTGCTCGGTCTACAACCAGAACATGGCCTACGGGGTGCGCCCGCCGCATCTCGGTGAATGGATCATCAACCTGGGCGAATGCGCCGAGTACATGTTCGACCACAACATCTTCCAGGAGAACCTGGTCGGGGTCGACTACTGCGAGAAGATGGTCGCCGAGACCAACCCGGGCGTCCTGGACCTGGCCAACCGCACCGAGGCGCCGCACGCCGCCGAGCACGGGTACAAGACGATCGGCGACATCATGCGCTCGCTCAACCCGCTCGAGGGCGAGTTCTACCGCGAGGCGCTGCAGGTCAGCCGCTACACCCGGGAGATGTTCTGCCTGATGGAGGGACGCCACGTGCACCCCTCCACGCTCTACCCCGGCGGCGTCGGCACGGTCGCGACGCACCAGCTGTTCACCGACTACTACGTCCGGCTGATGCGTTACGTGGAGTTCATGAAGCGCATCGTGCCGTTGCACGACGACCTGTTCGACTTCTTCTACGAGGCGCTGCCCGGGTACGAAGAGGTCGGTCGGCGCCGTGTGCTGCTGGGCTGCTGGGGCGCTCTGAATGACCCGGACGCCTGCGACTTCAACTACCGGAACATGACCGACTGGGGTCGCAAGATGTTCGTCACCCCGGGTGTGGTGGTGGACGGCAAGCTCGTCACCAACGATCTCGTGAAGATCAACCTCGGGATGCGGATCCTGCTCGGCTCGTCCTACTACGAGGACTGGGACAACCAGGAGATGTTCGTCGACAGGGACCCGCTGGGCAACCCGGTCGACCGCCGTCACCCGTGGAACCAGCACACGATTCCCAAGCCGCAGAAGCGCGACTTCGAGGGCAAGTACAGCTGGACGATGTCGCCGCGCTGGTTCGACGGCACGGACCACCTCGCGCTGGACACCGGCGGCGGCCCGATCGCCCGGCTGTGGGCCACCGCATTGTCCGGGCTGGTCGACGTCGGCTTCGTCAAGGCGACGGGCAACAGCGTGGTCATCAACCTGCCGAAGTCGATGACCAAGCCCGAGGCGACGTTCGAGTGGAAGATCCCGCACGACAAGGCGGGCAGGCCGCTGTCGAACGCGATCGAGCGCAACCGCGCCCGGACCTACTTCCAGGCATACGCCGCGGGTATCGCGCTGCACGCCGTGGAGAATGCGCTGGCCGAGGTACGCGCCGGGAACACCCAGACCTGGGAGCCGTTCAAGGTGCCCAAGGAAGCCATCAGCGTCGGGTTCACGGAGGCGGTTCGGGGGGTGCTCTCCCACCACATGGTGATCCAGAACGGGAAGATCGCCAACTACCACCCGTACCCGCCGACCCCGTGGAACGGCAGTGTCCGCGATGTCTACGGCACTCCGGGCCCCTACGAGGACTCCGTGCAGAACACGCCGATCTTCGAGGAGAATCCGCCGGACAACTTCAAGGGCATCGACATCATGCGCGCGGTGCGCAGCTTCGACCCGTGCCTGCCCTGCGGGGTGCACATGTACCTCGGGGAGGGCAAGGAAATGCAGAAGATGCACACTCCGCACGCGTTCAACCAGGCAGGCGACTGAACTGTGCCGGAAACCGATGCACCCGACGCCCAGGCTGTCGGGTCGCGGGTCGAGGAGCTGCTCGCGCAGCTCGGCTCGGCCTCCGACCCGGCGGTCGCCGGGCAGGCTGAGGAGCTCGTCGGGCTGCTCGTCGAGTTCTACGGTGCGGGCCTGGCCCGCATCGTAGAACTCCTCGACGAGCCTGCCTTGACACCGCTTCTCGACGACAAGCTGGTGGCGAGCCTGCTGGTGCTGCACGATCTGCACCCGCGCAGCACCGAGGAGCGGGTACTCGCCGCCTTGGAGACGGTCCGGCCCTACCTCGGCTCGCACGCCGGCGACGTCGAGTACCTGGGGCTGGATTCCGACAACGTGGTGCAACTGCGGCTGGCGGGCAGCTGTGACGGCTGCCCGTCGTCCGCGGTCACCGTCAATCTCGCGATCGAGAAGGCGATCGAGGACGCCGCGCCGGAGGTCACCCGAGTCGACGTCGATGGCGTGACTTCCCCTGGCTCGGGCCTCGACGCGACCGACTCGGAGGGCCGGACGCTGCTCCCGCTGTCTCCCGCCGACAAGGAGCCCGCTGCGCCGGCAGCGACCTGGGTGCAGATGGACGGGCTGGGCGAGCTCGGCCAGGGCAGGCTCATCGCCACCCAGGTCTCCGCTACGGCCGCGGTGGTGTGCAACGTGGCGGGCAACCTCTACGCCTATGCCGACCGCTGCGCCGGTTGCGGCGGCGGTCTGGGCGACGCGGTACTGGAGGGTGCGTTGCTGCGGTGCGTGGCGTGCGACCAGCGCTACGACGTGGTCCGTGCGGGCCGCGGTGCGGGTGGCGACACCGGACTGCACCTCGATCCGCTACCGCTGCTCGCGGAAGGGGACGGCGTGCGGATCGCCGCTCCCGTGCACGCTGGGTCGTCATGACGGTCATGAGGGAGGTGTGATGAGGACGGGACTGCGTCGCTTCGCTACGCCTGCCCCGCCCGCGGCGGAGCAGCCGGAGCAGCAGGAGCCGCCGGCTCCGGGCGAACGGTGCGAGATGTGTGCCGAACCCATCGGTCCCGAGCACGGGCCCGGCAGCGGGCACGCGCACGTCGTCGACGTCCAGACCCGCGCCTTGAAGTGCACCTGCCGGCCCTGCTATCTGCTGTTCGGGCCCGAGGGTGCCGGCGGCGGCCGGTTCCGCGCGGTTCCCGAGCGGTACCGGTACGCCCCCTCGGTCCCGCTCGCCGCGGCCACCTGGGAGTCGATCGGCATCCCGGTGCGGATGGCGTTCTTCTTCACCAACTCCGCGATGGAGGAGACGGTCGCCTTCTACCCCAGTCCGGCTGGGGCCACCGAGTCGCTACTCCCGCTCGACGCGTGGTCGGAGTTGCTCGACGCGACGCCGGCGGTCGCGGACCTCACCCCCGACGTCGAGGCGTTGCTGGTGAACAAGACCGACGACGGCGGGTTCGAGTGCTTCCTCGTGCCGATCGACGCCTGCTACCAGTTGGTCGGCCTCGTCCGCACGTACTGGAAGGGCTTCGACGGGGGTGAGGAGGCCTGGACCGCCATCGACGGCTTCTTCAACGACCTGCGGGGGTTCAGCGAACAAGTCGAGGTGCGGGATGACTGATCTGTCGTTCACCTGCATCGACGTCAAACCCGACCGATTCGCAGCGGGCCCGACATTGGTGTTCCGGCTGCGCGTCGACGAGAGCACCGGCGTGCCGGTGCACACCATCGCGCTGCGCTGCCAGATCCGCATCGAGCCGCAGCGGCGCAACTACGGAGAGCGCGAGGCCGAGCAGCTCGTGGAGCTGTTCGGTGAGCGGTCGCGCTGGGGCTCGACGCTCAAGCCGTTCCAGTTCGCCAACACCTCGACGGTGGTCGCCGGCTTCAC
>WHSY01000043.1:37817-38047 GCA_009379815.1 Pseudonocardiaceae bacterium
TGGCATCTCGAGACGTCGCACCGGACGCCGGTGGCGGTATGGCGCGAGATGATGGATACCTTCTTCCCCGATCAGGGGTGGCTGCGGCTGCACCGGGAGACGATCGACGAGCTGGCCAGGTTCAAGCTCGAACGCGGCGTGGCGACGTGGGACGACACCCTCACCACGCTGCTGGAGACTGCGAGGGAGGTGCGGCCATGACCGGCCAGATGGAGACCGCCCGAGCGATC
>WHSY01000440.1 GCA_009379815.1 Pseudonocardiaceae bacterium
CGTGGCTGTGTAGCAGGTCGCCGCCGTTGTATTTGATCATGTCTTGGAAAGCCATAGCCATGTCGATCGGCTCGCCGGGGGCGACGCCGTCGAGCTCCGCGTAGGCGCGGTGCAGATTGCCGACGAGTCGCTCGGAGTCGGTCAAGTCGCGGTACCCTCCGAGGTCGGTGTCATAGGCGACCTCCAGCGGGCTCAGCCCGGCCTCGCGGCCCGCTCTGGCTAGCTGCATCACGAACCGTAGGTAGCCGAGCACCTCCTCGACGAGGTCGGGACCGGCGATCGGGCCATGTCCTGGCACGATCGTCTCGGCGCCCAGCGGGGCGACCACTTCCTCGAGCACCTGGATGCTGCCGGCGACCGAGCCCTGCACGACGAACGGCGTGCCGCCGTTGAAGACGAGGTCGCCCGCGAACAGCACCTTGCGCTCCGGGATCCACACTACCGAGTCGTTCCGCGTGTGCGCCGGCCCGCCTACATGCAGCACCTCGCAGCGCAGGTCGTCGATCCATACGGTGAGCCCGTCGCGGTATGTGACGAACGGCAGCCTGGGCTCGACGTCGCCCCACGCGATCGGGGTCCAGTATGGCTCTGACCGCGATGGGCCCCAGTCGCGCATGCCCTGCCGGACGCCCTC
>WHSY01000441.1 GCA_009379815.1 Pseudonocardiaceae bacterium
CCTACGCCGTGATCGTGGACGAGGCGCACTCGTCGCAGACGGGGGAGTCGGCCAGAGACCTGAAAGTCGTGCTGGCGCAGAAGACGGAGGAACAGCAACTCGACGCGGCGGAGGTGGAGGACGCCGGATTTGCCCCGGAACCTGTGAACCCGGCCGAAGAGGCGCTGGCCAAGGCCGCCGCGGCGCGCGTCAAACAGCCGAATCTCAGCTTTTTCGCCTTCACCGCGACGCCGAAGGGGAGGACTCTGGAGCTGTTCGGGCGGCTCGACCCCGACACCAAGAGGCACGAGCCCTTCCACCTCTACCCGATGCGCCAGGCGATCGAAGAGGGCTTCATTCTCGACGTGCTGAAGACCTACGTGACCTACGAGACCTACTGGAACATCGGCAAGGCGATCGAGGACGACCCCGCCTACGACTCATCAAAGGCGAAGGCGGCGATCACGCGGTTCGTGAGCCTGCACGAGCACAACCTGGCCCAGAAGGCCGAGGTGATCGTCGAGCACTTCCGTAACTCGGTCGCCCACCGGATCGGGGGCAAGGCGAAGGCGATGGTGGTCACCGCCTCGCGGCTGCACGCGGTGCGCTACAAACAGGCTCTGGAGAAGTACATCAAGGAACACGGCTACGACAT
>WHSY01000442.1 GCA_009379815.1 Pseudonocardiaceae bacterium
GCTGGACCCGGTCGCGGTCGGGGCGTTGACGTTTCGGACTCGGCTGGCGACCGAGCTGCTCACGACGAGCCCCACGGTGGTCCGCGGTAACCCGTCGGAGGTGCTCAGCCTGGCCGGCGCCACCGGCACCGCGCGCGGTGTGGACTCGGTGACCGACTCGGCGTCCGCGCTTACGTCGGCGTTCGAGCTGGCCGGTCGGGAGGGTACGACGGTCGCGGTCAGCGGTGCCGTCGACTACGTCACCGACGGCGCGTCGGTGGTGGGGGTCGGCACCGGCCACGCGCTGATGACGCGGGTCACCGGGGTGGGGTGTGTGCTCGGCGCGCTGGTCGCCGCGTGCTGTGCGGTGGAGGAGACGCCGCTGGTCGCCGCGAGCGCGGCGACCGCGGTGTCGGCGACGTCGGCGGTGCCGGTGCCGTCGATGAGCACGCTGGACCTCTCCGCTAGCGCGGTGTTGGTGACGTGCTCGGCGATGTAGGTGGTGACCAGCGGCCTCGCCGCCCGCGCCGAGACGGCCAGCACGGTCGCTAGGTTGGCGACGCGGGCCTCGTCGGTGCCGACGATGACCCCGTGGCGCATCCGGTGCGCGTTGGCCAGCTGGTAGTGGGCGTGCTCGGCACCGTCCATGGTGGG
>WHSY01000443.1 GCA_009379815.1 Pseudonocardiaceae bacterium
GATGTCGGTCAGCCACAGCCGGTCCGGCCCGTCCACGGTGAACTGGCGGTTGACCAGGTCCGTGGCCAGATCGTCGGCCGGGTTGCGGATCGTGCAGCCGCGTCGGCGGCGGCGGTACAGGCCCTGCAGCCCGGCCTCGCGCATCAGCCGGGCCACGCGCTTGTGGTTGACCTCGACGCCCAGCCCGAGCTGCAGCTCGGCGTGCACCCGGGGCCAGCCGTAGGTACCGCGGGACTGTTCGTGGATCTCCTGGATCTGTTTCAGCAGCACGTCGTTCTCCTCTGCGCGGGCCGATGGTGGGCGGCCGCGCCAGTCGTAATATCCCGACCGCGATACATCGAGTATTCGGCAGGCCACCGAGACGTCGATTCCGTCCTCGGCAACCTCGCGGACCAGCCGATACTTCAGTTTGGGAGGACGTTTTCCTTGGCGAAGAACGCAGCCGCTCGCTTGAGGATCTCGTTCTCCATCTCCAGCCGTCGCTTATCGCGGCGTAGCTGGGTGAGCTCACGTTTCTCCGCCGAGTTCAACCGGGTATCGCTGCCGTTCTCGCCGGCATCGGCCTGGGCCATCCAGCGACGCAGACACGACTCGCTGATCTCCAGCCGCTTGGCCAGCTCAGCGATCGGTTG
>WHSY01000444.1 GCA_009379815.1 Pseudonocardiaceae bacterium
GCCCGAGCAGCGAGGAGCGCCTCGACGCCGGCATGGCGATCACGATCGAGCCGGGCATCTACCTGGAGGGAGAGGGGGGAGTGCGCATCGAGGACCTGGTGGTCCTCGGCGAGGAGGGCGCCGAGGTGCTCTCGCGCACCCCCAAGGGACTGAGGATCGTGGAATAGGAAGGAGTCGGGTGGCGATCACGACCAACGACCTCAAGAACGGCTACGTGCTCGACATCGACGGCGACCTCGTGAGCGTCGTCAGCTTCCAGCACGTCAAGCCGGGCAAGGGCGGCGCCTTCGTGCGCACCAAGCTCAAGAACATGGCCAGCGGCGCGGTGGTCGAGCGCACCTTCCGCGCCGGCGAGAAGGTCGAGCGGGTGACCACCGAGACCCGCACGATGGAGTTCCTCTACCGCGACGGCGACCAGCTCTTCCTGATGGACAAGACCAGCTACGAGCAGATCGCGATCGACGCCGCGGCGGTCGACAGCGTCGACCTGCTGGCGCCCAACACCGACGTCCAGGTGCTGTTCGTGCGCGAGCGGGCCTTCCGCGCCGAGCTGCCCACCTTCGTCGAGCTGGCCGTCGTCCGCACCGACCCGGGCGTGAAGGGCGACACGGTCTCGAACGTGACCAAGCCGG
>WHSY01000445.1 GCA_009379815.1 Pseudonocardiaceae bacterium
GACTCCACGAACTCCCTGAGGCTCGGGAGCAGATGGCGGATGAGCGCGCGCTCCTCCTCCGGCAGGTGGAGCCGGAAGCGCCCCCGCCCCACGCGCGCGATCCGGGGGCGGGGCCGGCGGAAGAACCCGCGTCCCTCACTCATCGTGCTGCATCGTCGCCCAGAGCCCGTGCGCGTGCAGCCGGGCGACGTCGAACTCCGCCCTCTCCCGCGTGCCGCTCGAGACGACCGCACGTCCCTTGTGGTGGACGTCGAGCATCAGCTTCGTCGCCTTCTCCAGCGAATAGCCGAACAACTTCTGGAACACCATCGTGACGAACGACATCAGGTTGATGGGGTCGTTCCAGACGATGACGACCCAGGGCCGGTCGGGCTTGACGACCTCGTCGCCACCCGGCTCGTCCGTCTCGACGGGCGCGACGCCCGGCTGAGCCGTCGCCACCTCGTGCACCCCCTTCCGTCCGCCGGCGCCTCCTCCCCTTATGACGGTAGCGCCACGGGGGCCGGTAACGCCACGGGCCCGGCGTGGCCGAGCCGGTCAGGCGTCCCGGCGCAGGAGGCATGTCCACCCGGCGAGCAGTGCCGCCGCGGCCCAGGCTGCGAGCAGCGCCACGGCCGCCAGCGGGCCGTAG
>WHSY01000446.1 GCA_009379815.1 Pseudonocardiaceae bacterium
GATCAGGAACTACCAGGTCAGGTCCTTGATCCACTTAGGCTACGTGGCATTGGACTTCGCCCAGGCCTACAAGGACGCGACTCGAGCAATGGTCGGCGACCAGGAGGAAGCCGACATCGACGTACTCTGTGACGGCCATCTCTGGTACGACAAGCACCAGGGCTTCATCGCGTCGTTCCTGCTCTACAACCTGGAGCGCATGGACGGGATCGAGATCCGCCCGCAGGTGTCGGCGAGCAGCCTGTTCCCGGGCTCGGCCGCTCATGAGAGCGAGGTCGCCGCATCGTTGGAGTCGGGCGGGCTCAGCGAGGTGATGGAAGCAGCCTTGAGTGCCGAGATGGCCGTGGTGGGCAGGGTGGGCAGGGGTCCGATGCGCCACGCGCTCAACTGGAGCCTGGCGCAGCGCTGTACCGACAGGCCGGTGAAGGCGTTCTTCAGCATGGGGCCGGTACAGATCTCTGCTGTGGTCAAGGATGAGCACTACCGCGACCGCAGGGCGCTGTTGCGCGATCTCGCCGACATCTATCACGCGGAGATGGTCGACGCCGTGGCTGCGGGTGCGACGATCGTCGAGCTCGACGATCTGATCTTCTTGGCACCGCCGGAGGAGTGGGAGTTCGATGTCGAGAT
>WHSY01000447.1 GCA_009379815.1 Pseudonocardiaceae bacterium
CGGCCACTACGACGTCCAGCCGACCGAGCCGGACGACGAGTGGCTGTCACCGCCGTTCGAACCGACCGTCCGCGACGGACGCATCTACGCGCGAGGAGCCGGCGACAACAAGGGCCAGATCGTCGCGCAGCTGATGGCGCACCGCGCCTGGCGGTCCGCCGCGGGCGGCCCGCCGGTGAACCTCACCTTCATCGTCGACGGCGAGGAGGAGAGCGGTAGCCCGCACCTGCCCGACGTGATCCGCGAGCACGGCGACGACCTCGCCGCCGACCTCGTGTACCTCTCCGACGGCCCCGTCCACGCGGACGGCCGGTACGTGCTGTCGATGGGGGTACGCGGGCTGATCGCCTTCGAGATCGAGGTGACCGGCGCTGACCGCGACTACCACTCAGGGCACATGGGCAACCTGCTGCCCAACCCCGCCTGGGAGCTCGTCGAGCTGCTCGCCTCGATGCGCGGTGCCGACGGCCGTCTCCTGATCCCCGGCTTCTACGACGACGTGCACGCACCCGAGGAGGCCGCGCGGGCCGCGCTCGCCGAGCTGCCCACCGACGTGGAGGCGTTCAAGCGCGACCATCACGTGGACCGGCTGGCGCCGTCACACGTGCAGGACTTCCACGAGCGCACCAT
>WHSY01000448.1 GCA_009379815.1 Pseudonocardiaceae bacterium
TCGGCGATCTCAGTCGCGCCGGGCTGGTCGAGCGGCGGGAGGACCCGAGCAACCGTCGCCGCACCCTGGCTGCCCTGGCCGAGACGCACCGGGCGACGGTCGAGGCTTTCGTCGCGCAGCGCGCAGCGCCCCTGCTAAAGGTGTTGGAGAGTCTGTCTCCCCGCGACCTGGAAGGGTTCGCCCGAGGGCTGTCGGCGTGGGCACGCGAGGTGCGCAACTGGTGAACGACGGTGCCTACGCCGGTGATGTGAGCTCCTACCCCATAGCTACGGCGTCGCGGTCATCGCCGCCAGCAGTGCGTGGGCGACCTGCCGTCCGGTGACGCTGCCGTGACCGGCGATGAACCGGTCGGCCCGGAGGTTGTGGATGCCGCCGGGCCGGAACGAGTACCGGTACCCGACGTCCTGCAGCGCTACCGAGTCGTCGGCCTCCCGGGTCCGGACGGCGCCGTTGGCCCCGATCCCGCCGTACGGGTCGTCGCGCCCCCCGCCCAGTGCGGCTCCTGCCTGCCGGGCCAGTCGCGAGGCGATCGCGTAGGCGGTCCGGACCGCCCGGTCGTTGTGAGTGTGGGTGACGACGACGGGTCCGCGGAGGTGGCCGCCGGTGAGGGTCCGCCGGAAGGTGCCGT
>WHSY01000449.1 GCA_009379815.1 Pseudonocardiaceae bacterium
GGACATCGTCCGGTGTCGCCGACCGGGTCCGGGTGCTCGGGTGCTCGACGCTGGATGCCGCGCTGGTCGCGAGCGGAGCCGTCGACTCCTTCGTCGACCCCGGCGGCGACGTGCATCGTCTGGTCGACCTCGCCGCAGCAGCGGTGCTCGTCCCGGCCGCAGGCGGCGTGGTGACCGACGTGCACGGCCGCCCCCTCGAGCTCGACCTGGACCTGACCCGACGCTGGAGCGGGGTGGTAGCCGCCACTCCCGAGCTGGCCGAGGCCGTGGTCGACACGGTGCTCGGCAACTCGTGACCTCGAGCCCACCCGTGCGCGGTGGGCCGCCCACTTCTCGGCTGGTGCTGGCCGGGGTGGCCGCGAACACGGCGGTAGGCACCCTCTTCGCCTGGAGCCTGGTGGCCGAGGACGCGGCCCGGGACGTGGGGCTGCCGCAGGGCGGTGCCGCAGGGGTGTTCGCCGGAGCCATCGTGGTCTTCACCTTGGTGCTGCTCGGCGCCGGCCGGGGCCTGCGACGCTTCGGCCCGCGCTGGCGACTCTGCGTCGCGGCGCTCGCCGGAGGATCCGGCCTGCTCCTGGCAGCCGCCTGGCAGCAGCCACTGGCGCTGTTCGTGGGCGCCGCGGGCCTC
>WHSY01000044.1:0-18141 GCA_009379815.1 Pseudonocardiaceae bacterium
ATGATGTCGGCGAACAGGACGGCCGCGTCGACGCCAAAGGCGGTGACCGGCATCATCGTCACCTCGGCGCACAGCTCGGGGGTCTTGGCCAGGGTCATGATCGGGTACCGCTCGCGCAGCCTGCGGTAGTCGGCCAGGCAGCGTCCGGCCTGGCGCATGAACCAGATCGGCGACCGGTCCGGGCGCTGCCCCCGAGCCGCGATGAGCAGCGGGGACTCGGGCAGGGCCCGGCGCGCGGCCACCGGGCCGGGGACCGGGGTCGTCTCGGCGTTCCTCATCTCTGGGTCATCATCGCACGCGCTGCACCCGCCCCGGCGTGGCGGCGCGGCGCGCGGCACACGGCGTGCGACCGTGGTTGCGGTCGCCGGATGATTCCCACCGCCACCGGGAGGTGCACGTGCGCCCCGACCCTCATAACCAACGAATCGGCGATGACCAGCAGGTCGGCATCGAGATCGCCTGGTGCCCCGGGTGCCGTGCCGACGTTACGGTGGAGACCGTGACGCTGCCCGACGACCCTGCTCCCGTCGCGGTGTGTGTGGACTGCGGGGGCGGGATCGAGCTGTGGTGGGCCACGCCTGGTCCCGCGTCGGTCCGCGAGCGCAGGCGGCCCCGGGCGTCGTGACCGACACGTGGGAGGGGCCACCGCCGCCGGAGGTGTTCCGCCGGGCGGTGTCCACGCTGGGCCGAGTGCAGCCCCGGCCCGAGGTACGGCTCGAACGGATCCGCCCGCCGCAGCGACTCGCCCCGTTCAGCCACGCCCTGGCCGGTCGGATCGACGACGGCGACCGTGAGCTGGTCACCGCGCGCCTGGTACTGCTGCACGACCCCGATGGCCAGGATTCCTGGGACGGCGTGCTGCGCGTGGTCGCCTACCTCCGCGCCGAGCTCGAGACCGAAGTCGCCGGGGACCCGTTGCTGCCCGGCGTCGGGTGGTCGTGGCTCACCGAGGCGCTGCACGCTGCCGGGGCTGGGTGCACCGCACTCGGGGGTACCGTCACGCAGACCTCCTCGGCCCGATTCGGGGACATCGCCGGGCCGGAGCGCACCGACGACGTAGAGCTGCGCGCGTCGTGGACCCCGCTGGGCGAGGACTTGCTCCCGCACGCGGAAGCGTTCTGCGAGCTGATCGCCGTGGCCGCGGGCCTGCCGCCGGTCGGAGTTGCGCCACTCGTTCAGCGCAACTCCTGACCCCGACCGTTCGCGTCACCGCTGGTCGGGCGTTGTCGTCACGGGCCGCCCTGGCGTTACAGCAGCCACAAGACCTCCGCCGATCGTGCGACCCTCGATGGCGTACGCCACGCCGACACCACCAAGTTACTGCGCCGAATGACCCCGCGGACGAGCTTGGGCAGTTACTCTCCCCGTACGACACCACCCCCGGTCGAGTGGCGGCGCGGCTGTTCGGACGGGGTCCCGGTGCGGTCGGGGGGCACGACCGACTCCAGGGAGGTAGCGACGTGGCTGCTGTCGCATACGGTGCGGCCGTCCGGTCGACACCGTCCGGCACCCTGCCGGCGTCCATGGTCCCGCACCCGCGGGAGGAGCTGTTCTCGGCGCTGGTGGTCGACGACCATCCGCTGCTGCGGGAGGCGATCGCCTCCCGGCTGACCTCGATGGGCGCCGGCACCGTCCACGAGGCGGCCTCGGTGAGCGAGGCGAGGGCCCGGGCGCATGCTTGCGGTCCGTGTGACATCGCGGTACTCGATCTGACGCTGCCCGACGGCAGCGGGCTCGACCTGGTGGGCGAGCTGCGTTCGCAGGGCTGGCAGCGCATCGTCGTGCTCGCCTCGTCCGACGAACCTGCTGCGGTGCGGTCGGCCTTCCAGGCCGGGGCGCAGGCCTACCTGCTCAAGTCGGCCTCAGCGTCGATGGTGAGCGACGGGGTCCGGCGGGTGCTCGACGGCGGGTTGTACGCGGATCCGAACGTCGCGCCGTTGCTGGCCTCCGGCACGAGGGTCACCGGCACCGACAACACACCGCGGGAGCTGTCCGCGCGCGAGCTCGAGGTGCTGCAGCTGGTCGCAGACGGACAGTCGAACAAGGAGATCGGCGGGGCGTTGAGCCTGTCGGCGCTGACCGTGAAGAGCCACCTGTCCCGGATCGGCCGCAAGCTCGGCACCGGCGACAGGGCGCAGATGGTGGCGCTGGCGATGCGGGCCGGGGTCATCCGCTGAGCGAGGCGGTTCCGCTGCTCGCGCCCGCCGGTGGCGTCCCACCGGTGGTGGCGACGGCCGCCGCGCTCGATGCGGCGGTCGTCGCGCTCGCCGGCGGTACCGGTCCGGTCGCGGTCGACGCCGAGCGCGCGTCGGGATACCGCTACTCGCAGCGTGCCTACCTGGTGCAGCTGCGCCGGGCCGGCAGCGGCACCGTGCTGCTGGACCCGACCGCCGTCGACGACCTGCGGGCGGTCGCGGAGGTGCTCAACCCTGCGGAGTGGGTGCTGCACGCCGCCTCGCAGGACCTGCCGTCGCTGGCCGAGCTCGGGTTCGCGCCGGCACGGCTGTTCGACACCGAGCTGGCCGGACGCCTCGCCGGCTTCCCGCGGGTCGGGCTGGGCCCGCTGGTGGAGCAGCTGCTCGGCTACCGGCTGGAGAAGGGCCACGGCGCCGCGGACTGGTCGCGCCGCCCGCTGCCCCGCGACTGGCTGGCCTACGCCGCGCTCGACGTCGAGCTGCTGCTGCCGCTGCGCGATGCGATGGCCGGCGAGCTCGAAGCCCAGGGCAAGACCGAATGGGCCATCGAGGAGTTCGAGGCCGCCCGGACGGCGGATCCCCCGGCGCTGCGCACCGAGCCGTGGCGGCGCACCTCGGGCATCCACCGGGTCCGCACGCCGCGCCAGCTCGCCGCGGTTCGCGAACTGTGGACGGCTCGCGAGCGGCGTGCCCGCGACCATGACATCGCCCCCGGCCGGATACTGCCCGACTCGGCCCTCGTGGCGGCCGCCCTGGCCGACCCGGCGGACGAGGCGGCGCTGCTGGCGCTGCCGGTGTTCGGCGGCCGCGCGCAGCGGCGGCGGGTCCGCGTCTGGTCCGGTGCGCTGCGGGCGGCCCGCGAGCTCGCCGGGTCCGCGCTACCGGCGACCCAGCCGCCGCAGGAAGGTCCGCCTCCGGCCAATCGCTGGGAGGACCGTGACCCGGCCGCCGCAGCTCGGTTGGCCACCGCCCGTGCCGCGCTGGCCGAGCTCGCCGAGCGCCACCTGGTGCCCGTGCAGAACCTGCTGGCGCCCGACCTGGTCCGTCGGCTGTGCTGGCAGCCGCCCGCGCCCGACGACCCCGGCGCGGTGGACGGTGCGCTGGCGGCCGGCGGCGCCCGGCGGTGGCAGCGCCAGCTCACCGTCGGACCGCTCACCGACGCGCTGCGCGCCCAGTAGGCGGCTCTTCAAGTACCACCAACCCCACCGACCGGCGCTGTCAACCGCTACCAACCCCGGGCAGCTCCACGGTGACGGCGAGACCGCCGCCGACGACGGGCTCGGCCGCCACGGTGCCACCGTGTGCCGAGACGACGGCGCGCACGATCGACAGCCCGAGCCCGGCACCGTCGCGGGCGGTACGGGCAACCCCACCCCGGTGGAACGGCTCGAAGAGCCCCGCGACGTCATCCTCGGCCACCGGCTCGCCGGAGCCGCTGACCCGCAGCACCGCGGTGCCGGTGCCACCCTCCGTGCACACCTGGACCCAGCCACCGTCGACGTTGTGGCGCACCGCGTTCTCCACGAGGTTGCCAACGACGCGCTCGAGCAACGCCGGGTCCCCCTCCAGCGGTGCCGCCGCGGTACTGGCCACCAGCCGTAACCCGCGGGACCGCGCATCGGCGTCGACAACCCGCAGGGCCGTCGCGGCGAGCGGGGCGAGGTCGACCGGCTCCCGGGTGAGCAGGCCCGCGCTCTGCGTCCGGGCCAGCAGCAGCAGCCCGTCCACGAGCTGCTGAGCCCGCAGCGTCGAGTCCCGCGCCACCCCGGCCATCCGGCGCAACTCGGCTGCATCGGCCGACGGGTCGGCCAGTGTCACGTCGATCTCGGTGCGGATCACCGCCAACGGGGTGCGCAGTTCGTGGCTGGCGTTGGCGACGAAACGCCGCTGCGCGTCGAACGCGGCCTGCAGCCGGTCGAGCATCGCGTCGAAGGTGTCCGCGAGCTCGGCGACCTCGTCGCGGGGCCCCGGCAGCTGCAGCCGCTGGCCCAGCGACTCGGCCGACAGCCGCCGCGCGGTCGCGGTCACCTCCTGCAGCGGGCGCAGCACCTGTCCGGTGATCACGAAGGCGAGCAGCGCGGTGGCCACTACGACCAGCAGGAACGCCACCGCGCCCGCGACGAGCAGCTGCTCCCGCGCGGCGTCGCGCAGCGCGGGTCCCAGGTCCTGGGCCGCCACCCGTGCCCCGTCGACCTCGACGACGCGCCCCGGTGGCAGCTGCGGCACCGCGGCGATCACGGAGCCGACCAGCATCCACCCCAGCCACAGCAGCAGGCCACTCACCGCAGCCGACAGGCCGGTGGCGAGCAGCGTCAGCCGGACCCGCAGCCCCGGCCCGCGGCGGGGTCTCACCGGCCCGCTCAGTCGGGCACGGGTGCGGCTCCCGGGCCCGTGTCCGGCACCCGGTAGCCGGACCCGACCACGGTCTCGATGATCCCGGGCTCGCCCAGCTTCTTGCGTAACGTCATCACCGTGACCCGCACCGTCGTGGTGAACGGGTCGGCGTACTCGTCCCACACCCGCTCCAGCAGCTCCTCGCTGCTGACCACGGCGCCTCCCGCGGTGAGCAGCACCTCCAGCACCCCGAACTCCTTGCGGGTGAGCTCGACCCCCGCGCCGGCCCGGGTCACGGTACGCCGGGCGGGATCCAGCACGACGTCGCGGGCGGACAGCACCGGAGGCGTCGACGGCGTGGACCGCCTGCCGAGCGCGCGCAGCCGCGCCACCAGCTCGGGGAACGCGAACGGCTTGGCCAGATAGTCGTCGGCACCCAGCGACAGCCCGGACACCCGATCCGAGACGCTACCGCTGGCGGTGAGCATCAGCACCCGGGTCACCGAGCCGTCCCCGGTGATCTCCCGGCACAGCTCGTCGCCGGGCATCCCCGGCAGGTCGCGGTCGAGCACGACCACGTCGTAGCGGGTCACCGAGGCCTTCTCGTGCCCGGCGTCCCCGTCGTAGGCGACATCCACGGCCATGCCCTCACGACGCAACCCCCGAGCCACCGCATCCGCCAGCGGCTCCTCGTCCTCGACGATCAGGATGCGCACGATACCTACGGTAACCCCGCTCAGCGGGGCTCGGCGGGAGGTGCGGGGTCGGTGGCGTCCCCGGGCACGGCCTGGCCGATCCGGCCGGCCGCCCAGCCCGTCACCCGCCGGGCCACGTCCTGTGCGGTGAGCCCGACCGTGGCGAGCACCTCGGAACGGGAACCGTGCTCGAGGTAGCGCTGCGGGATGCCCAGATCGCGTAGCGGGGTGTCGACCTCGGCATCGCGCAGTGCGGCAGCCACCGACCAGCCGAACCCGCCATGGCGGCCGCTGTCCTCGACGGTCACCACGAGACGGTGCGTCGTCGCCATCCCGACCAGCACCTCGGGTACCGGCAAGACCCAGCGGGGATCGACCACGGTGACCCCGATCCCCTGGTCGGCCAGCCGCTGCGCGGCGGCGAGCGCGAGCTCTGCGAAGGCCCCGACGCCGACGAGCAGCACGTCGTCGCCCTCGGAGGTGCCGGGGCGGCGCAGCACGTCCACGCCGCCGGTGCGCTCCAGCGCTGGAACCGACTCGATCACCGGCCCCTTGCAGAACCGCACCGCCGTGGGGCCGTCGTCGACGGCGACGGCCTCGGCGAGCTCCTCGCGCAGCGTCGGCGCGTCCCGTGGCGCCGCCACCCGCATGCCCGGAACGATGCCCAGCACCGACAGGTCCCACATGCCGTTGTGACTGGCGCCGTCCTCGCCGGTGACACCGGCACGATCCAGCACGAGCGTCACCGGCTGGCGGTGCAGCCCGATGTCCATCAGCAGCTGGTCGAAGCCGCGGTTGAGGAACGTCGAGTAGACCGCGACCACGGGGTGCATGCCGCCCATCGCCAGTCCGGCCGCCGATGTCATCGCGTGCTGCTCGGCGATGCCGACGTCGTAGCAGCGCTGCGGGAAGCGGCGCGCGAACGAGGCCAGCCCGGTCGGTCCAGGCATGGCGGCGGTCACGGCCACCAGGTCGTCGCGCTGCTCACCGAGACGGATCAGTTCCTCGGTGAACACCGAGGTCCAGGTGGGTGCGGGCACGGACAGCGGCTCCCCGGTACCCGGGTCCATGACCTTGACCTGGTGCATCAACTCTGCCTCGCCCTGGGCCGGGCCGTAGCCGTTGCCCTTGCGGGTGACCGCGTGCACGATCACCGGCCCGCCGAAGTCCTTGGCGCGGCGCAGCGCGCTCTCCATGGCGCCCAGGTCGTGGCCGTCGACCGGGCCGAGGTACTTCAGGCCGAGGTCCTCGAAGAGGATCTGCGGCGCGAGCGCGTCCTTGAGACCGCGCTTGGCGGCGTGCAACCCGGCGTAGAGGGCCCGGCCGACGACCGGGGTGGCTTCCAGGGCCTGCTTGCCGCTGCGCAGCGCGCGTTCGTAGACCGGCTGCAGCCGCAGCGCGCTCAGGTGGTCGGCCACGCCTCCGATCGTCGGCGAGTAGGAGTGGCCGTTGTCGTTGACCACGATCACGACCGGGCGGTCCTGGCCCGCAGCGATGTTGTTCAGCGCCTCCCAGCACATCCCGCCGGTCAACGCGCCGTCCCCCACGACCGCGACGACGTGGCGGCGTGCTTGCTGGATCGCGAACGCCTTGGCCAACCCGTCGGCGTAGGACAGCGCGGTCGAGGCATGGCTGTTCTCGACCCAGTCGTGCTCGCTCTCGTCACGGCTCGGGTAGCCCGACAGCCCGCCCTGCTTGCGCAGCCGGTCGAACCCGTCGGCCCGCCCGGTGAGGACCTTGTGCACGTAGGCCTGGTGGCCGGTGTCGAAGACCACCGGGTCGTGCGGCGAGTCGAACACGCGGTGCAGCGCCAGGGTGAGCTCGACGGCCCCCAGGTTCGGGCCCAGATGGCCCCCGGTGCGCGACACCCGGTCGACCAGGAAGGTCCTGATCTCCGAGGCGAGCGTAGCCAGGGTGTCCGCATCCAGTCGCTGGACGTCCTCGGGGGTCCGCACGGTGTGCAGCAGGCTCAACGTCTCCCACCTCGTTCGTGGTCGGGCTCTCGTGACCGGCCGCCAGTCTACGGAGCCCCGCAGGCGGCGGCGTCGAGCAAACCTCCGTGCCGGCCGCCCCGGCCGGTTCGAGGTCGAACTGCTCCGTCACAGGCAGCGATGAACCAAGGCCGGGACGGCTAGTCTCGGGGTATGGCCGCTGTCCGTCCGAACCCGCTGCAGTGGCTCTGGTACGCCTTGGTTTGATCTACTCCGTGGCCTACATCGAAGAGACCGGCGAGCACCGCCTCGCGAAACACGGCTACCCGGTTGGCACCGGCCGCGCGGCGCGGGCCGAAGCGACGGCCGGGCAGCGCGCAGCACAGCAGGCTGGCTACGACGCCATCTACCGCGCTGGGTCGTGAGTGCGCTGCAGCAGGGCGACGCACTCGACGTGGTGGGTCATCGGGAAGGTGTCCAGTGCACGCAACGCCGCCATACGGTAGCCGGCGGTGACGAGGGCGGCGACATCGCGTGCCAGTGCCGCCGGGTCGCAGGCGACGTGCACGATCCGGGCCGGGCTCGCCGCGGCCACGGCGGCCGCGACCTGCTTGCCGGCACCCCGGCGGGGCGGGTCGAGCACCACGACGTCCGGGGTGTCCTGCAGCCACGGCAGCACACGCTCCACCCGGCCGGTGACGAACCGCAGCTGCGGTAGGTCCGCCAGCGCGGCCGCACCGTCGGCCACCGCCCGCTTCGAGGACTCGATGACGACCACCGAGCCCGCCGTGCCGACCTGCCCGGCGAGCACCGAACCGAAGAGCCCGACGCCGCCGTAGAGGTCCCAGGCGCAGCCGCCGGGCGGTGCTGCTGCCCACTCGCCCACGATCCCGGCCAGCGCTCCCGCCGCTGCCGGATGCACCTGCCAGAACCCGCGCGCGCTCACGTCCCAGCGGCGCCCGGCAGCGTGCTGCACCGCCGTGCCGGAGCCGTGCACCCGCTCCTGGGCCCGACCGGGGTGCAGTTCGGCGACGTGCGTGTGGCCCTCGCCGTCGACCACCACCTCGATCTCGGTGCCCGGCGTCCATCGCCGGGCCAGCACACCGTCCAACGCCCCGGCTACGGTGATCGGGCAGCCGTCGACGGGCACCACGTCGTGGCTGCGGTGGACCCGGAAGCCGCCACGGCCCGAGCCGTCGGCGGTCAGCCGGGTCCTGGTACGCCAGCCCAGCGGGCCGCCGGGCAACGCCTCGACCGTCACGTCGATGTCCAGGCCGGCGATGCGGCGCAGCTGCTCGGCGACGACGGCCGCCTTGAGCCCGCGTTGGGTGCCGTGGTCGGCATGCTGGAAGTCGCAGCCACCACACCCGCCCGGACCGGCCACCGGGCACGGAGCCGGCACCCGACCGGCAGCCGGCTCGAGCACCTGCACGGCGTCGGCCCGGCAGTAGCTACCGCCCCGGTCCTCGGTCACCACTGCGCGAACCCGCTCGCCCGGCAGCGCGTGCCGCACGAACACCGCCCGGCCCTGCTCGCGAGCCACGCAGAAGCCCCCGTGCGCCACCGGCCCCACCCGCAGGTCCAGCTCCCTGCCGACCCCGCCCGGCTGCTCGCTCACTGCGGTTCGGTGTCCGTGCGTTCGGTGCCGGTGCGTTCGGTGCCGGTGCGTTCGGTGCCGGTGCGTTCGGTGTCCGTGCGTTCGGTGTCGAGGCCGCGGCGGATCGCGCCCGGCACCACGCTGTCGTGGTCGGTCACCCGCTGCGCGGAGCGCAGCTGCCACGGCACACTGGTCACCATCACCCCCGGTTCGAACAGCAGCCGACCCTTGAGCCGCAGCGCGCTCTGGTTGTGCAGGATCTGCTCCCACCAGTGGCCCACGACATACTCCGGGATGAAGACCGTGACGACGTTGCGGGGGTTGTCCGACCGGATCCGCTTGACGTAGTCGACCACCGGCTTGGTGATCTCGCGGTACGGCGACTCGACCACCTTCAGCGACACCGGGAGGTTGGCCTGCTCCCACTCGGCCACCAGCCTGCGGGTTGCGCTGTCCTCGACGTTGACGGTGATCGCCTCGAGGATGTCGGGCCGGGTGGCCCGGGCATAGGCCACCGCGCGCAGCGTCGGCAGGTGCAGGGTGGAGACCAGGACGATCGCGTGGTTGCGGGACGGCAGCACCGCGTCCGACGGCCGCGGCACCAGCTCTCGCGAGACCCGGTCGTAGTGCTTGCGGATCCCGGTCATCACCGCGAAGCTGGCCGCGATCGCCGCGACCGCGATCCAGGCCCCGATCAGGAACTTGGTGACCAGCACGACGATCAGCACCAGGCCGGTCATCAGCAGGCCGAACGAGTTGACCGCGCGCGACCGGCGCATCCGCGCCCGCTCCGCCGGATCGGGCTCGGTGGCCAGCAGCCGATTCCAGTGCCGCACCATGCCGGCCTGACTCAGCGTGAACGACAGGAACACGCCGACGACGTAGAGCTGGATCAGTTCGGTGACCTGGGCGCGGAAGACCACGACCAGCAGGATCGCCGCGCCGGCGAGGAAAAGGATGCCGTTGGAGAACGCCAGCCGATCGCCCCGGGTGTGCAGCTGCCGGGGCAGGTACCGGTCCTGAGCGAGGATCGACCCGAGCACCGGGAACCCGTTGAACGCGGTGTTGGCCGCCAGCAACAGGATCAACGCGGTGGACGCGGTGACGAAGAAGAACCCGGCCGGGAAGGTGCCGAAGACCGCGCCCGCGACCTGCGCCACCATGGTCTGCTGCTCGTAGCCGAGCGGCGCGTTGAGCAGCTGGGTCTGCGGATCCTCGGCGATCACCACACCGGTCAACCGGGCGAGCACGATGAGCCCCAGCAACATCGACACCGCGATCACCCCGAGCAGCAGCAACGTGATGGCGGCGTTGCGCGACTTGGGCTTGCGAAACGCCGGCACGCCGTTGCTGATCGCCTCCACCCCGGTCAGCGCGGCGGATCCCTGAGCGAACGACCGCAGCACGAGGAAAGCCAGCAGCGCCCCGGACAGCTGAGCTTCGGGAGGTGACACCAGCTGCAGGTCCGCCGACGCCGCCCGCAACGGCTCACCGAGCAGGAAGATTTGGATCAGACCCCAGATGATCATGCCGAATACGGCGAGCATGAAGGCGTAGGTGGGCACGGCGAACGCGCTGCCGGACTCCCGGGTGCCGCGTAGGTTGGCCGCGGTGACGAGCACGATCGCCGCGACCGCGAACTCCACCCGGTGGGCGGCCACGAGGGCCGCCGCGGAGCCGAGGTTCGCCACCGCGGCGGAGACCGACACTGCGACGGTGAGCACGTAGTCGACCAGCAGCGCGCTTCCCACCAGCAGGCCCGCGCGGCTGCCCAGGTTCGTCGTGGCCACCTCGTAGTCGCCACCACCCGACGGGTAGGCGCGGACGTTCTGCCGGTAGCTGGTGATCACCGCCAGCATCACCACGGCGACCGCCAGCCCCACCCACGGCGTGAACGAGTACGCCGACAGCCCCGCCACCGAGAGGACGACGAAGATCTCCTCGGGCGCGTAGGCCACCGACGACAAGGCGTCCGAGGCGAACACCGGCAAAGCGATGCGCTTGGGGAGCAACGTCCGGCTGAGCCGGTCGCTTCGGAACGGCCGGCCCACGAGGATCCGCTTGGCTGCCGTGACGAGCTTCGACACGACGGAAGCCTAGGGCCCCGGCCGGCGCGGTCGCGGCACCGGTCATCGGCCGGTCCCGTGATCCGCACGAGGCCTGCGGACGGTACGGTGCCAGCGCATCCGTCGACGTGGGGAGAGACCGCGTGCACGTCGTGATCATGGGCTGCGGGCGGGTCGGTGCCGGGCTCGCCACGGCCCTGGAACGCCTGGACCACCAGGTCGCCGTCATCGATCGGGACCTGCACGCCTTCCGCCGCCTCGGCGCCGACTTCCACGGCCGGCAGGTGGTGGGGGTCGGCTTCGACCGGCAGGTGCTCACCGAGGCCGGTGTCGACGAGGCCGGCGCATTCGCCGCAGTCTCCAGCGGCGACAACTCCAACATCATCGCCGCCCGGGTGGCGCGGGAGACCTTCGGGGTGCAGCGCGTGGTAGCCCGGATCTACGACGCCAAGCGGGCCGCGGTCTACGAGCGCCTCGGCATCCCCACCGTCGCGACGGTGCCGTGGACGACCGACCGGTTCCTCCGGATGCTGCTGCCCGAGGGCGTGGCCACCGCATGGCGGGACCCGTCGGGCACCGTCGCCGTCCTGCAACTACCGCTGCACGAGGACTGGGTAGGCCGCAGCGTTCGTAACCTGGAGGACGCGGCCGGCGCCAGGGTGGCCTTCATCGTCCGGTTCGGCAACGGGGTCCTGCCCGAGGGCCGCACGCTGCTGCAGGCCGAGGATCAAGTGTATGCCGCCGCCGTGTCCGGCACAGTCACCGACGTCACCACCGCGGCCAGCGCGCCGCCCCCGCACGACTGACCCCGGACGAACTGGTCGAGGAGGTCCTGATGCGCGTGGCCATCGCCGGAGCAGGCGCGGTCGGCCGGTCCATCGCCGCCGAGCTGATCGAGTTCGGGCACGAGGTGATGCTCATCGAGCGCGATGCGGCGCAGATGGACCCCCACGAGGTCGAGGAGGCCGAATGGGTCTACGCCGACGCCTGCGAGCTCGGCTCGCTCGAGGAGGCGGGGCTGGAGCACTGCGACGTGGTGGTGGCGGCCACCGGTGACGACAAGGTCAATCTCGTGGTCGCTCTGCTGTCCAAGACCGAGTTCGCGGTCCGGCGAGTGGCCGCACGAGTCAACGATCCGCACAACGAGTGGCTGTTCACCGAGGCCTGGGGGGTCGACGTCGCCGTGTCCACCCCGAGGATGCTCGCCGCGGTGGTCGAGGAGGCGGTCAACGTCGGCGACCTGGTGCGGCTGATGACGCTGCGCCAGGGGCAGGCCGACCTGGTCGAGGTCACCCTGCCATCGGACACCCCGCTTGCCGGGCACCCGGTGCGCGACCTGCGGCTGCCTGCCGATGCCGCACTGGTCACCATCCTGCGGGGCGGGAGGGTGATCGTGCCCCAGGGCGACCACCCGCTGGAGGGTGGCGACGAGCTGCTGTTCGTCGCCGCGGCGGACGTCGAGGCCGACATCCGCGCCGCGCTGGGCGGTGCGGGGCTGGGTCGCTGAGGGTCGGGTCGCCGAGGATCGTGCTCAGGCGGGAGCCGTGAGCCGGTTGGCGCGGCGGACGGCCCAGATCGTCACGAGCAACGCGACCGCGGTCAGCGGCAGGCCCATCAGCAGCCGGGTCACGCCGAGCCAGATGGTCTCCTCGGCGCTGTAGAGCCAGTGCTGCACACCGAAACGGGCGAAGAAGAACACCGCCCAGACCATGGTGGCGACGTCGTAGCCGAGCCGGGCACGCCGGTGTGCCCGCCAGCCGAAACCCGAGCCGTTCAGGCCCGACCAGATCACGCCGACCAGCGGCCAGCGGACCACCATCGAGATCGCGAACGCGATCCCGGCGACGAGGCTGTACCAGATGCCGTAGAGGAAGAACCCCCGCGCCTCACCGGTCTGGTAGGCGATGAAGGCGCAGATCGCGACACCGAGCACGCCGGAGACCGCCGGTTGCAACGGCTCCCGGCGTATCACCCGCCAGCCCCCGACGACGATAGCGCTGCCGAGCGCCGTCCAGATGGCGGGCTGCAGCCCGACCAGCGGGTTGACCAGCACGAACACAATGACCGGGATGACCGAGGACACGAGGCCGCCGATGCCGCCCATCTGCTCGAGCAGCGTCGCCGGTCGGGGTTCGGGCGGGGGGTCGGCCTCGTGCGACGGGGTGTCCTGCCGGTGCTGCCCGCCGGCGTGTCCTGGCTGCGTCATCGACTCCGCTGCAGTTCGTAGTAGGGGTTGTACAGGACCTTGCGGCCGTCCCGCATCGCGACCCGGCCCGAGGCTTTGAGGGTACGGCCCGGCTCGATGCCCGGGATGCGCCTGCGCCCCAGCCACACCAGGGTGATGCCCTCGGTGCCGTCGAACAGCTCAGCCTCCAGCGTCGCGACGGCTTCCCGGGGGCACAGTTCCACGCTACGCAACCGGCCGAGCACTGTGACCTCCTCACCGCCCGAGCAGTCACAGGTGCGCCGTGCTCCCGACCGCTCGGCTCGGTGGGACAGGTCGTCGGCATCCAGCTCCTCGACGTCGGTGGTGAGACGGCGGACCATGCGCCGCCAGTAGCCGGGAGTGGTGCTGCTCATCTCGCGCTCCGACCGCATCACGGGTTCCTCGACGGACCCGACCTGGCGCCAGCCTAGCCGTGTCGGGTCTGGTCCTGCTGGTTCCCGCCGTCCCGCGTGAGTTGCTCGGCGAGTGGCTCGGGCAGCTGTATCGGTAGTGGGCTGCGCACCGGCAGCGGCTCGGTGCCGCGCACGACGACGGTGCCGCGGACGACGTCGTGCAGCAGCTCGGCCAGCGGTTCGAGCTGCTCACCGGATCCGGCGGCGACACCACGCAACATCCATCGTGGCCCGTCCACTCCGAGGAAGCGCAGCGTCGCCTGCTCGGTGACGGCGGCGATCTCACGCCCCCACTCACCCTCGTGCACCCGCACCTGTGCGCCCTCGGAGTGCAGTCGGGTGCGTATCTCGCCGAGCACCTCCTCCCACAGCCCGCCGCTGCGGGGGGCCGCGAACGCGGTGACGGTGAGCTGGCCGAGCCCGGTCATCAGGTGCACCGCCAGGACCGGTCCGTTGCGGTCCACCTCGACCTGTAGCTGCGCACCCTCGGGCACCGGCAGCCGGACCGACCCGAGGTCGAGCCTGCTGCGGCCGTCCGCGGGATGCTCCGCACCGTCGAACGGGCCGGTCTCCGCCACGCCTGGGTCCCACTCCTCCGGTCCGATGCTGTCGGGCCCGGTGCCGTCGTCGAGCCCGGTGCCGTCGTCGGGCCTCGCGTCCTCACCGCGCCGTCTGTGCCCTCTCCGGAACACTGCTTCAGCCCTCTCTGCTCGCTGTGCTGCTCTCCCCCGCGACGGGAAGCGTGCGGTGACCACCGGTAGAGCCGTGACCGCCCGTGCCGCGCTCGGACGCCGGTAGCAGGCCGACCTCCCGGAACACCGCGTGCTCCACCCGCTGTATCACCAACTGCGCGATGCGGTCGAAGCGTCGCAGCACCACCGGCTGCTCCGGGTCGTGGTTGATCAGACACACGCGGATCTCGCCCCGGTAGCCCGCGTCGACCGTTCCCGGAGCGTTGACGACGCCGAGGCCGGACCTCGCCGCGAGACCTGACCGGGGATGGACGAAAGCCGCGTACCCGGCCGGCAGCGCGATGGCCACCCCGGTGCCCACGACCGCGCGCTGGCCCGGTCCCAGCTCCAGGCCGCTGGTGGTCACCAGATCGGCACCGGCATCGAGGTCCCGGGCGTAGCCGGGGATCGGGACCTCGGGGTCGAGCCGGGTCAACTGCACCTCGACCGCCGGTCGGTCGGCCATAGACACGGACGGCGAGACTACCCTCGCCCCCGTGCCCGATCGTCCTGACCCGCGGCTACCGGCCGCCCGGTTCGACGAGCGGCTCTCGGTGCCCTGGTGGTGGTGGCCGGTGGCCCTCGGGATAGCCGGGCTGCTCGCGGCCGAGGTGCACCTGGGCTATCCAGGGGTGCGAGCGTGGCTGCCATACCTGGTCACGGCCCCGCTCGCGGTGGCCGTCCTGCTGCGGTTGGGCCGGCACCGAGTGCAGCTCACCGCCGACGAGCTGCGCGTGGGACCGGCGCGCGTGGCGCTGTGCCATCTGGGCGAGGTGGCCACGGTGCCCGCAGAGTCCAAGCGCCGATCGATGGGACCGGAACTCGATCCGGCAGCGTTCGTGCTGCACCGCCCGTGGGTGGGCTCGGCACTGCGCGTGGAGCTCGTCGATCCGGCCGATCCCACCCCCTACTGGCTGTTCAGCGTGCGCCACGCCGACGAGCTCGCCGCGCTGCTCGCGGGGCACACAGGGGCACCCGCAGACGCCTGACCCGAGGCCAAGCTGACCCGAGGCCAAGCTACCCCGAGGTCAGGCTGCACAGTCGCGGCACACGAGCCGGCCGCTACGCTCGTCGGCCAGCCTGCTGCGGTGATGCACCAGGAAGCAACGCGAGCAGGTGAACTCGTCGGCCTGCTTGGGCAGCACCCGGACGGTCAGTTCCTCGCCGGACAGGTCTGCGCCGGGGAGCTCGAAGCTCTCGGCGGTCTCGGACTCGTCGACGTCGACCGCACCGGACTGTGCCTCGTTGCGCCGCGCCTTGAGCTCCTCGAGGGAGTCTTCGGTCATCTCGTCGCTCTCGTTGCGGCGCGGAGCGTCGTAGTCGGTCGCCATTATCCTTCCCACCCCTGGGTCGTAACGGGTCGTGCCGGTTCACAACGTCCGGGCACCGCGATTTGTGCCCATGACGATCGTCACGGTCGAGAGTTGGTTCGGGCGGGGTGCGCCACCGGTTTGGATGCCGACCCGCCCGTGTGCGAAGTCGGCCGGTGCGCACCGGGATGCGTGAGGGTAGCCGACCCGGCCGGGACCGGGCGCGGTGGCGGTCCCGGCGTGTCAGCTGGGTTAGCCTCAGCCCCCATGAGCACGGACGACGACCCCGAGGCCACGGTCCGCTCGGCCGCCGACCCCGCGGTGGTCGGTCCCTGGCTGGCCGCGCTGCGTGACGATCCGCGCTGGTCGCGGTGCCAGGTGACCCGGGTGGGCACGGGGCGGTCGAACCTGACGTTCCGGGTCGACAGCGCGGCCGGCTCGGTGGTGCTGCGGCGACCGCCGCTGGCTGCGGTCGCGGCCACGGCGCACGACATGGGTCGTGAGCAGCGGGTTCTGTCGGCTCTGGAGGGCACCGACGTGCCGGTGCCGGCCGTTCTCGGTGGCGCAGGCGAGGACGGCCCGCTCGGCGCTCCGTTCTACGTGATGGAGCTCGTCGACGGGGTGATCGCGGTGCACTCGCTGCCGGAGGGCTGGGCCGACGAGGCCGCGCAGCGCCGCGATCTCGCGCACTCGCTGGTCGACGTGCTGGTCCGGCTGCACGCCGTCGACCCGACCGTCGTGGGCCTCGGCGACTTCGGCAGGCCGGAGGGGTTCCTGGCCCGGCAGCTTCGGCGGTGGAGCGGGCAATGGGACGCCTGGCGCGAGGGTCAGGACCGTCCGGTGCTCACCGGGCTGGGCGAGGCACTCGGCGAATCGCTGCCCGAGTCGGGGCCCGGCGCGATCGTGCACGGCGACTATCGCATCGACAATGTGGTCTTCGACGAGCGCGACCCGGGCCGCGTGCTCGCGGTGCTCGACTGGGAGATGGCCACCCTCGGCGACCCGCTCGCCGACCTCGGCCTGATGATGGTGACGTGGCAGCAGCCCGACGACTCGCCCGAGTGGCTCGCGGCACGCGTGTTGCCCACCCCGACGGCCGCCGCAGGCTTCCCGAGCAGGGCGCAGGTGGCGGCGCGCTACGCGGAGGTCTCGGGCCGTTCGGTGGAGGCGCTGCCCTGGTACATCGCCTTCGGCTGCTTCAAGATGGCCGTCGTGCTCGCCGGTATCGTCTCCCGCGCTCGGTCCGGCGCGATGCCCGCGGACACCGCCACCGGACTGGCGGAGGCGATCGATCCGCTGGCGCAGCTGGGTGACCACGTGTTGCGCACCGGCCGGTACTGAACCCACAGCACCTCCGACCGGGGGAACGGGAATCGCCGGATGGCTCTCCTGCGTGCGTCGTGCGCGCGAACACCCCTAGGCTGATCACAACGGCACCGAGCGCGGCGGTGCCCCGGCCAGGGAGGGACAGGCCCGTGGCTGCGATCAGCTCGACACCACGTCCGCGGTCCCCCCGATACCGCAGGCGCCGCCCGTTACCCGCGTTGGTGGTCCTCGCGCTGCTCGGTGTCGTCACCGTCGTGGTGTGGGTGGCAGTCCTGGGCCCGGGCGATCCCGACGCCGCCCCCTGCCCGCCACCGGCGCCCACCGCGCCGGACTACTCCGGGCGGGTGCTGGCGCCGGGTGCACTCGACACGGTGGCGCCCACGCCGCCGAAGTTCGTCTCGGTCCGGGTGCTCAACGGCAACGGCATGGTCGGCGAGGCCGGAATCGTGCAGTCCGGCCTGGCCGAGCTGGGCTTCCCGCGTGCGGCCGAGCCGCGCAACGATCCGCTGCACCCTGAGTTCGCGCTGACCTGCCACGCCCAGATCCGGTTCGGTGCACAGGGCACGGCAGCGGCCCGCACGTTGAGCCTGGTGGTGCCGTGCGCAGAGCTCGTGCGTGACCGTCGTACCGACGACGTGGTGGACCTCGCGCTGGGGACCGAGTTCACCGGGCTGCGACCCACATCGCAGGCCCGCTCGGCGCTGAACGACCTGGTGCGCCTGTCCGCCCCGCCCCCGCCGTCCGACAGGTCGCGGGGCGGACAGGCCGGCGGGTCGGTGCAGCCCACGATCGACCCCGCGCTGCTCCAGGAGGCACGCGACGTGCGGTGCTGAGGGTCCAGGGTGGTCACACCAGCGCCGAGTCGTGCTCCCGGAGCAACCCCGCCAGCGCTGTCGCGATCCCCGGGGCGGCGGCGAGCACGACGTCGTCGCCCAACCCGTCCTCGGCGGCTCCCGGCAGCCGCACCACCGCTCCGGCCTCTGCCGCGATCAGCGCACCAGCCGCCCAGTCCCACCGCGCCAGCCCGTGCTCGACGTAGCCGTCGAGCCAGCCCGACGCGACCGAACACAGGTCGAGTGCCGCCGAGCCGGCCCGGCGCACGTCACGGACGCGGGGCAGCACTCCGGCCACGAGCGCGGCCTGTCGGGCTCTGCGCTCCGCCCGGTAGGCGAAGCCAGTGCCGATCAGCGACTGCTCCAGCGCGGTCTCGGCTGTGACACCGACCGGCTGCCCGTCGCAGTCGGCGCCGAGCCCGGCCGCTGCGCTCCATACCCGACCGCTCGGTGGATGCGTCACTGCCCCTGCCAATGAGACGCCGTCGCGCTGCGCGGCCACCG
>WHSY01000044.1:18151-37410 GCA_009379815.1 Pseudonocardiaceae bacterium
TCGGTCTCGCTGGTCTTGGTCCCGACGTCGCCCACCGCCGCAGTACGCATCGTCGCGGCGAGCTCGCCCACCGCGCGCGCGACGGACACGGCCACCACGCGCAGTTGTGCAGGGTCGACGGGGTCGGCAGCCACGGACGCCATACGATCACACCGCGGTGTGGCGGCGGCGCTAGGGTTGCGCGGCAGGCAGCGCAGCAGCCGGAGAGGAAAGCGAGCCCATGGTGAGCGCGCGCGGGTTCGGCGTCGACATCGGCGGTTCCGGGATCAAGGCCGCGCCGGTCGATCTCCGCCACGGTGAGCTGCTCGAAGAACGGCTGCGGCACACGACGCCGCAACCGGCGACCCCGGACGCGGTCGCCGAGGTCGTCAGCGCGCTCGTCGGGCGCTTCGGCTGCCGTGAGCCGATCGGCATCACCCTGCCCTGTGTGATCAAGCAGGGCATCGCCTGCACCGCGGCCAACGTCGACCCGAGCTGGAAGGGCACCGATGCGACGGCACTGTTCACCGGGACCACCGGTGTCGCCGTGGTGGTGCTCAACGACGCCGACGCCGCCGGCCTCGCCGAGATGCGGTTCGGTGCCGGGCAGGGCCGTGACGGGGTGGTGATGCTGCTCACCTTCGGCACCGGGATCGGCAGCTCCCTGTTCCACGACGGTGAGCTCGTACCCAACACCGAGCTCGGTCACCTGCAGGTCGACGGGCACGACGCCGAGCACCGGGCCGCCGCGTCGGTCAGGGAGACCGAAAACCTGTCCTGGGCGGACTGGACCCGCCGGGTGTCGCGATACCTGCAGATGCTCGAGGATCTCGTCTGGCCCGACCTGATCATCGTGGGCGGCGGGGTGAGCCGCAAGGCCGACAGCTGGTTGCCGATGCTCGACTGCCGCACCGAGGTCGTCCCGGCGGCGCTGCGCAACAATGCGGGTATCGTCGGGGCCGCTGCGGCGGCCGCGGAGGGCCGAACACCGTGACACGGCCCGTCGTCACGCCGTCGCGCAACGCATCGCCCGCGTGTGCCCGCAGCCTCGTTACAATGGAACACGGCATCGTCACCGAGCCGCTGGTCGTCGCCTCCGTCGGGCGGTGGCTCCCGGCCAGCCGGGAGACCGCTCAGGCTCCGGCGTACGGCCCGGGACGACGACCGGCAGACCAGCACCCGTCGAAGACCGACCGTCGCGAAAGGTCGCCCGTGGCAGCCGCAGAACCCGCATCCCGCCGCTCCACCTCCTCGTCCAAGTCGGCCAAGAGCAAGAAGCCGGCCGGCGGAGGCGCCACGAACGGCGATGCCGACTCGACAGCTGACCTGACCGCCGTGCCGACTACGAGCGCCACGAGCCCCGCGACGGCCAAGAACACCAAGACGGCCAAGAACACCAAGACGGCCAAGAGGCAGGCGCGCTCCGACCAGGGGGGCTCGGTCTCCTCCGGCGCGTCGACCGGGGGCAAGGCGCCCGACGCCAAGTCGGGAACCGGTGCCGCCGCCGCGACCGTGACGGTGCAGCCGGCCGAGATCGACGCCGAGGTCACCGAGCTCGTGGGCGGGCCCGATGTCGAGGAACTCGCCGAGGTCGAGGTCGAGGACATCCCCACCGCGGAGGCCGACGAGACCGTCGAGGAGGCCGAGGCCCGCAACGGACCCGGTGGTGAGGACTTCGTCTGGGACGAGGAGGAGTCCGAGGCGCTGCGGCAGGCGCGCAAGGACGCCGAGCTCACCGCGTCGGCCGACTCCGTCCGCGCCTACCTCAAGCAGATCGGCAAGGTCGCGCTGCTCAACGCCGAGGAGGAGGTCGAGCTCGCCAAGCGCATCGAGGCCGGGCTCTACGGCGCCGACCGCGTCCGCAAGACCGAGGACACCGGCGACAAGGTCAGTCCGCAGCTGCGCCGGGACCTGCGCTGGATCGTCCGCGACGGCGAGCGCGCCAAGAACCACCTGCTGGAGGCCAACCTGCGGCTCGTCGTGTCGCTGGCCAAGCGCTACACCGGCCGCGGCATGGCGTTCCTGGACCTGATCCAGGAGGGCAACCTCGGGCTGATCCGCGCGGTGGAGAAGTTCGACTACACCAAGGGCTACAAGTTCTCCACCTACGCCACCTGGTGGATCCGACAGGCCATCACCCGCGCGATGGCAGACCAGGCCCGCACCATCCGCATCCCGGTGCACATGGTCGAGGTCATCAACAAGCTCGGCCGCATCCAGCGCGAGCTGCTTCAGGACCTGGGCCGCGAGCCCACCCCGGAGGAGCTTGCCAAGGAGATGGACATCACCCCGGAGAAGGTGCTGGAGATCCAGCAGTACGCCCGGGAGCCGATCTCGCTCGACCAGACCATCGGCGACGAGGGCGACAGCCAGCTCGGCGACTTCATCGAGGACTCCGAGGCCGTGGTGGCGGTGGACGCGGTGTCGTTCACGCTGCTGCAGGACCAGCTGCAGTCGGTGCTCGCGACGCTGTCGGAGCGCGAGGCGGGTGTGGTCCGGCTGCGCTTCGGGCTCACCGACGGCCAGCCGCGCACCCTGGACGAGATCGGCCAGGTCTACGGGGTGACCCGGGAGCGGATCCGGCAGATCGAGTCCAAGACGATGTCGAAGCTGCGCCACCCGTCGCGCTCCCAGGTGCTGCGCGACTACTTGGACTAGAGTTGTCGGGCTGTTGGCCTTGTGAGCAGCGGTTATGCCGCTCACAACCCGGCATCTTGCCAAGCATGCCGCTGTGAGTCAAGATATCGGACCGTGCCACGTTCCCGCGAACTACCTGACCTCGCCGCCCTGTGCGAGTCCTGGCAAGTCCACCTGCGAGCCGAACGCAAGAGCCCCGAGACCGTCGACTCCTACGCGACCGGGGTGCGGCAGTTCCTCGACTGGTGCCGATCCACCGGCACCACACCCGAGCTGTCCCGCGCCGCCGTCAACGCGTTCGTGGCCGGGATCCTGGATCGGGGCGCCGAGCCCGCCACCGCCCGCGCGCGTCAGCTGTCGCTGCGCCGGTTCGCCGAATGGCTGGTCGACGAGGAGATCCTCGACCACAACCCGCTGCTGGGGCTCAAGCCCCCCAAGCTCGACGACAAGCACACCCCACGGCTGACCGACGAGCAGTGCACCGCCCTGGTCCGCGCCTGCGCCGGTAAGGACCTGCGCGACCGCCGCGACGAGGCGATCGTGCGGTTCATGCTCGAAACCGCCGCCCGCGCCGGCGAGGTGGTCGCGATGGGCACCGCCGACGTCGACCTGCGCCGGGGTATCGCCGTCATCCGCCGCGGCAAGGGTGGCAAGGCCCGAACGGTGCCGTTCGGGCCGCACACCGCCCGCGCCCTGGACCGCTATCTGCGGCTGCGCCGCACCCACCGGCTCGCCGACACCCCGGCACTGTGGCTCGGCGACCGCGGCAAGGGCGTGTCCTACGACGCGCTGCACAAGACCCTCAAGGCCCGGGCCGCCGCCGCAGGGATCGCCGGGTTCCACCCGCACGTGCTGCGCCACACCGCCGCGCAACGCTGGTTATCCGCGGAGGGCTCGGAGGGTGGGCTGATGGCCGTAGCGGGGTGGTCGCGGCGGGACATGCTGGACCGCTACACCCGCGCCACCGCCGCCGAGCGGGCCGCCGACGAAGCCCGCCGGTTGGGGTTGGGGGACCTGTGAAGCTGATCTGCACCGGCCGCGGCACCCACCCGGAACGGGTGCTGGGGTGGCTGACCGGCGAGATCCGCGACGGCGGGCGAACGGTCGCGGTGTTCACCCCGTGGGTGCCCCGCCGCGGCCTGGAGACCGAGCAGCGCCAGCAGCAGCGCCACGGCACGCTGCGGCCCGATCCCTGCCCGACGTGCCGACGCAGCTTGCCGATGCGCCAATCCACGGCGACCCGGCTGCTCGACGCGCTCGACATGCGGGGCCGCGGTCACGTCCCGGCCGACATCTCCCGCCTGCGATAGCATGCTGAGCCAGTAGTAACGGGTCGCGGGCCGAGGCATCCCGCGGGCAGGCCGTCCGGTGGACACCCCCACCTCCGCGGTGGAGCCCTCCTGCCCAGGAGACCCCCGTTGCCGAAGCCCAAGTTCACCCCGGAGCAGGCCCGCGCCGCTGCGCAGCGCGCCACCGAGAGCCTCACCCCGGCGCAGCGCACCCAACGCGCCCGCATCGCCGCGCTGGCCCGCTGGTCCCGCGAAGACCCCACACCCAACGGTGAACGCGCCCAAACCGGGCTGCGTAACAAGTTCCGCCGCGAAGTGCTCGACGCCGACCCGACCGTCCTCGAACCCGAGCTGACCCGCCGCGCCGACTGCGCCTACCGGGCACACATGCAGCGGCTGTCGTTCCGCCAAAGCCGCAACCGCCAGCAGCAGCAGGGGGGCGGGGCGGCATGACAGAACAACGCCCCGACCACCAGGGCCGGGGCGCCGAACAGGACAGGGCAACGTCCGAGGGACACCATACAGCCCTCGCCGACGTTCCGTCTCACCTTCGGCGCCGCCGCGCCGCCACCGTGTTGCCCACGCGGTCGCTGACGGCCGCCCTCGACCACCTCGACCACGTCGGCCTGTGCTGCTGTTGGGTCGCGCCCCGCCGTCGCCGCTGCCGCGCTGGGGGTGGTCGCCGATGAGCCTCCAACTGTACGAGCGCATCGCCGAGCTCGAACCCGCCGGCTGGGCCGCCACATACACGCTGCACGGCCTTCCGGTGCTGCCGCTGCACCACCTTGACCGGATCGAGGCCAGCGACCCCCTCGAATGCACCTGCGGGCGCGCAGACTGCCACTCGCCGGGCAAGCACCCGCGCACCCGCAACGGCAAGGACGACGCCACCACCGACCCCGGCCAGATCGCCGAGTGGTGGGGCCGCTGGCCCGACGCCAACGTCGGCATCCGCCCACCCGCCGGTGTGGTGGTGCTCGACGTCGACCCCCGCAACCACGGTGCAACCACGCTGCACGCGCTCACCCAGCGGCACGCGCCGCTGCCGGCCACGCTGACTGCCTGGACGGGCGGCGGTGGCCTGCACGTGTGGTTGTCCTACGGCGGCCGCCACCGCGGCGCCCTGTGCCCCGGTGTGGACGTCAAGGGCCACAACGGCTACCTGGTCGCGCCGCCGAGCCTGCACGTGTCGGGTCGCCGCTACGAGTGGGGCAACGAGGCGCCGGTAGCACGGGCGCCGGGGTGGGTGCAGCGCCTGCTCGACCCGCCCCGTCACACACCTACCGACATCGGCCACTCGGAGCCGGGGCAGGCATCGGCGGCCGGGCTGGTGCGGTCCGTGGCCGCCGCCGCCGAGGGCAACCGAAACCGGGCGCTGCACTGGGCCGCGTGCCGCGCACACGAGCGCGGCTCCGACAAAACCCTGCTCGCTGACCTGGTGGCCGCCGCCGTGTCGGCCGGGCTCGATGCCCGTCAGTGCTGGCTAACCGTCGAGTCCGCTCGCCGCACCGTCGAAGGAGGAGGTGCCACCACATGACCGAGGGGTTCCACTTCACCCGACCCGGGCCGCCGGACGGCGCCGCACTGCTCGACGCGGTGCGCGGCTACCTCGCGCGGTTCGTGGCCTTCCCGTCCGAGCACGAGCTGACCGCGGCCACGCTGTGGGCGGCGCACGCGCACGCCGTCGACGCGGCGGAGTCGAGCCCGCGGTTGGCCGCGCTGTCACCCGAGCCGGCGTCGGGCAAGACCCGGCTGCTGGAGGTGTTGGCGCATCTGGTGCCGCACCCGATGCACGCCATCAACGCCAGCCCGGCCGCGATCTTCCGCGCCGTCAAGGACCTGGAGCACCGGCCCACGATCCTGTTCGACGAGATCGACACCGTGTTCGGCCCGAAGGCCAAGGAGAACGAAGAGACCCGCGCACTGCTCAACGCGGGGCATCGGCGTGGCGCGGTGGCCTACCGCTGCGTGGGGGAGGGCACCAAGCAGAAGGTGACCGCCTTCCCCGCGTACTCGGCGCTGGCCGTCGCCGGGCTCGGTGACCTGCCCGACACCATCATGAGTCGGGCCGTGATCGTCCGGATGCGGCGCCGCGCCCGTCACGAGCCCGTCGAGGCCTACCGGGAACGGATCCACGGGCCGGAGGGTGACCGGCTGGCCGAGCAGCTCGCCGAGTGGGCCGAGACGGTCACCGAGGCGTTGGCCGGGGCGTGGCCCACGCTGCCCGAGGGCATCACCGATCGCCCGGCCGACGTGTGGGAACCGCTGCTGGCGATCGCCGAGGCCGCCGGGGGCGACTGGCCCGACCGCGCCCGCGCCGCGTGCGTCGAGCTCGTCGCCGCCGCCGAGTCAGTCGACTCAGGGTCACTCGGTATCCGGCTGCTGGCCGACCTGCGCGCCGTGTTCACCGACGCCGTCGTCGAGGCGCTGCCCACCGAGACGATCCTGGAGCGGCTGCGGGGCATCGAGGACGCGCCGTGGAACGAGCTGCGTGCCGGTAAGGGGCTGGACGCCCGCGGGTTGGCGCGGCGGCTGCGGACCTACGGCACCGGGCCGCACCAGTTCCGCGACGAAGCCACCGGCGGCAAGCAGCGGGGCTACTCGGTGCCCGGCACTGAGACGGTCGGTGGGTTGCGCGACCCGTGGGCGCGTTACCTCCCGCCCCTCTCCCAGGGAAGCGGTACAGCCGGTACAGCCGGTACAGCCGAGCATCCGCGCAGGTCACAGCAGCCACCGCTTGTACCGGATGACGACGGCTGTACCGGTACAAACTCGCCATCCGGTACAGACAACGGCGCTGTGACCTGCGACGTACCCGCTGTACCGGCTGTACCGGACTTTCCGGAGAGAGAGCCGGAAGCGGCCGACGGCTCGGCAACGTGCCGCGAGTGCGGTCAGCTGCTGCTGCTCGTCACCGGCGGCCGCGACCTGTGCGAGGCCTGCCGCCTCGCCGCACACAGTGACGAGGAGGCCCAGTGATTCGCACCGTTGCGGCATCCTTTGCTCCTCCTGCACGTGCAGGAGCGCCCGGACTCTCTCCTGTCCCCGCCGATTTTTCCCAGCGGCCGACCGCCACTGACCCGCCGTAGTCATTTGTGTGTGTCCCGGGCGTTTTGTGTGTTTCCGACCTGTGAGCGCCTGCTATGGCCTGTCGCGGCCTGTCGTGGCCGGTCGCGGCCGGTGGCGGGCGGCGCGCGCCACCCGGCGCCAGCGGGCGCCAACCGGCCACCGGTAGCCTGGGTTTCGCCCACTGAGCGAGCGCGGGAGGGTTCACCGCATGTCTGCTGTTTCCGCTTCACCGGCCGTGGAGTCCGTTCCGGCTGGGCTGGTGTTCGATCCGAGCGAGGATCCGCCGCGCCGGCGGCATTTGGTGTTGACGATGCCGTGGGGCGCGACGGTGGACAAGGATCATGACCAGCAGCCTGGGGTGGTGCTGGAGTCCGGCGATGTTGTCGTCGACCGGGCGCTGCTGTCGGCCGGGTTGTCAGTCAATACGAACCACGATCCGCGTCGGAAGATCGGGTCGATCGTGGATGCGGCCGTCGACGATGCCGGGGTGTGGGCGGTTGTCGACCTCAACGAGCAGGGGGAGCGGGTTCTCGCCGTCCGGCCGCGGTGACGTGTCCGTCGAGTTGATTCAGCCGCGGTTCCGGTGGCTGCTGTCGGGGTTGGCGATTCTGACGCGGGATTCGGAGCCTGCGATTCCCGGTAGTCGCGTGGTGTTTGATCGGGGTTCGCATCGCGTGTATGCGACGGCGCCGACGTTGGGGTTGGGTGGTGGGTCCCCGTCGGGGTCGGTGCTGCGGGATATGGCGCGGGAGGCTCTTGATGGTGGTGTGGCGATCCGGAATGGGCAGCGCCCGCCGGCTCCGCCGGTGTTCGTGCCGCACGCGGTGGTGAACGAGGGCGCCCTCAAGGCGGACTTGTTCGAAATGAGCATGTGCGCGGTCCAGCGTGATGTGGAGTTCGCGCGGGCGCGGTTCGTGGAGCGTCGGGAGTCGTCGCGGCGGGTGGTGGAGACGGAGAAGCTGAATCTGATTGAGGGGCACGGGATCATGCCGTCGGATGCGCGGCACCCGAACCATGCGGGGTGGGCCAAGGAGAAGCAGCGGCGTGACGCGGAGCGTGCGTGCGAGCGTGAGCGGGCCCGGGCCGACAGGGAGCAGGCCCGGGCGGAGCGGGCCGAGGTCGAGGCTGAGCGTGTGCGGCGTGAAGCGGCCGAGCGTGTCGAGGTGGAGAGGCGGAAACGGTGGACAGTGAAGATCGGGAACTTGTGCCGGGGCGTCTGGGGGATCCTGGTCCGCGGCCGGTGACGGTCCCTACCGGCGGCGCCGAGCCGACTGGGGCGGTGGATGCGGCGACGGGTGAGACGTTGTGGGGGTCGCCGCGGGGTGAGGCGGCGCCCGAGTAAGGCAGCCAGCTGTCGGGGGGCGTGTAGTCCCCTGGTTGGTGGTGGGAACCCCGCCCCCTGGTGGTCTCTCTGATCGCTGCCTGGGGGTGGGGGTTGCCCCGTAGGGAGGGCCCCCGGTTTGCCCGCGCGTGCCGGGGGTTCTCTCGCGCCGGGGGGTGACACGCTGGGTTTGTGGTTCCCGAGCTGGTTGCGGCGTTGGTCACTGAGATGACGCGTGGGCAGGCGCGGCCGGGTGCCAGCTGCACGGGGTTGGCGCCGTTGTTCGATGATCGGTTGCCTGGTGAGGGCAGCGTTGATCGTGCCCGGCGGTTGCGGGTGGCGGCCCGGTGCTGCGCCGGATGCCCGGTGCGCGCGGGGTGCGGCTGGCGACTAGCGGGGTGACTATCCCACCGGCCGGGCCGTGTCGTGGCCTGTGTGTGGCTCTCAGCCCTCGGAACCGGCCGCCTCGCGCAGCGCGTCGCCCAGTTCGGTGGCTTCGTTGCGGGTGAGTGCCACCGTGGAGCGGATGCCGCCCGTCAGGCTCAGGCCGACGGTGGCGGGGGTGTCGTGGGCGACGTACACGATCAGCGTGCTGTAGCCGGTGTCGTCGGCGGTGCGGGCGGTCAGCGTGTGCCGGTAGCTCTCGGGGCCGGTCACGACGCGGCCCCACCGTGCTGGAGGCCGTCGACGGCCAGGTCATCCAGGACCGGCCCGGCGCGGGTGGGGTCCCACGCGGCGTAGATCGCGGACATGGCTGGGCTGGCGTGCCCGAGCATGTCCTGGGTCAGGCGCAGGTCGCGGGACCGGCGGTAGACCTCGGTGCCGAAGTAGTGCCGCAGGCTGTGGCAGGTGTGCGCGATCCCCAGCGACCGCAGGTGTTCGCCGACGTCGCGGGATAGCCGGTTGGGTGCGTTGCTGTAGTTGGCCAGCCACAGCCGCCCCCGCCGGCCGGTGAGGTGGCAGCCCAACTCGGTGAACACGGCTGTCGACAGGGGCACGAGCCGGTCGCGGCCGCCTTTGCCGTTGACGACGTGCAACAAGGATCGGTCGTCGAGGACGTGTTCGCGCCGCAGGTGGGCGATCTCCCCGGCCCGTAGCCCGCAGAACGCGGCGAGCACGAGCCACGCCCGCAGCGGCTGCCCGGCCGCCGCGAGGGCCATGGTCAGGTCCGCGTGGTTGATGGGGTGCGGCAGCCCCGGCCGGATGCGGGGTTTGATCAGGTCGACGGTGGGGTCCGTCGCGATCCACCCCCGTCGGGCGCACCACCGGTAGTAGGCCTCCAGGTGCCGCAGGTACAGGTTCTGGGAGCGGGGCGCGAGCCCGGTCAGGGACTGCGCCCACGCCTCCACCTGCCAGACGGTGGCGTCGAGCACCGGGGTGGGGGACAGCCACCGGGCGTAGCGGCCGAGTAGTTCGCTGCGGTGCCCGAGGGTGGCGGGGGCGAGTCCGCGCCGGCGGGCTTCGCTCAGGTAGCCCTCCCACGCGGCCTGGGCGGGCGGGTCGTGGGGGAACACGATCGGCCGCGGTGTCTGCGCGCTCACGACGTGGCCTCGCCTTCCGACCTCGCGGCGACGCACTGGCCCGCCAAGCGCAGCAAGGTGCGCCCGAGCTCTACGGCGTCGTCGACGTCGAGCTCGACGCTGGTCGCCTGCTCGACCAGGCCCGCGAGCCGCCCGGTCAGGTCCGGGCCCCACTCGGACACGGTGAGCAGCACCCCCGGTCCGGTGCCCTCGGGCACGTGCTCGTGCAGCCGCACGTCGGCCCGGCCCGCGCCGGCCGGTAGCAGCGTCTCCTCCGGGCCGTAGTGGGTGCCCTCGGCCGACGCCTCGGGGGTGAACTCGCAGTCGTCGACCGCACACCAGGTGCGGTGTCGTGGCGGCCAGGGGCCGTGTGGTGTGGTGGGCATGGGCGGGACCTCGTTTCCCGTCAAGGCCCCGGGTTCCGGTGTTCCGCGACACCGGCCGGGGCCGCTTGAAGCCCGAGCGTTCAGTCCAACGTATTGCCGGGCAGCCGCTGGTCCGCGACCAGCGTTTTCCCAGGTCCCGCATGCCGTTCAGTCATGGCGAGTGCGCGACTACCTCGACTAGTTGCCGCCACCGCGCACATCGCGCACCCACCGCGCACATGTCCCGTCGTGTGCGCGGTGGACACGAGGTGTGCACGGTCGGTCGGTCCGGGTTTGGCATGGACCCGGCGCGCCAACGGGTAGTCGGGCTGCGCACCCGACGATGAGGACTGAGATGGAGCACAACGGGTGGCCGGCACCGCCCATGACGAGGCGCAGGCCTACCGCCAAGGCGAGGACCGCCCGTTGGGCGCCTATGCGACCGTGATGGCGGTCTTCTTCGCCCTGGTCACGGGTGCGGCCGGACTGGGCGCGGCGAGAGGGCACAAGCTGCCGTCCCGCATCGGCCCTACGACCTCTTCCTGCTCACGCTCGGCACGCACAAGCTGTCCCGCACGATCAGCAAGGCCGCGATCACCAGCCCGCTGCGCGCGCCGTTCACCCGCTACGCCGACGCCGCCGGCCCCGCCGAGGTCATGGAAGAGGTGCGGCAGACGAACTCGCTGCGCCATTTGATCGGCGAGCTCATCGCCTGCGTCCGGCGGCCACTCGTCGGCGGCGTCGGGCGCGTCGTGATCGACCACCTCGAACTCGAACATACGTTCGAGTTTACTCGCTGCGAGGGGATGCCGCAACAGCAGCGCTGGTCAACGCAGGCGTTGTGCTCGCAGGACGGTGTCGTAGTTGTGACCGGTTCCCGGGGGTGCGGGGGCAGTTCGGGGGCGGGCTTCGTTGACCAGGACGGTCCAGGTGTTGTCGAGGAGCCCGGCGATCTCCTCAGGTTGGTAGTAGCGGTTCGGGTCGAAGCCGTGGTCGGTGGCCGGCGGTAGGTCGGCGAGGTGATGGCTGGCGACGAGGAGGGTGCCGCCAGGTGCGACCGCGGTGAGCAAGCCGCGCAGTGCGGTGTGGCCCGGCTGGTGCGGCAGCGGAAGGTACTGCAGCGAGACCAGGTCGAACGCGTTGGTCGGTGGAGCCGTTGCGGTCAGGTCGGCGTGTGTCCACGTCACGTCAGGGCTGATGGCTGCGGCTTCCGCCGCGGCGCGGTCCAGTGCGACCCGGGAGATGTCCACTGCGGTGACGTGCCAGCCGCGTCGGGCCAGCCAGCGTGCGTCGGCGCCTTCGCCACATCCCACGTCGAGCGCTCGCCCAGCCGGGAGGTCGGTCACTTCGGTGACGAGCACACCGTTGGGTGCGCCGCTGAAGAGTTGGTTGCGGCTGCTGTACCGCTGATCCCAGAACTGTGCGTCCATTGTCCTTGCCTTGGTGTCTCGGGGTGGACCGCTGTCCACTTTCGGTGGCGAACCTGCATCAGCGAGGGACCGTTGGACAAGCTCCTTTGCCGATACAGCAAAAGTCGGATGGCGATGACGTCGACGCCGTGCTCAGCGCAGACACGCCCTAACTCCGCCCAGGCCGCTCCCCCGCGTCCCGGCTGCCGTTGTCCCACAGCTGCGTCCGCAACCCGGCGGAGGTGACGACATCCATGGCGGCTGGTCGCTGATCTGCCGGGACGACCAGCAGGACGCCGCCGGGTGGCAGGCCCTCGCGGCGCAGCGCCGCGGTCAGGCGCTCGACCGGCTGCAGGTGCAGCCCGTCGGAGCCCAGCGACCGGTAGCTGTCCGCCACGAGCACCAACCGGCCCACCGGGCCCTCGATCAGTCCGGCGAGAGCCACGAAATGGCCGGTATGCCAGCGCGCCGACGCTGCCTCATCGGTCCCGGTGTCGAGGTAGCGCAGCAACGTGTCCGCACCGGTCCGGTGGTCGGCCAGCTCGGCGGTCGCGATGTTGGCCAGCATGCCGACCGGTCCGTCGAGCCGGCCCGCACCCCGCAGCAGGGCATGCACGCCTTCGGGCGCCCAGTCGCCGGATGCGGGCACCGCCGCCAGCTGCCCGTCGGAGAGCTCCTCGACGGCGCGGGCGACACCGGTCGCGGCGGTCCCGGCTGCCGACGGGACTACGGCCTGCGGCAGCGCCAGCCGGAAGTCGCCGCGTCCCCGCTCCCCCGGCGGCAGTGACGCGGTGCGCGGCGGTGGCGACAGCACGGTGGCCGCAGCCAGCGCGACATCATCCTGATCCAGCTCGCCGCCGATGCCCGCCGCCCACAACGCCAGCAGCGCGCAGAACGGGCCGCACATCTCGTCGCGTTGCGGCAGTTCGTGCTGCCGCAACGCCAGCAGCTGCGCCGACCCCGGCAGCAGGGTCGCCCCCGCGACCAGGTCCTCGACCGACACGGACGCCACTCAGTATCGCCACAGGTGCGCGGCGACGACGTCGTCGGGGGTGCGCTCGGCGGCCCAGGCTGCGTCCGAGCGCCGCGCCGCGACGAACGCGCCGAGCAGGTCGTCACCGAGCACCGCACGGATCCGGTCCGAACCGAGCAGGGCGGCCTCCTGGTCGGCGGGCGTGGCCGGCAGCCGCGCCAGCCCACGGGTCGACCGTTCCTGCTCGCTCCAGGTCCCCGGGTCACTCTGGATCGGCTCGTCGAGGGTGGCACCGTCGGCCAGGCCTGCCGTGCCGGCTGCGATCACGGTGGCGAGCGCGAGGTAGGGGTTGGCCGAGGCGTCGCACGCCTTGAACTCGACGTTGGCATGGTCGGCGCCCAGCAGCGACGACCCGGGCACGTAGCGCAGCGTCGCCTCCCGGTTCTCCACCCCCCAGAACACGTACGCGCCGGCGAAGTAGCCCGGGCGCAGCCGGGTCAGTGACGGCACGCTGGGCGCCGTCAACGCCGCAACCGCGGGCAGGTCGCGGAGCAGCCCGCCCAGGTAGCCGGCACCGTCGGGGCCGGGTCCGCGCTCCGCGTCTCCGGCGAGCAGGTTGCGCCCGTCGCGCCACACGGAGGTGTGCAGGTGCCAGCCGTTCCCCACCCCGGAGGCGCTGATCAGCGGGGCGAAGCTGACCTGCAGCCCGTGCGCGCGGGCTGCAGCATGGATGGTCTGGCGGGCCAGCAACTGCCGGTCGGCCGCGGTGACCGGGTCGCTCGGCGTCAGGCTCACCTCGACCTGCGCGGGTCCGTACTCGGCGTGCAGCTGGCCGACCGGCAGCCCGTTTGCGGCGAAGTCGGCCAGCAGGGTGCCCGCGAACTCGTCGACGTCCAGCAGCGCCCGCGAGCTGTAGGCCGGGCCGTGGTGGGCGCCCTGCAACACGCCGGTCGGGTCCTCGCCTGCTACCCCGACGGCGAACTCGATCTCCCAGCCGGCCCGCACCTCGAGGCCGGCCTCGGCCGCTCGCCGGACCTGCGCTTCGAGCACACCTCGCTGGTCATAGGGCCAGACAGAACCGTCGGTCGCCACCTGACGGCCGGGTGCCCAGGCCAACGCGGGCTGCCCGGCCAGCCGCGTCAGCCGTTCGAGTACCGGCAGCAGCCGGACGTCGCCGGAGGGTGTCGACAGGCCCGGGTGGGCGAACGTGATCATGTCGTGGGTGTCGAACACCGCGAACAGCGAGGTGATCCCCACACCGCGCTCGGACACTGCGGGCAGCGCGTCGACGGGTGCGATCCGCGCTCGGGGGATGCCGTTGTTGTCCGCCCAGACGATCATGACTCCGGACACACCGCTCGCGGCCAGGTCTCTGGCCAGTGCCGCTGGCTCCATCATGTGCTCCTCCGGTGTTCGACGCCAGATCCCGGCGGTCGCACTACCGTAGTGCTCCGGTCCGGCGATCGCGATGACCGATATCGGTGGCACCGCCGCTGATCAGGCGGGAATCTCGCTGCGCACCGACTCGGCGCGGCCGCGCGAGCGCAACGCGACCGCCGCCACCACCGCGGCGATGCCGGCGGCCTCGGCCGGGCGTGGTATCTGCGCGAGCACCAGCAGACCCACCACGGATGCCGTGGCCGGCAGCAGCGCGAGCAGCAGCGCGAACCGGGCCTGTCCCACCCGGCGCAGCACGATCTGATCCAGCGCGTAGGGCACCACCGTCGACAGCACACCGACCCCGACGCCCGCCAGCAGCAACGTCGGCGAACCCCATGCCGGACCTACCCCGGCGGCCAGCGGGCTCAGCACGACCGCGGCCAGCACGAAACCGACGGTCATGTCGTCGAGCCCGTTGCCGCCGAGGGCCACCCGCTTGCCGAGCACGATGTAGGCAGCCCAGAACGCCGCGGCGACGAACGCGAGCACGAAGCCTGTCGGGCTGCCGGCGAGCGCGACGTCGGCGATGAGAACCACCCCGGCGCCGGCCAGCAGCAGCGCGACGACATCGCGGGGCGTGCGGGAACCGAACGCGGCGACGGCCACCGGACCGCAGAACTCGATGGCGACCGCGGTGCCCAGCGGCAGCCGTGCGATGGCCTCGTAGAATGCGATATTCATCACGGCGGTGGCCAGTCCGAAGCACCCGGCGAGCAGCAACCGCCTGCCGCGCCACGCGCCACGTCGGGGTCGGCGCCACGCGAGCAGCACCAGCGCAGCCCCCAGCATTCGCAGCCACGCCACTCCCGCCGGGCTGAGCTGCTCGAACAGCAGCACGGCCACAGCCGCACCGAGGTACATCGAGCTGCCACCGAGCGCGAACAGCAGCGGCGCGGGTACTGTGGGTGTACGCAGCCGGTCGCGAAGGGTAGTCATCGCCGTCAGCATGCCTCACCCGTTCGGTGTTAACGGTCAGGCTACAAGTGCGATACGAAGAAGTGATGGGGATCAAAATTCAGCGGGAACACAAGCAGGGGCGCCGTGCGTCTGTAAGGGTGGACCGGTGAGCACCGTGGCCGCGGTGGTCGCAGCCGGTTCGACGGTTCCGGTCCTCGGGACCGGACCAGGACGGAGGGAGACGCCATGACCAGCACGCTCACCCGCCCGGAGCTGACCGCATCCGACCGCTGCGACCGGTGCAGCGCAGCCGCCCGAGTCAGGGCAGTGCTGCCCTCCGGCGGCGAGCTGCTCTTCTGCGGGCACCACGCCCGCGAACACGAGTCGAAGCTCAAGGAGCTGTCGGCGGATATCCAGGCCGGCGAGGTCTGAGGCGCTGCGCGCCGAACGCGCAGCGCACCAGGGTGCCGATGCCCCCTGACTTCGCCGACCTTCCCCAGACCTCGACGGGGGCGGGACCAGCTGGTCCCGCCCCCGGTCGTGTACGTGCCCGATCGACCCCTAACGGGAGCGCAGGTAGGTGATGCGTTCCTCGAGCTGCTCGGCCGTGGCCATCGCGGTCGGCGGCCCCCCGCAGGCCGTCCGGAGCTCGTTGTGGATCGTGCCGTGCGGCCGCCCGGTGCGGTGGTGGGCCATCGCGACGAGGCTGTTGAGCTCCTTGCGCAGCTCGGTCAGCCGCTCCCGGACGGACCGCTGGCCCGGCGGCGGCGGTTGCGTGCGCCGCGTCGTGTCGTCGAGCTGTGCTGCTTGGCGTTGCCGTAGCAGTGCCCGCATCTGCTCGGGCTCGAGCAGTCCCGGCAGCCCGAGATACTCCTGCTCGTCCTCGGTGGTGGCCATCGCCGCGGTGCCGAACGACGACCCGTCGTAGATGACCTGGTCGAGCTCGGCGTCGGCCCCCAGCGACGTGTAGCCGCGCTCCTGCTCGCCCGCCTCGTCGCGCTGGGCGTTGGCCTGCGCGAGCAGATCGTCGTCCCAGCCCTCGCCCTCACGGTGTGGCGTGCCGAGCACGTGGTCGCGCTGCGTCTCGAGCTCGCTGGCGAGCTGGAGCAGCACCGGAACACTGGGCAGGAACACGGTCGCGGTCTCACCGGGCCGTCGGGCCCGCACGAACCGGCCGACGGCCTGGGCGAAGAACAGCGGGGTGGACGCCGACGTCGCGTACACGCCGACGGCCAACCGCGGCACGTCGACACCCTCGGAGACCATCCGGACCGCCACCAACCAACGCTCGTCGGAGGCGGCGAACTCGCCGATCCGTCCGGAGGCACCCGGATCGTCGGAGAGCACCAGCACCGGCTCCCGCCCGGTGATCCGGCCCAGGATCTGCGCGTAGGTCCTCGCTGTCGCCTGGTCGGTGGCGATGACCAGGCCGGCCGCATCCGGGATGCCGGCGCCGCGCAGTTGCGCCAGCCTGGTCTCCGCGGCGGCCAGCACCGAGGGGATCCATTCCCCCTCCGGGTCCAGTGCGGTGCGCCATGCCCGCGCCGTGTGCTCGGCGGTCAGCGGTTCACCCAGCCGGGCGGAGAACTCCTCGCCCGCGCTGGTGCGCCACCGCGCCTCACCGGAATAGGCGAGGAAGACCACCGGCCGAACCACACCGTCGGCCAGCGCGTCGGCATAGCCGTAGGAATGATCGGCGGCCGAGCGCAGCGCGCCGTCACCGTCGGGCTCGTAGTTCACGAACGGGATCGGTGTGTCGTCGCTGCGGAACGGCGTGCCGGTCAGCGCGAGCCGCCGCATCGCCGGGGTGAAGGCCTCGCGGGTCGCGTCGCCCCACGACTTGGCGTCGCCCGCGTGGTGGATCTCGTCGAGGACGACCAGCGTCCGGCGTTGCTCGGTGCGTACCCGGTGCAGTGTCGGGTGCGCGGCGACCTGCGCGTAGGTCACCGCCACACCCTGGTAGTCGGCGGAGGTGGCGCCCGCCGTGTTGCGGAACTCCGGGTCCAGGGCGATCCCCGCCTCGGTGGCGGCCGCCGCCCACTGATGCTTGAGGTGTTCGGTCGGTGTCACGACCGTGACCGCGTGCACGGTCCCGTCTGCCAGCAGTTCGGCCGCCACCCGCAGCGCGAACGTGGTCTTGCCGGAGCCCGGGGTCGCGACCGCGAGGAAATCCCGCGGGCCGGTGGCCAGGTAGCGGGCCAGTGCGCGGCGCTGCCAGGCGCGCAGCGGGCGTTGCGTGGCAACCAGCGGTGCAGTGGTGGCACGGGACACGGGCGCGACAGCTCTCCTCTCCGGTCTCACGGCATCGTGGGCACGCACCGCGGGGAAAGCCCGGGCGTGCGAACGCCCCCGCCGGACGCGCGGATCCCGGTGGTCCCCGGCGTCCCGGCGAGGGCACCGTCACCCTACCGGCGGGCCCGCCCGCGGGTCGTCCTGCACGGCACGCGCCGGATGGAGGATCCTGGAGCCGACATGGACGCAGCAGACGACGCGCCGCGGCGCAACGCACCCAGCCCGGGACCGGCGGACGCGTCGGCACGGCCGCCCCGGCGGGGGCCGCTGCGGCTGCTCTGGCGCACCGTCGTCAAGTCCTGGAAGGACGGTGTGCTCGGCAAGTCGGCCGAGGCCGCGTTCTGGCAGACCCTGGCGCTGCCGCCGCTGCTGCTGGGCCTGCTCGGCAGCCTGGGATACGTCGTGGCCTGGTTCGGGACGGCCACCATCGCTCAGGTCGAGCAGGAGATCCTGCGGTTCAGCCGCACGATCTTCACCGACGACGTCGTCGACCAGATCATCGACCCGACCATCAACGACGTCCTCAGCCAAGGCAGGGGCGCCATCGTGTCCTTCGGTTTCGTGCTCTCGCTGTGGGCGGGATCCTCGGGTCTGGCCACGCTGGTCGACGCCATCACGCAGGCGCACGGGCAGTACACCGTGCGCAACTACCTGTGGCAGCGCACCTTCTCGGTGCTGCTCTACCTCGTCGCGCTGGTCGGGGCGGTGCTGGTGCTGCCGCTGCTGGCCATCGGCCCCGGGCTGGTGCCCCAGCTCTTCCCGGCCTCGGTGGGAGCGACCGTGGCCGAGCTGGTCACCGTCTTCTACTACCCGACGCTCGGGATACTGATCGTGCTCGGCCTCGCGACGCTGTACAAGGTGGCGCTGCCGCGCAAGCATGCGTGGCACCGCGGGCTGCCGGGCGCCCTGCTGGCCATGGCGGTGTTCCTGGCCTCCAGTGCGGTGCTGCGGTTCTACATCCGCTGGGTCACCAGCACCGGTTACACCTACGGCGCGCTGGCCACGCCCATCGCGCTGCTGCTGTTCTCGTTCTTCCTCGCGCTGGCGATCCTGCTGGGCGCGCAGTTCAACCACGCGATCCACGTGATGTGGCCGGCCCGCATGACCCGCCGGCAGCGCCGCCGGTGGCGCAGGCTGGCGATGGACCGCCGGGCCGCGCGCACCGAGCTCGACACCGAACGGTCCGGCTGGCGCGGTGACGGCGGTGACGGCGGTGACCGCGGTGACCGCGGTGACGAGCCCCGGCTCACGGCACCGTCACCGGCGGACACGACAGGCACGCTGCGACTGCCTCGCATGGGCGGGCAGGACAGCGACGGCGGGCGGGGCGGGGTCGGTGCGCAGGGCAGCGACGAGCGGCCGTCGACGAGCAGGCCTGACGTCACCCGCCGGCCCTGAGCGGGCAGGGCGCGATCAGTCCCCGCCGGGCGGTAGTGACTCGAAGATCTCCTTGCACTCCGGGCAGACCGGCGCGCCGGACTTCGGCGAGCGGGTGACGGGGAAGACCTCGCCGCACAGCGCCACCACCTGCGAGCCCATCACCGCGCTCTCGGCGATCTGGCTCTTGCGCACGTAGTGGAACATCTCCGGCGTGTCGTCACCGGTGCTGTCGGTCGTCTCCGGCCGGTTGTCGACATCGGGCAGGGTTTGGGTCGGTGCACTCACACCGGCCATGATGCCGCACCGTGACACCGCGCGTCTTCGGCGAGTTCGACATCCACGTCCGCGAGGAGGTGGCCGGCGCGCTCGACGCCGGCCACCCGGTCGTCGCGCTGGAGAGCACCCTGCTCGCCCACGGGCTGCCACCGGGTCGCAATCGGGAGGTCGCCGGTGAGCTCGAAGCCGCCGTCCGGCGTCACGGCGCCGTCCCGGCGACGGTCGCGGTGCTCGACGGAAGGGTGCGGATCGGTCTGGACGGCCCGGGACTCGACCGCGTCTGCGACCCCGCGGCCGGGCTGCGCAAGCTCGCCGAACTGCTGACCGCCCACCCGGAGCTGGGCGATGACATCCGCACCAACGACCGCGTGCTCGTGTCGGTCGGCCACGGCATCGACACGGTTGACGACCT
>WHSY01000450.1 GCA_009379815.1 Pseudonocardiaceae bacterium
CCATACGGGCTGGTTCGCTACGGTGTCGCGCCGGACAACCAGAAGATGAAGTCGGTGATCCGGGTCCTGCACGGCTCGTTCGACGAGGGTAACGGCGTGCGGTTCCTGGGCAACATCGTGCTCGGCGAGGACCTCAGCACCGCTGACCTGCGCGCCCACTACGACGCGATCATCTACGCCACCGGAACCCAAGGGGATCGCAAGCTCGGCATCCCCGGTCAGGAGCTGCCCGGAAACCACGGCGCGAAGGAGTTCGTCAACTGGTACTGCGGACATCCGGACGCCGCCGCCCGCGATTTCCCATTGCGCGGCCCGCAGGTCGCGGTCGTCGGGGCGGGCAACGTCGCCTTGGATGTTGCCCGCATGCTCGCCAAAGCCACGGATGAGATCGCGGCCACCGACGTGCCCGACCGGGTGCTCGACACATTCCGGAACAACCGGATCACCGACATACACCTGCTGTCTCGCCGCGGACCGGCGCAGGTCAAGTTCACCCCGATCGAGTTGCGCGAGATGGGCGAGCTGGTCAACGCCGACGTGGTCATCGACCCCGGCGAACTCGAACTCACCCCCGACGAGGAGGAACGGGTCGTCGCCGATCGACAGCAGCGCAAGAACGTCAGCCTGC
>WHSY01000451.1:0-208 GCA_009379815.1 Pseudonocardiaceae bacterium
CGAGGGCATGATCTTCGCGGTGCGCAACCGCCCGCGCAGGGGCGCCCGTGGCTACCACCGAGTCGCGCTGCGCCACGGCGTCAGTACCGTCCACTCCGGACAGCGATACGCCCTCGGCATCATCTTCCACAACGCGAGGTAGCCACGGCGCGGCGCCGAGGGTTGGGTGCTCTTCAAGTACCGCCAACCCCTGCTCGGGTGCTCTTGA
>WHSY01000451.1:218-628 GCA_009379815.1 Pseudonocardiaceae bacterium
CCCGTCACCTGCGCAACGCGTCGACGTCCACCAGCTCGTGCCGCAGGATCCGCTCCTTGGTCGAGGTACCGAACACGTACCCACCAAGCCCGCCGTCCGACCGGACCACCCGGTGGCACGGGATGAGCAGCGGCACCGGGTTGCGGCCGAGCGCGGAGCCCACCGCCCGCACCGCGCGCGGCCGGCCGATCTCGCCGGCCACCCAGCTGTACGGGCGGGTCTGCCCGGCGGGGATCTGCCGGGTCGCGGCGAGCACGTCGCGCTCGAACTCGGTCAGCCCGCGCAGATCGAACCGCAGCGGGCCGGCGGTGCCGCCGTGCAGCGCGGTCAGCAGCTCGGCCGGGGCCCGCTCGGCGGGCCGCATCGGCCGACCGAACCGGTCCCGGTAGGACCGGCAGAACCCGTCCTCG
>WHSY01000452.1 GCA_009379815.1 Pseudonocardiaceae bacterium
ACGGCACCTTCCGGCGGACCCTCACCGGCGGCCACCTCCGCGGACCCGTCGTCGTGACCCACACTCACAACGACCGGGCGGTCCGGACCGCCTACGCGATCGCCTCGCGGCTGGCCCGGCAGGCGGGAGCCGCACTGGGCGGGGGGCGCGACGACCCGTACGGCGGAATCGGGGCCAACGGCGCCGTCCGCACCCGCGAGGCCGACGACTCGGTAGCGCTGCAAGACGTCGGGTACCGGTACTCGTTCCGGCCCGGTGGCATCCACAACCTCCGGGCCGACCGGTTCATCACCGGTCACGGCAGCGTCACCGGACCGCAGGTCGCCCACGCACTGCTGTCGGCGATGACCGCGACGCCGTAGGGGCCGTCGGGGTAGGGGCCGTCGGGGTAGGGCACCGTCGTTCACCAGTTGCGCACCTCGTGTGCCCACGCTGACAGCCCTCGGGCGAACCCCTCCAGGTCGCGGGGAGACAGACTCTCCAGCACCTTCAGCAGGGGCGCCGCGCGCTGAGCGACGAAAGCCTCGACCGTCGCCCGGTGCGTGTCGGCCAGGGCGACGAGGGTGCGACGGCGGTTGCTCGGGTCCTCCCGCCGCTCGACCAGCCCGGCGCGACTGAGATCGCCGA
>WHSY01000453.1 GCA_009379815.1 Pseudonocardiaceae bacterium
CCCCGACGTGTAGAGCCGCGTCGTCTCGTCGTACGCACCACGCAGGACCGCAGGCGGTGTCCCACCGGAGAGCAGCTCGGCGAAACGCACGGTACCCGGCAACGGCTCCCCTTCACCGACCGCAACGAGGAGAGCCGGCCGGTGCTCGGCCAGCTCGAGCGCCCGGTGGGTCTGCTCGGTCAGCGCGGTGTCGTAGACGAAGACGTGCGGCTTGCTGTCATCGATGATGTAGCCGGTCTCACCCGGGGCGAGCCTGAAGTTGATCGGCGCACCGACCGCACCGCACACGTGACTGGCCAGGTAGAGCATGGCGAACTCGGGGCCGTTGAGCAGCTGGTAGACGACCACCTCGTCGGGCTGCAGGCCGGCGTCCGCCAGGCTGGCGGCGAGCCCGTCGACATCCGCGCCGAGCTCGCCGAACGTCCACGTCCTGTCGGTGATCGGGTCGTGCATCGCCGCAGCGCGGGCGTAGCGGTGCACGTTGCGCCGGAACCCGGCGAGGTAGGTGAAGTGGCTCTCGAAGACATCCCGAAAGGCGCTCGGGTCGTACCCGGCCATGCCGTGTTCTCCTTCCGCAGGTGGCAGCGGCCCGGCCGGCAGCGGCGAGCCGGCCGCTCGCGATGAGC
>WHSY01000454.1:0-206 GCA_009379815.1 Pseudonocardiaceae bacterium
TGGACGTCCCGCTGTCAATGGCGAGCCTGGCGCAGTACGGCACCACGGTGCACGGCGACGCGCAGGTGCTCACCTGGACGGGCGCCGGCGCGCGCTCTTGCAGCTACGCCGACATGGGCGAGCGCATCGCGCGGCTGGCGAACGCGTTGCGCGCACTCGGCGTGCACGGCGACCAGCGCGTCGGTACCTTCTGCTGGAACGACCAG
>WHSY01000454.1:216-625 GCA_009379815.1 Pseudonocardiaceae bacterium
GTCATCGTCGACGGAACGCTGGCGGAGCCCTTCGGCAAGCTGCTCCCGCAGCTGACGACGGTGCGGCACGTACTGGTCACCGGTCACGCCGACCTCGCTGCCTGCCAGGCCGAGGGCGTCGAGGTGCACGGCTACGAGGACGTCCTCGCGGCCGCCGAACCCACGTTCAGCTGGCCCGACGTCGACGAACGGCAGGCGGCGGGAATGTGCTACACCAGCGGCACGACGGGCAACCCCAAGGGCGTCGTGTACAGCCACCGGTCGACGTACCTGCACGCCACTGGCCTCAGCCGCGGTGACGTCGTGGGGCTCTCGCCCGACGACCGGGTGCTGCCCGTGGTGCCGATGTTCCACGCCAACGCCTGGGGACTGCCGTACGCGGCGGTGCTGGTCGGCGCCGACCTGCTCA
>WHSY01000455.1 GCA_009379815.1 Pseudonocardiaceae bacterium
ATCCTCGCCGCGGTCAACATGATCACCACGATCGTGTGCCTGCGGGGGCCGGGCACCACCGTTGGTACGCCACCTTGATGGTGTTCGCGTCCTCGGACTCGCTATCTCCGCCGCAGCCGGCCGACGCGACGGCCACGCCCGTGCATGTCCCGCGTCAAGATGTTGGCAGGGTTCTGACGATTTCAAAGTTGGGTTCGGTCGGGTCGGCGATGCCGAGTTGAACGTCGAGTGGGCGGTGCCAGCACAGCGCTTCGTGCGGGCGGGTCTGGTTGAACTCAAGCCGGTACTGCTCGGCGTGGTTCCAGAGTTGATCAACGTCGTCGATGTCTTCGAGGTAGAGCCGCTCGTATTTCAGCGACCCGAACGCGCGCTCGCGGACTCCGTTCTGGCCGGGTGAGCGTGCCTTGGTGCGCACGTGAGCCAGCTCGGGATGATCGTCGATGAACTTGGCGAAGCGGGCCGAGCGGAACGGGCCGCCATTGTCGGTCACGATCGTCACCACCGGCTTGATCTCCGCGGTGGCCTCATCGACCTCACACAGCTCGGCCAGCGGGTGCCCGAACATGGCCTCGAACTCGGCCAAGGCGGACTTGGCCGTGACAGCCTGAGTTGGCTCCACTGTGA
>WHSY01000456.1 GCA_009379815.1 Pseudonocardiaceae bacterium
ACGAGCAGCCCCTGGTCGAGCAGGTCGTCGGCAGCCGCCATCGCCCGGGCCTCGTCGCCCAACACCAGCGGGACGATCGGCGTCGGGTGGCCGGGACGCAGCCGGTCGACGTTGCGCCGGAGCCGGGCGACCAGTTCCCGACCCTCGTCGGACCGGACCACCCGCACCGCCGCCAGCGCCGCGCCGACCGCCACCGCGGCCGCGGTCATCCGCCCATCCGGCGTGTCATCGGCCGGGCCGTCCAGCCGGGTGTGCGCCTCAGCCAAGCACGCCAGCGCATCCGCCAACGCCGTGTCGAACGCGTTTAGCGCCGCCGTGCCCACCGGATGCACCACCACCCGACCGTCCTCGACAGACACCGGCACACACCCATCGGCCGGCGCGGCCGGCGCGGCCGCCAGCACGGGCGGCGGCGGCAGCGTCGCGTCCTCCACCGGCGCAGCGGAAGCAGCAGCCGACCGTGAGGGGATCAACAGCCCAGCGGGCGCGGCGGCCATCACCGCTCACCACCCGTGGCATAACCGGCGCCCGCCTCGCGAGCCAGCCGGCCCAGCTCCACCAGCGCCGCCGCATCACCCTCAAGCACCACCAGCTCCGCCCGCGTATGCCCGGCGCACCGATCA
>WHSY01000457.1 GCA_009379815.1 Pseudonocardiaceae bacterium
ATCACCCAGATCTACGAGGGCACCAACCAGATCCAGCGCATGGTCATGGCCCGCGAGCTGCTGCGCTGAGTCGGCGCGACGGCGACGGAGCTGCCGCCACACCTGCCCGCCGCGGGACTGTCCGATGGGCGGCTCTGGCACACATTCGGTGGTGACGGTGCGTGTTGGTTGCGGTCTGATGTGGCGGGTTGTGCCAGTGTGAGCCTGGTGCGACGTTGATCAGCTTTTGAAGCTGGTGTTCTCAGGGCTGTCTTCCCTGCTCATCGAGGGTGTCGAGGATGATGCTGGGACGGTCGTGGTCCGGACGGCGCCGTCGAGATGGGGCGGGTGCATGGCTATGTTGAGCGGCAGGTCCCGACGTGCCGGTGGATGGGCGGCGGGTAGTGGTACGGGTGCGGGCGCGGCGGATGCACTGCTCGACGCTGGGGTGCTCGCGGCAGACATTCCGTGAGCAGCTGGCCGGTGTAGCTGAGCGGTATCAGCGTCGCACCGCCCGGCTGGCCATGCAGGTGGGTCATGTCGTGCGGGAGCTGGCCGGACGCGCCGGTGCCCGAGTCCTGGCCGGCCTCGACGTCGGATTGTCACGGCACACCGCGCTGCGGGCGCTGTTGCGGTTACCAGTG
>WHSY01000458.1:0-322 GCA_009379815.1 Pseudonocardiaceae bacterium
CTTGCCCGCGGCCAACAGGACGCGGTTTGGGATCGTCAGCAGACCGGCAACAAGCTGCGCTCACTGCTGCGCGAGTACTACCCGGCATTCCTGGCCACTTTCGAAGACCTGGCCAGTCGGGATGCTCGGGCGACGCTGGCCGTCGCGCCCACTCCCGAACGAGCCGCCCGGCTGCGTCGAGCCACCCTGCGCGTCGCGCTGGTGCGCGCTGGCCGTCAGCGCAACATCGACCGCGAGACCGACCGCATCCTGGCCGGGCTGCGCGCCGAGCAGCTGCGCCAGCCCACCCGCGTAGAGGCGGCGATGGGCCAGCAGGCCATTG
>WHSY01000458.1:332-622 GCA_009379815.1 Pseudonocardiaceae bacterium
GATGTGCAGGCCGCGAACATCACCGAGCTCGAGCAGGCGATGATCGACGCTTTTGAACAGCACCCGGACGCCGAGATCATCACGAGTTTCCCTGGTCTCGGTCCTGTCCTCGCCGCCCGGGTGCTCGGCGAGATCGGCGACGACCGATCCCAGTTCGAGGATGCCAAGGGGTTCAAGGCCTACGCCGGAACCGCGCCGGTCACCCGCGCCTCCGGCCGCCGGCACAGTGTGACTCGTCGCGTCGTCCGCAATAAGCGGCTGGGCCAAGTCGGCTACCTGTGGGCCTTCTC
>WHSY01000459.1 GCA_009379815.1 Pseudonocardiaceae bacterium
ATCGGGCTCCGCGTCCCCCCACGGGGCGGTAGCCGAGGTGGCCGGATGGAGCAGCCGCATCTGTCCTCGTCACCTGACTCTCACGATCGCCACTGACTCGGCAGGAAGCTGGACCTGCCGGTCGCCCGGGGCGCACCCGTCCTCGGAGGCGAGCAGGATGCGCGCAGCGGGGCCGTGCACAGGGACCTGCTGCGGGTGTGCGGCCAGGTTCGCCACCACGGCGACCCGGCCGCGGCCCACGGCGAGCCAGCGGTCCTCGGCGGAGCACGTCACCTCGACGGCCTCGAGACGGCCGCTCGCCAGCTCGGGAACCGATCGGCGCAGCGCGATGAGCTCGCGGTGCCAGGCAAGCAGCCCGTGGTGTGGCTCGCGGGCCGGCTCGGACCAGTCGAGGGTCGACCTGGCCACGGTGGCCGGATCCTGCGGATCGGGCACGTTCTCAGGGCGCCAGCCGAAGCCGGCGAACTCGCTCCGCCGGCCGGCCCGCACCTGCTCGGCCAGCCGCTCGTCGCCGTGGTCGGCGAAGTACTGCCACGGGGTGCTCGCCCCCCACTCCTCGCCCATGAACAGCATCGGCGTGAACGGGGCGGTGAGCACGAGAGCGGCAGCCACGCGCAACA
>WHSY01000045.1 GCA_009379815.1 Pseudonocardiaceae bacterium
GGCTGCTGGAACATCTCGTGTAGCTGCCGTCGCCGCACGCCTTGATTGCCGCCGTCGTAAAGTGGGAAGCACATGGTGTCGCGCATTATTCTGTCCAATGGCGTCTGGTCGCGGGTGTAGCTGACGATCCCGACGACCTGCATGCAGTCGTATACTGTCTTGACTGCCGTCTCCGAGCAATACACCTTCGTCATAATCGCAAGCTCCTCGGCAAGTCCGCGGGTGCGCTCGAAGTCGTGGCAAGCCTTCCACGTCAGATACCGACAGGCCTCGATACGCATTTTGATGTCCGCTAACATGAACCCGACGTTCTGGTGCTCGATGATGGGAACGGTGCCCAGCCGTTTCTCAGTTCGCGCGAAGTCGAGGGCGTAGTCGAAGGCTGCTCGCATCCTCCCCACACAGGCCGCACCGATCAGTGCGGCCGTCCAACTGAACGTACTAGCGACGATGCGTTTTCCATGCTGACCTGGTTGCCCGATGAGGTTGTCGACCGGGACTCGTACTTCGTCGAAGTGCACTCGGGGGTTGACCACGCCGCGGTGTCCGATCGTGTCGTAGACGTCCACGACGGTGATCCCGGCTACGTCGCCGGGAACGGCGATCACGGCTAGCGATTCGTGTGCTCCCGCAGCCGAGTCGGTCCGGCAGACTACGGTATAGAGCTGGCAGCCCTTCTTATTCCAGCCGGTACCGTTGGTCGTGTAGTGCTTCTGTCCGGTAATGACCCATTCGTCACCATCCCGACGGGCCAGCGTCTGCATCCCACCGGCCGGGTCCGGCGAGTCGAAGTTTGCGCCGCCCGCGACATCAGTGAAGGCATAGGAGGCCAGCAAGTCGCCTTCTTTGTCTGCGACGAAGGGCCGTAGCAGACGTTCCTTCTGGTCACGCGTGCCGTGTTGAATGACCGGTTGAAGGCCCAGGCCGCATCCCAGTAGCGTCGTGGGGACGTTGATGTCCACCCGGCTGAGCTCCTCGGCAGCCAGCGCGAAATCAATCATCGAGAAGCCAGCGCCACCGTATTCAGTCGGGATAAATGAGGTGGTGAACCCGGCGTGGGCCATCTCTCGGTAGGCTTCGCGGCCAGCGAGAAATGCCTCCCATCCGTCGGCCGCCTGGTCGATCTTCTCGGCAACTGGCCTTAGCACACCCTCCGCGAATTGCTGAGCGTTTTTCTGAAGTTCCTGCTGGCTGTCGCTCAGAGTGAAGTCGATCGTCATGGAGCTTACCCTTCTCCAGCGGCTGGTCTTGTGATTAAGGCACACCAAGCCGTCGGTGGCAATACCTCTCGGAAGGCCTGACCCCGATTGGGCGCTGCCGCTAACCAGTGTGGTCACCGTGTCCGGACCAATGTGGCCCAGGGGCTTCCCTGCTCGCCGGGTCGCCAAGGGGCGAAACTGCGCGAGGCCCCTGGGCACGAGGGGTGGTGGGTTACCAGGTGGGGCGGGCACTCCGTCCACGCCGGCGCAGGAGGCGTAGCAGACCAGGGGCAGGGGCCCAGGTCGTTCAGCACGTCGGGTGCTCCACCTGGACCCCTGCCCCTGGCCCGCTCCGAGGCAAGCTCGCCGACGGGACGGGATGCCCGCCTCTGCCACACGCCCGCCGTGTCGAGGACGACCAGGCCCCGTGTTCGGCTTGACCAGACACCCGTGATCTTGATCCACGAACTGATCCACGAACTGAAGTGCACCAGTGCCGGAGACGCGCGATTTGGCGACTCTGCTGCCGGTGACGCAGCACAGTACCGGGCATGCGTGGGGTAGCGTCTCCACTACGGATCAGAAGGTTTGGGGTTCGAATCCCTACGGGCGCGCCGCCGCGAGACCGCCTCTGGCCAGGAGGTTCACTTGTCTCAAGACCATCACGCCTGTCGACCGTAACTTTTGGCTACAGCGCGGGCCACGAAGCCTGCCTCGTCCATCCGAGGCCGAAGCGTTGCAGTTGCGGCCGGGCACGCCGGCCGTGATCGTCAAGTACGGCTTGCGGGGCGCTGATCGCGCACCACCATTGGCCTCGGCGGGGCCCGGCTGGCGTAGTCGATGATCGAATCGATGAGCCGGGTCCAGCTCCGCACCCACGGGCGGCCGCGGATGCGCGCAGTCATGGCGCATCCTGGCGCCTCGCGCCGTGGGCAGTCAGAAGCGCGGTTTCGTCCTCCCCGGCGCCGAGCTCAGTGGGGGCGCGGCGCACCGAGCCAGCGCCGTGTCGAGGTCGCGCAGGGTGTTCGAATCGCACGAGGGTCCACCCCTGCTCGGCTGCCCCTCGGAGCACCTTACGTGCGCCTACCGGCTCACCTGTGCTCGCCGACCAAGTGCGGAACCCAGCGTTGACTGAGCGATCCGGGGCGAGTAGCTTCCAGGAAGCGGCATTCACGAACACTGTTTGGGAGTCACGAACGATGGCAGATCAACGAGTTGCCCCGAGCGCTCCGGTAAACCGCCTTCGATCCCTCAACCATGTGCTGGACATCCTCGAGGCTCTCCACGCGCACGGCCCGGACGTCGGCGTCACTGACCTTGCCCGTGAGGTCGGGATGACCAAGAGCTCGGTGCACGAGATCCTGGCCAACCTCGAGGCCCGGAGCTATGTCGCTCGGTGCGGCTCGGGCCGATACGCCCTCGGCATCAAGCTGGCGGAGCTGGGATTCGCGGTGGAGCGCGAGCGCGGCATCACCGATGCTGCCGCGCCCTATCTCAAGAGACTTGCAACACTCGCCGGAGAGAGCACTCACCTTTCGGTCTACGACATCGGCGAAGTGGTCTACCTGAACAAGGTCACGACCCCACACGCGGTTCAGGCATACACGACGATCGGCGGCCGGGCGCCGGCACATTGTGTCGCGACCGGAAAGGCACAGTTGGCCTTTCAGGAACCCGGTCTCATCGAGCCCCTGCTGGCAACGCTCGAGCGCTACACGGCGGCCACGATCACCGATGCCGATGAGATGCGCCGGGAGCTGGCGACGATCCGATTCCAGGGTTTCGCGGTCAACGCCGGCGAATGGAGGGCCGACGTCGTCGGCGTCGCTGCACCGATATACGACTTCTCGGGTGCCACGGTCGCCGCAATCGGTATCTCAGGACCGCTGTTCCGGTTCACACTCGAAACTGCCCGGGAGTACGGACCGGAAGTAGCGGGTATCGCCGCCGAGGTCAGCGGGCTGCTTGGCTACCAGCAGTTACCTCGGTCGCCGTCGCTTGCGTCGACGACGAGATCCTGAGTGAAGTAAGCGGACCAGTCGCCCACCATCATAAACGATACTCAGTAGTATGGAGTCGCCTTGCCCTCTGACCCGGTACTGCAGGACACCCTCGTGTTGGATCTCTCCCGAGTGTTGACGGGTCCCTACGCGGCCATGATGTTGGGTGATCTCGGCGCTCGCGTGATAAAGGTCGAGCGACCTGGCAGTGGTGACGACACCCGGTCATGGGGACCGCCTTTCGCCGGCACCGGTGAGCACCGCACCAGCACGTACTTTCTCAGCGTGAACCGGAACAAGGAGTCCATCGCGCTCGATCTCCGTCACGAGCAAGACCTGGACGCGCTGCGAAAGTTGATCAAGCGGGCGGATGTCCTGGTGGAGAACTTCCGGCCGGGGGTGATGGACCGCTTGGGCCTGTCGACCGAAGAGCTTCATGAGCTCAACGACCAGCTCGTCGTCCTCTCCATCACCGGGTTCGGCCACGACGGGCCACAGGCAGAGCGCGCGGGTTATGACCAGATTGTGCAGGGCGAGGCGGGACTGATGAGCTTGAACGGTCCCGGCGAGGACCAACCCACCCGCATCGGAGTACCGATCTGCGACATTCTCGCCGGGATGTTCGGCGCCTACGGGGTGCTGGGCGCGCTGCACCGCCGCAACCGCACCGGCCGAGGCGACGTCGTGCGGACCTCGTTGTTCGCCGCGTCGATCGGTGTGCATGCGTTTCAGGCGACCCGCTGGCTGATGGCCGGCGAGGTGCCCGGACCGATCGGTAACCACCACCCGACCCTGGTGCCCTACCAGACCTTCCGCTGCCAGGACGGGTTGATCCAGATCGCGGTGGGCAACGATGCCATCTGGAAGCGGTGTGCCGCGGTTCTCGGCATCGACGGGGACGCGCCGGACTACCGCACGAACACCGACCGCGTGCGCAACGCCGACACCCTCCTGCCGATGATCGAGGACACGCTGCAGAAGGCGCCGCTGCAGTACTGGCTGAAGCTGTTCGGAGACAACGGCGTCCCCGCGGGCGAGGTGAAAGATCTCGAGCAGGTGTACTCGGACCCGATGACGTTATCGCAGGGCCTGTTAATGGAGCTAGAACATTCCGAACTGGGACCGGTACGGATGGCGGGTACACCGCTCCGCTTCGAAGCGGGAGAATTCGAGGAACACCAAGCACCACCGTCACTCGACGAACACGGGCCCCAGATCCGCCGGTGGCTGTACCAGGAATGATATCAGCGACTGGACACGAGTTCGCACGGAGAGGTGAAGCTGAATGCGTATCGACGAGAGATCGTGGCCGATGATCCGGAACACGTGGTACGTGGCCGGCTTCTCCGACGACTTCAAAACCGGCGAGCTGCAGGGCCACACCATCACCCGCAAGCCCCTCGTCATGTGGCGCACGGGAGCAGGCGAGGTCGTCGCATTCGACGCCAGGTGCTCACACAAGCGCTTCCCGCTGTGGGACGGGAAGTTGCTTGACGGCGACGTGCTCGAATGTGCCTACCACGGCTTCTGCTACAACAGCAGGGGCGAGTGCGTGAGCATTCCCGCTCAGGCGTCCGGCGGCACGCCGAGCAAGGCCAACAAGGTCGCCGTGCCGGTCAGCGAGAAGGACGGCATCGTGTGGGTGTGGCCGGGCGACCCCAGTCGACAAAGCGGCCGCGGAGTGCCGTCGACGCTGGAGATCGGCACAGCGGACTGGGACACTCGCTGCTCCGAACCGATGCACGTTCCGGCGAACTATCGGCTTCTCATCGAAAACCTGCTGGACATCACGCATTTCTACCCGCTGCACGACGGGAACATCGGCGACATCGCGAACTCATACATACCGGTCGAGCTGGAGCGGCAGGTGATCGATGGCAACCCGTCGGTCCTGACGACCCGACAAGCCACCGACTACCAGCTGCCGCCCATGATGAGTGACTGGTTCGGGCTCGACATCGTCGATCGGCATCACACGCACTGCATGGTCAGCCCGGCGGTGACCCGGGTGGAACTACGCCTTGCGCCGGTCGGCAAGTTGGGCAGCGAGGACGAACGAGGATACGTGCTGTATCATTTCCACACCCCGATCGACGACGACAACCACGTCTGGCGCTGGGCGATGAACTGCAAGGCCGGGCTGAAGTACGCGGCCGATCAGTCGATGGCAATGGTGGATCGGGTTGTGGAGGGATTCCCGAAGGTTGTCGAGCAGGACCGCTGGGCGCTCGAGAAGCAGCACGAGATGTTCCAGCACGACGACGACGGCTACAGCGAAGTGCACATCAAGACCGACGGTGCGGTGGTGATGCTCCGGCGCGAGCTCGCCCAGCTCGCCGCCGAGGAAGCATAGTCAACGGCCCCGGGGGCCGGGGATGAGGGAGCAACCGGACGCGACACCGGCGCGACTGTCGGGGCCTGACGGGCGTGGCCTGTGCACGATCACGCTCGACAGGCCGCAGAAGGCCAACGCGCTGGATTCGGCGAGCGTCGCCGCAATCGCCGGCTGTGTCGAGGAGGCCGACCGGCGCAACGCGGCAGTGCTCTCGCTCGAGGCAGCGGGCAGAAGCTTCTGCGCCGGTTTCGACCTCGATGGAATCGACAATCAATCCGAGGGCGACCTGCTCGTGCGATTTGTTCGCATCGCGATCCTGCTGGAACGCGTGAGTACCGCGAAGGCGATCACGGTGGCGAATGTGCGAGGCCCCGCCTTCGGAGCGGGCGGGGACCTGGCGCTGGCCTGCGACTACCGGATAGGCGGCGAGGACAGCCGCTTCCGCTTTCCGGGAGTGCGGTTCGGTGTGGCGCTCGGAGTGCGTCGGCTCCGAGAGGTGGCGGGCACGGACACCGCAACCAGGCTGGGAGGCGGGCACGAGACGGTGGGCGGTGCCGAAGCCTTGCGCCTCGGCCTGCTCACTCACCTCGCCGATGAGTCCGAATCGGCGACGGTGCTGGACAGCATCGTCGAGAGGTGGGGGCCCACAGCGCCGTCCGGGAGGGCCGCGTTCACGAAACTCTCCCGGCAAGCGGATCCGGACGAAGACCTCGCAGCACTGGTGCGTGGTTGCGCGGGGATCGACTTGGCGGCTCAGTTGCGCCACTACGCGCACGGTCCGAAGTAGCACGACATGACCAGTAACGGAAGGCGGGGGGCCAGCACCTTGGGTTGATTCCCAACCGGCCTGCAGGAGGAACGTGTAATGCTTCAGAAGCTCGGTGAAACCAGCTCACGGCTGGCGTCGCGGTTCATACCGGACGCCTTCGTATTCGCACTAATGCTTTCGGCGGTGGTCTACGGTCTCGGGGTGGGGCTCACTCCGAGCGGTCCGGCGGAGATGGTCGGGCACTGGTATGAGGGCTTCTGGAGTCTTCTCGAATTCTCGATGCAGATGATCCTCATCCTGCTGACCGGATACGTGCTCGCCCAGTCATCCATCGTAAAGCGCGGGCTGGACCGGCTGGCCTCATTGCCGGGCACCGGTCGACAGGCGATCTTCCTCATCGCGCTGGTCACCCTGCTCGCCGGCTTCGTGAACTGGGGCCTCGGACTGGTCGTCGGAGCAGTCCTATCGATAGCAGTGGCGAAGAACGCAAAGGCACGCGGAATACGAGTCCACTTCCCGTTGGCGGTGGCCGCCGGGTACATGGGACTGAGCATCCACTCCGCCGGCTTCTCCTCGACAGCCCCCCTGCTGGTCAACACCGAGGGGCACTTCCTCGAGAATGAGATCGGCACGGTGCCGCTGACGGAAACAATCATCACGCCATTCAACCTGATCCTCGTCGGCATCTATGTCGCGCTCATACCCCTCGTGCTGCGGGGCATGTCACCACCGAGTGACAAGTGCCAGGAGATCGGGCCATCGGGAGACGACGAAGGGCCGGGAGAGCCGACCGACCCGGTTGAGGACGGCCGCGAAGCGGACGGAGCGGGCAAGGGAGCCGTCCAGACGGACGAGAGTGTGTCGACGCAGCGAGTGCCGACTACCGTGGTGACGCGCCTCGAAAACAACGTCGTACTGACCCTGCTGGTCGTCGTTCCCGGATTCCTCTACATCGGCTGGTTCTTCGCGACCAACGGTTTCGATCTCAATATCAACATCGTCAACTTCATCTTCCTGATGATCGGTTTGGCCGTATACAAGACGCCGATCGCCTACGTACAGGCGATCACCGAAGCGGTCCGCAGCGCCGGTGGCATCGTGCTACAATTTCCGTTCTACGCGGGCATCCTCGGCATGATGCAGTACTCTGGCCTGGTCGATGTAATTGCCGGCGGGATGGTCGCGATCTCGAACTCGGTCACCTTCCCAGCCCTAGCCTTCCTGAGCGCCGCACTCGTGAACTTCTTCGTGCCGTCTGCAGGCGGCCAGTGGGCGGTGCAGGGGCCGGTTCTCATCGAGGCCGGCAGGTCATTGGGGGTATCGAAAGGCGTGATCATCATGGCCCACCAGTACGGTGATCAGGTGACGAACATGCTGCAACCGTTCTGGGCGTTGCCGCTGCTCGGCCTGACCGGTCTCAAAGCTCGCGACATCCTCGGCTACACCGCAGTGGTAATGCTACTGGGCATCCTCATATTCGGTATCGGCATCACGGTACTGCCACTCGTGTTCGGGCTGTAGCCGGGCAAGATGCCACACGGTGATAACGCGTTGTCAGGAGGGTGTGGGGTGCTGGAAAGTGAACTCTGGGGGTTCTGCGAGCCGTGCGAGAGCTGGTTGGTTAGTGATCAATGGTATCCTGACCGGCAGGACGACCCGAGATGCCCAGTGTGCGGATCCCAACCGCACCTGATCGAGTCCCGAGACGGCGAGCGGACTCGCGTGTCGATCCTGCTGCGGCTACCGCCCGGTGCGGTTGAACCCGCGATCTGAAGGTGGGTTGGAGGTCGCCCGCTGTCCTGGACCCTCCCCTCCGAGGTGACGACGGTCCCCTCGGAGAGGAGGGAAGGCCCGATGCTACGGATCAGCCGATTCGGGTTCCGAATCCGTACGGGCGCGCCAGCGCTGACCACCGGACACACTGTCGCGGGTGCGATCAGACGGTCCCCTTCGAGATCATGTGGTCGCACGGTGGTCGCACCGCGATCACGCTGTCCTCGTGGTTCGGGCATTTGCTGAGCGCTTGTCGATGGCGGTTGGACGTCGCACGACACGGGCGGTCGTCTGCTGTGCTCGGCGTCGGTCGAGAGCGCCGAAGTGCCGGTGGTGGGACGATCCGGCGACGGACCGGCGCGAGGAGGAACACCATGACGGAGCTCGGTTTCACGCCTGCCACCGACCTGGCCGGCGCGCTGCGGCGGCGCGAGATCGCCAGCCGTGAGCTGCTGAACCATTACCTGGGGCGTATCGAGCGGGACAACCCGGCACTGAACGCCGTCGTCACGCTCGACGAGGAGCGTGCCAGGAGGCAGGCGTGGGCAGCGGACGAGGCTGCGGCCAGGGGTGAGCTGTGGGGCCCGCTGCACGGCCTGCCGATGACCGTCAAAGACTCGATCGAGACAGCGGGCCTGCGCACGACCGCTGGTGCGACCGAGCTCGCCGACCACGTTCCCGAGCGGGACGCCGACGCGGTGGCCCGGCTGCGCTCGGCCGGTGCGGTGATCTTCGGTAAGACCAACCTGCCCACCTATGCCATGGACGTGCAGTCCTACAACCCGGTGTTCGGCACCACCAACAACCCGTGGGACACCGCACGCACCCCCGGCGGCTCCTCGGGCGGTGCGGCCGCCGCGCTCGCAGCCGGCCTCACCGGCTTCGAGCTCGGTAGCGACATCGGAGGATCGATCCGCAACCCCGCGCACTTCTGCGGCGTCTTCGGGCTCAAGCCGAGTTACGGCATCGTCCCGGCCCGGGGTCACATCCCGGGCCCGCCCAGTACGCTCACCACAGCAGACATCTCGGTGATCGGCCCGATGGGTCGCAGCGCCGACGATCTCGACCTGGGTCTCGACGTGTTGGCGGGGCCGGACCCGATCGCTTCGGTCGCCTGGCGGCTCGACCTGCCGCCGCCCCGGGCGGACTCGCTGGCTCGGTATCGCCTTGCGGCCTGGCTGGACGACCCCTACTGCCCGACGGACAGTGACGTCCTCGAGGTGCTCGCCGCCGCGGTCGACGCCCTGCGCGGCAACGGGGCGGCGGTCGACGAGCGGGCCCGACCGGTCGAGCTGCCTGCCGCCGACCGCCTCTTCCGGCAGCTGCTGCAGGGCGCCGTGTGCAACGGCTACCCGCGGCGGGTGTTCGACCGGCTGCGCGACGAAGCGGCCGCGGCCTCACCCGACGACGACTCGCCGCGGCTGCGCACCGCCCGTGACATCACCCAGCGCAAGCGGGACTGGAACTCCGCGCACGAGCGGCGCCTGCAACTGGCCTCCCGCTGGGCCACCTTCTTCCGCGACCACGACGTGCTGCTGTGCCCCGTCACCCCGACCGCGGCCATCCCGCACGACCACGCTCCCGACCTGGACGCGCGCACGATCAGCGTCAACGGGCAGCACCGGCCCTACTGGGACCAGCTCACCTGGGCCGGTCTCACCGGCATGGCCTACCTGCCGGCTGCCGTGGTGCCGGTCGGCCGCACCCGGCAGGGGCTCCCGGTCGGACTGCAGGTCGTCGCCGCTCACCTCGAGGACCGGACAGCAGTCGACGTCGCCCGCCGCATCGCCACCGTCGTGGGTGGCTTCCTGCCCGCGGTAGGAGCACAGCAGGTGTCCACTTCGGAAACGTCGTCGGGCCCGTCTGGACCCCGTTCCGGAACCTGAGCGGGGCCTGCGGACCCGTTTCGGCGTCGAGAGGGGTGCGATCCATGCGAGACGCGGTCACCGCTTGCGGGACCGAAGCCCGCGCGCGGTGCTGAATACAGGGTTGAGGGCGTTGCGCATGACTCGAACCCGGGCAGCCAGCCCGAGGGGACACCCAAGAGTGCACACCCAACCGGTCGGTACGTCAAAGCATGGAGAAGGCCTTGCCTCTGGATCATTGAGCAGGTAAAAGTATCGAGGGGTGATTGCCACCACAGCTGATTGGTCCGTACCGCTCAGTATACGATGCGGAGATTCTTGCAGGTGGGCTCGACTCGAGGAGGGCGGCGTGGATAGGACGACCGAACTGGCGGTGATCGACGAGATCGCCGACCTGCTCGCCCGGGGCTCCACGGCGATGGCGCCGGATGTCGCCCACGTGCCGTTCACCGACCTGGTGGGCTCGGAGCGGCTGCGCGCCGAGCGGGCCGTGCTCTTCCGGGAGTATCCGCTGGTCATCGCGCCGGGCAGCGCGGTGCCTGAGGTGGGCGACTTCATCACCGAGGATATGGCCGGGTTGCCGCTGTTGGTCGTGCGTGGCCGCGATGAGCAGGTCCGGGTCTTTCTCAATATCTGTCGCCACCGCGGTAACAGGTTGTGTGGCGAGAAGTCCGGTAACCGCCGGGTGTTCTCTTGCCAGTACCACGCGTGGACCTACACGCGGGAGGGTGCTTGCCGCAGCGTGGTGGACGGCGACGGCTTCGCCGGGCTCGACCGGGAGGATTATGGCCTGATCGAATATCCCGCGCAGGAGCGGCACGGGTTGATCTGGATGCTGCCGCAGCGCGGCGGCGCTCTCGACGTCGCCGGCTACCTGGGCGAGGACCTTGACGCCGAGCTATCCGGCTACCTGCAGCATACCCGACACGCGTTCCGCTCCACGCACTTCGAGCAGCCGTTCAACTGGAAGTTCGGAGTGAACACCTTCCAAGAGCTGTTTCACCTCGCGTTCCTGCACAAGGACTCGCTCGGTAAGTCGTTCATCAGCAACTTGTCGAGTTTTCGATCCTACGCGCCGCACCAGCGGATCACGGTCGTGCGCAGCACCTTCCCGGACATGCTCACCCTGCCCGAGGCCGAGCGGTCACTGTTCCCGCACTGCACGATCGTCTACGCGCTGTTCCCGAACGTAATCCTGACCTGGCAACTCGACCACGTCGAACTCTGGCGGTTCACCCCATCCCCCTCGAGTGATGACACGTGCGATGTCGGGCTGTGGCTTCTGACCCACCAGGTGCCGCAGACCGACAAGGCGCAGCAGCACTGGGAGCGCAACTGGGACATCGTCAGCCGGACGGTATTCGACGAGGACTTCGCCACAATGTCCAACATCCAGCGCAACATTCGCACCGGCCTGCTCGACGAGATCGTCTACGGTCGCAACGAGATCGGGTTGCAGGACTACCACGCACAGATCACCGGCGCCCTGCGCCGGTACGAGACGCCATTGGTCGGCTGAGCCGGCAGTATCCGACGGCACTCTGCGCAGTTCCACGATCCGAAGGGCTCGATGATGGACGGACTGACGATGGGTAGCGTGATTCGCCGCGCCGCGACACTCCACCCGCAGCGAACCGCGATTACCTACGAAGGTGAGCGTTACACGTACCGGCAGTACAACGAACGGGTCAATCGTGCGGCCCACGCGCTGAGCGGCCTAGGGGTCGAGTTCGGCGACCACGTGGCCATCCTGGGCCGCAACTCCATTCAGTACCTCGAGCTCTCGCACGCGTGCGCCAAGCTCGGCGCGGTGTTTGGCACCATCAACTGGCGGCTCGCGCCGCGTGAGGTCTCGTTCATCGTCACCGACGGCGACTCGAAGATCCTCGTCGTCGAGGCTGGGTTCCAGGACCTGCTGCGGCCGGTGCTCGACGAGCTGGCCGGCATCACGCTGGTGGTATTCGACGGTCCCGCCACCCTGCCCGGTGCCCTCGACTACGACGCGGTCACCGCGCAGGCGGGCACCGCCGAGCCCGACGTCGACGTGAACAGCGACGACGAGGCGCTGATCATGTACACCTCCGGCACCACCGGGCTGCCCAAGGGTGCCGTGCTCGTCCACGGCAATATCTGCTGGGACGCGATGTCCTACCTGACCTATGCCACCCCGCAGACCACCGACAGTGCGCTGGTGAGCATGCCGATGAACCACGTGTCCGGCCTGCACATGATCGTGAATGCGTTCTTCGTGCGCGGGCTGCCGATCGTCGTGATGCGGCAATGGGACCCAGAGCAGGCCTGCCAGCTCATCGAGAAGTATCGGATCACGCAGGCCTGTATCCTCGTCGCGCCGATGCAGCAGCTCCTGGATTTCCCGGGGCTGGCCGACTACGACCTCAGCTCGCTGCGCACGGTGCTCACCGCTGCGGCCAAGTACGATCGTGCGTTCCCGGCCACCGTGATGCACAAGCTCGGGCTGCAGCACCTGTGGTTCGCCTACGGGTTGACCGAGGCCTCGCCCATGGTGACCGTCACCGAGTACGCCGGGGAGATGATCGAGAAGGAGAACACCCTCGGGCGCGCCGTCTGGTACGACGATGTGCGCATTGTCGACGATAACGACGAGGAGCTACCGGTCGGGGAGAAGGGTGAGATTGTCGTCCGTGGGCCGAACGTCTTCCGCGGCTACTACAAGCGCGACGACGTCAACCGCGAGGTGCTGCGCGGCGGTTGGCTGCATACCGGTGATATCGGCTGCGTCGATGAGGATGGCTACCTGTTCTTCGTCGACCGCAAGAAGGATATGATCAAATCCGGTGGCGAAAATGTCTTCTCGCTCGAGGTCGAGATCGGCCTGCTGCGCGCCAACCCAGAGCTGGCCGAGGTCGCCGTGGTCGGGGTCCCGCATGAGCGTTTGGGTGAGGCGGTCAACGCCTTTGTGGTGCTGGATCCGGGCTACGAGTTGACGCCGGAGGATCTACTCAGTCGGGCGCGCGAGCACCTGGCCGGGTACAAGTTGCCCAAGGACGTCCACTTCCGCGAGGAGCTTCCCAAGAACGTCTCGGGCAAGGTCATCAAGCGTCAGCTGCGCGCGGAGGCCGTCGGGGAGTCCGTTATCGACGTCGCCGCCGTGGGCGGTGCCGACGCCCGGCATGCCGGGGTGCGCCGGTGAGCGAGCGCTCCGTCGCCGTCGTGACCGGGGCCGCCAGCGGCATCGGCCGGGAGACCGTCGACCAGCTGCTCACCGAGGGCTGGAACGTCGTCGCCGCCGACGTCAACTCGCACAATGGCGAGCGTCTCCTCTCCGAGGTCGATGCGGCCTGCCTACCAGACCGGGTCGAGTTCGTCCGCACCGACGTGTCCGACGAGGCGCAGGTGGAGGCGGCCATCAACCGGGCGCCCGAGCGCTTCGGCCGCCTCGACAGCGTGATCAACAACGCCGGGGTCGGCGGCGCCTTCGGGCCGGTCACCGAACTCGAGGTCGAGGACTGGGACTACACGTTCGCCGTGGTCACCCGGGGCGTCTTCCTCGGGACCAAGTACGCCGCCCGAGTTCTCAAGGAGGCCGGCCACGGCGGAACCATCGTCAACACGGGCTCACTCGCCGGCATCAGCGGCGGCGCGGGCCCGCAGGCCTACTCCGCCGCGAAGGCCGCGGTCATCAACTTCACTCGAGCTACGGCGGTGGAGCTGGCCCAGTGGCGGATCCGGGTCAACAGTGTCTCCCCGGGTTTCATCCTGACCCCAATCCTCGGCAGCGGCGGTCGCCACATCGAGCGCCTGCAGGAGGATATCCAGCCTTGGCCCGAGACCGGGCGGCCACACCACGTAGCCTCGGTGATCTGTTTTCTCGCCGGACCGGCGTCGAGCTTCGTCACGGGCGAGTCGATCAATGTGGACGGCGGTGTGACCGCTGCGGGTCCCCGGGTCGGTGACACAGTAGGCGGTGATCCGGCCGCGCGTGGGCTCGTCGGGGTCGCGCGCGGCAGCACCGGGCACGAGTCTGTGGTCCACCGTCGGATCGACCGACCCGACAGCGCCGTCGTGCAGCGCGGCACCTGACCAGACACGAATCCACGAAGGCGGACCACGGCATCCCGTCTCTCGCGGATCGCCAGATATCGAGACGAAGGAGAGGATACGCCGTGGCCCGACGTACGAGCGCCGCAACCCGGATCGGTCCGTCGCGCGCCAACGCGCGCGACGCGATCGTCGAGGCGGCAGTCGGGCTGTTCGACAAGCAGGGCTACGAGGCCACGTCGGTCCAGGAGGTGGTCGAGCGCGCGGGTGTCACCAAGGGCTCATTCTACTACCACTTCACCAGCAAGGAAGACATGCTGTTGCTCATCCACGACACGTTCATCGATCACCAACTCGAGGTGCTCGACTCGATCACGTCGGGGGTGGGCTCACCGCGGGAGAGCCTGGCGCTGCTGATCGAGGAGATCGTGGTCGGGGTCGAAACCTACCAACCGCACCAGCGGATCTTCTACGAGCAGCACCGATTCCTATCCGACGAGAGGTTCCAACGGGTCAAGGCCAAGCGAAGCGAGTTCGAGCGTCGGGTGGTGCGCCTCATCCAGAAGGGAGTGGAGCTTGGCGAGTTCCGCCCTGTCGACTCGCCGCAAGTGATGGCGTTCGGCCTCATCGGGATGAGCGCCTGGACCTACCATTGGTACCGAGCCGGCGATATGACTGCGCGGGACATCGGGAAGCTTTATGCGACGGTGGTGATCGATGGCCTCGCGGCCACGCGGTGAGGACCTACCGTTCGACCCGGCTCGCCTCGAGCGTGCGTGGATGACAGCGACGACCAGGCTGGGCGCCGCGACCGAGGCGGCGTCCCGGGTGCTGCACGCGGCTGCGGACGGTCCGCTCGCGGACCGGACGGAGCTGGCTGGCCTGGAGGATGCGCTGCACTGGTGCGCTCGGCTCGACCACCGGGCCGACGAGCCGGCAGCCCTCCTGCCCGCGGTCATTCTGGCCGCGCTGGCCGAGGAGGCAGGACAGGCGAGCCGATCCGACCCCAACCAGATCGGCTCCGAGCTGCGCGGCGCCGGAGTGCCGGCGGCCGTTGCCCAGCTCATCGGGCGGCTGAGCTGCCTCGATTGCAATACTGAACGCCCGCTGCTGGACGCCGACCCGGACGGTGCCGTCGTGATGGACGCGCGGCTCGCGGTCCTTGCCCGGCCTCCGGACGCCTACCGCAGCTATCTGCGGGCCGTGAGCCGCCGGGACACCAGCGGGCGACGATGGGCGCAGGTTCGCGGTCTGCTCGACCGCGACGCGGTGTACGCGACGCCCGAGTGCCGAGTGAGCCTCGAGGGCCGCGCACGCTACAACCTTGCGTTTGAGTCCTCGGAGCTGCGCGAGGCGAGTCAGGTCTGATTAAGGGCGACTCAGGCCTGCGGCTCGCCGATGTTGACCATCCAAGCTATACCGAACTTGTCCACGCACATACCGAACTCATCGCCCCACATCTGCTTCTCCAGGGGGACCGACACGGTGCCGCCATCGGCGAGTTTCTCCCAGTAGCCGCGCAGCTCGGCGGCGTCGTCCCCGCTCAGGCTCACCGCGATGTTGTTCCCGGGGCTGTGCTCCATCCCAGGAGGAGTGTCGGCGCCCATGAGCGTGAAGCCATTGCTGGTCTCCAACATGCCGTGCATGATCTTATCGGCCTCCGGTGCGTCCTGCGCACCGAATTCGCCGAATGTGCTCAGGTTCACAGTGCCGCCGAAGACGTCCTGGTAGAACGTCATGGCTTGCCGCGCGTTGTCGGTGAAGCTGATGTAGGGGTTGAGACGGGAGGTCACCAGGTGCTCCTTGGGTCGTGACACACACGGTCGGTCCTTGCAGACTAGCGCGTGCAACCGACAACGGGTGAGATGGTTTACCAACTGCGGCCGTCTCCGACCGGCCCGGCGGATGGGATTCCTCAACCGCCGGTACGGAGTGGGACGAAGCGGGTGAGCTTGCCCGACGCCGGCCGGGCGATCCGCTCCACGCGGGTGACCGTCACCTCGGGGTCGGCGACACCGACCCCGGCCAGCGCCGCGGTGAGCTCGGCCGCCACCAGGGCGACGTCGACCACATCATCACCTGGTGCGGCAGCGCGGGCTGCTCTCCGGGCACCGAGTCCGCGCGCCTGCTCGATCGCGGCGACGTCGAGCCGGTCCAGGGTTGTTGGCCCACCTGGGCGACCCGGGCGAGGGTGAGGATTCGAGGCGAGTGCGAACATGCGGTATTCGGCTCACGGTAGCTTCGGCGGGTGTCTGTGAGTCCGGCGCGTCGAGCGTTGGCGGGCGCGGTGCTGCTCGACTTCGCGGTCAGCCCGCTGTTCATCTGGGACGCCTTCAGCGCGTCGTTGGCGCGTGATCTTCGCGTGTCGGTTCCCTCGTTGAGCTTGGCCTTTTCTGTGGGCCTGGCAGCATTTACTGCTGGCGTGCTCGTCGGTGGCCGCGTAGCGGACGCGGTGGCACCACGACGGATCGCGGTGCTTACTGGCTGCGGTGTTGTCGTCGGACTCGGCACGGCTGCGGTCGCACCGTCGCTACTCGTGCTCATCGTGGGCTTCGGAATTGTGCTGGGTGGCGCGACCGGCCTCGGCTACGCCACCGCGGTCCGCGTGGCCGGGACGGTCACGGCCGGGCGTGGTGGCGCAATGGCGCTTGTTGTCAGCGCCTACGCCGCCGGTGCTGTCGTTCTGGCCCCGGTTGCCGACCGCCTGCTGGCCGTCGCGGGTCGCGCTGGGATGTTCGCTAGCCTCGCGGTCGGCCTTGGCGTCGTGGTGGTGTGCGCGGCCATCCTCCTGCCGGGCACACCTCCACCTGCCCGGGTAGCGCCACGCGGTGGAGCGGCGGTGGTTCGCCTCTTCCGCGTTCCGGTGCCCGCGTTGTGGACGATGTTCTTTCTCGGCAGCGCACCCGCCCTGATCGCCTTTGCCCATGCGGGCCAGTTCGCCGGGCGACCGCAGCTGACGGTCGTAGCGGTGTCCTTGATCAACGCGGGCAACTTCGTCGGACGGCTCATCGCGGGCCCTGCCTCTGATCGGCTCGGCCACGCGCCCGTCCTGCATGCCACCGCCGCTGCACTGGCGGGATCCTGCCTGGCGCTGGCTGTCGCACCCGACAATCCCGCCGTCACGCTGACTGCGCTCCTGGTGCTGGGAACGCAGTACGGTGCCTTGTCGGTGCTGACTCCAGTCGCGACGGCCGAAGCCGTGCCCAACGAACAGTTCGGCACCGCCTACGGGATGGTGTTCAGCGGGTGGGGAATCGCTGGTCTGGCCGGGCCGGTCGCCGCCGCATGGCTGGCAACCCGTACTGGGTACCCTGCCATCGCGGCCGTACTGGTCGGCGTCGCCGCACTCTCCTGGGTCGCGGTGCTGTGGGCATCGGCCAGCGTGCGTCGGGTTCGTCAACACCCTCGGCCACACCACCTCGCCTGACATGGCGCGTGCTGCACGAGCCGGCCTCGAACACTGCGCCGGTGCGGACGAGGGCGACGAGGTGGGGTGCGTTGACGGCTCCGCGGTTGAACACGGGGGCGGCGAAGTGTCAGAGATCGAGGACGATCTGGTCCCCACGGCTTCGGGACACGCAGGTCGTCATGGTGTCGGTGCGTTCGCGATCGGTCAGTACCCGGTCTCGGTGGTCGACCTCGCCGGAGATCACGCGGGTTCGGCAGGTTCCGCAGAACCCTTGCCGGCAGGAGTAAGCGATGTCGGGGATCTGCTGGCGGATGGCCTCGAGTGCCGACCGGTCGGGGGGCACGGTGAGCACGCGGTTGCTGCGCGTCAAGGCGATCTCGAAGGGTTGGCCGTCGACGATCGGTGGTGCGGTGAACCGTTCGAAGTGCAACGCCTGAGCTGCGCTGTCCGGCAGGTCCCGGCGGACGTTGGCGATGATGGGGGCGGGGCCGCAGCAGTAGACGGTGGCCCGGTCCGGCGCGTACTGCAGTATCTCGGAACCCGAGGGGGGAAAGCCGCATTCATCGTATGAGCGCAGCCGCACGCGGGCCGGGTCCAGTTCGCTGAGCTCGTCGAGGAACGGCATCGATGCCCGCGAACGCCCGGTGTATACCAGCTGCCAGGGTGCACCATCGGCTGCGGCCTGCTTGACCATCGGCAGGATCGGTGTGATGCCGATCCCGCCCGCGATGAACAGGTACCCGCCCGCGCGTACATACGGGAAGGCGTTGCGGGGACCGCGGGCGGTCAGCGTGCTTCCGGTGCCGACACAGTCGTGCAGCTCTCGTGAACCGCCGGCGCCGGCCGCGATCCGCCGCACCGCGATCCGGTAGGAGCCGCGGTCGCGCGGATCGCCGCACAGCGAGTACTGGCGGCGCCGCCCGGTCGGCAGCAGCACATCGAGGTGGCAGCCCGGTTGCCAGCTGGGTAGCTTCTCACCTCCGGCGGCGACCAGCCGGAAGCTGCGCACGTCCTGCCCCTCGACGCGGATCTCGTCCACCACGAGGTTGAGGTCCCGATCGACCCGTTGGGTCGGCGGTCGCCGTAGGTGGGCACAGTTCGTGAGCGACTCAAAGGCGGTGATCAGGGCCCCGAGCATTCGGAACATGCGGTCGGGATGCGCCCGGCCCCGTAAGTCGGGTGGGGGGATCTGGTAGTCGTCCACGTCACACCGCCGCGGCGGTGGCCGCAGGCGAGCTGGCCAGGTAGGCGACGGCCTGGTCGGTGGAGAACTCCTTCGACGGGTGGTAGAAGGGTCGGCAGTAGTTGAGCGTCTGCCCCACGAGTTGGTGTGCCGGCGGCAGTAGGTGCCGGCGGCTGGCGCGGAAGAAGTGCCGCCAGCGCGGCTTGACCCGGCCGCCCAGCTTTGGGTCGGTGCGCATCAAGAAGACGACGCCGCGCACCCACAGCCACAACATGATCGGCGCTGTGATCAGCATGGCTCGCGCTCGCGGCAGGTAACGGCCGTCGAGGTGGGTGAACAGGTCGAAGGCCACCGCGCGATGGACGACCTCCTCGGCGCCGTGCCATCGCAGTAGGTCCAGCATGGTGGGATCGGCCTGGGCGGCGTCGAGCGCGGGAGAGTTGAGTACCCAGTTGCCGAGCGTTGCCGTGATGTGCTCGATCGCCGCGATGATCGCCAGTCGCTCGATCAGCCACTCCTCGCGTCGCGTGGCGGGTAGGTCGCGTTCGCCGAGCGTCGCTCGGAACATCCACTCGATCTGCGCGACGTAGGGATCGGTGTCGATACCCCAGGTCTTCCAGTGATCGAGCACACCCTGGTGAGAGCGGGCGTGGATGGTTTCCTGGCCGATGAAACCGAGCACGTCCTCGCGCAGCTTGTCGTCCTTGATCAACGGGATGGCTTGGGTGAACAAGTCGACGAACCACCGCTCTCCGGCGGGTAACAGCAGGTGCAACACGTTGCAGGTGTGGGTGACCAATGGCTCGTCGGGTACCCAGTGCGTGGGCAGGTCGGCCCAGTCGAAGGTGACGTCTCGTGGTTCGAGGACGACGTTGTCCGGGTTATCGCGCCCGGTGTCGTTGCGGCGATGGCCGAACATCGGAGATCTCCCTTCGGCGTGCGCGGCGCAGGGCGCTCGTTGCCGCGCGCAGGCTTTCCCCGGTCAGCGCATGCCAGACCTGGATCGCTCCCCAGTCGTGGGCCAGCAGGTGCACCGACCGGTCGGGGCTGGCCGCGTCAATCACCGCGGTGAGGTCCGCGGCGAGCTGGTCGAGCCGGTACGCCGCGCGGTTGCGAGGTTGGCCCGACCCGCCGGCGCCACGGACGTCGAAACTGACGACGTGGTATCGCGGCGCCAGCTCGGCCGCAACCCCGCCCCACGCGGTGTGGTCGTCGGGGTAGCCGTGCACGCAGACCACCGTGGGGCCGCCGCGGCGGCCCGACTCGTGCACCTGTAGCAGCACGCCGTCGGTGGCCATCACCTCGCCGGCCATCACGCGGTCGACGCTCGCTGCCAGCGGCGCACGTCCGCGGTCGATCAGGTACTCGCGGATCCGGTTCGCCGCTTGCTTCTCGGTCACGCCGGGCTCCAGGCCCCGCCCCACCGACTGCGCCGCGGCGTAGGCCAACTGCTGCAACTCGCGGAACTTCGCCAGGTCGGCGCGAGACGTCACCCCCGTGGCAGCCACCTGACACCTCCCCGGCCGTTTCCTACCTCTGCGTAGAAACTTCCTACGTCATGGTAGGTTTGTCAAGTGGACAGTCGGAAGGTCGTCCCGCTGGCGGCGGCCGGCCCCGGCCGAGCACGGGCTGCCCATCTCGGCCCGGAACGCCGGCGCCCGATGATCCTCGACGCGGCGTTGGAGGTCTACGTCGAACGGGGCTACAGCGGCACATCGATGCAGGCCGTCGCCGATGCGGCGGGCGTGACGAAGCCGGTGGTCTACGAGTGCTACCGCAACAAGGACGAGTTGCTGCTCGCGCTGCTGGATCGCGAGGAGCGCCGCCTGCGCGACGCCATCACCGACGCGTTGCCGACGGATCCGACGTCCGACAACGTCGAGGCGGTGCTGGCCGCCGGCCTCACGGCGTTCCTCACCGCGGCCGGTCAGGCGACGAACTCATGGCGGGTGGTCTTCGAGTCCCGCCGTGGTTCCGATTCCGTGGTGGCCCGACGGGTCGGTCGGGCCCGCGCCACGATCCTGGGTCAGGTGCAAGATCTGGTGCGGATGTACATGGAGGTGAACCAGGTCGACGACGCCGAGCGCAAGGTGCCGGTCGTCGCCGAGCTGCTCGCCGCGGTGGCCGAGTCCTGCGCACGCATGCTCGTGCTGGAGCACTACCCCTGGACCGCGGTCGAGCTCGCAACCTACGTGTCCCGATTCCTCACCCGCGGCATCCTGGGTGGTGGCCGCCACGGGTGAGTGACCGGGTGACCGGCGGCCCCGGTCGGCGGTTTGCTGGGCGAGCCGTCGAGGATCTCGATGGCGAGCGCCTTCCAGGGCGGTGCCCGAGGCCGACCTACGAAGCGACGGATCACAGACCGATGACTGACTCCACGCAGGCAATCTCGGTCTCCACGGTTCCGGCCGGGTCGGCCGCGCTTCCCATGATCGTGCTCGCCGGATCCGCCATGGCGGCGGCGAGGCCCTCCTCAACGCAGGTCGTGTCGGGAGCGGCATTCGCGACACCTGCCCCCACCAGCAGTGCGCTCCCCGTCACGGCGAGGACGGCAACGATGCGTTTCATGACATTCACCCTTCGCGCAGCATAGGTTACTGTGAGTTGCGTAAACTAGCAGTGAATTTCCTAATAGGCAACAGTGTTTCCTACAAGTGTTCCAGTCCCCTGTCGGTCTGGGCGCCTGATGGACGCCGCGGCCGAGCAGGGCGGCTGTCCGCAGCGGCACGTCCTTCTCGATCGTGACCACCGAGGACCGGTTGACGGTGACGTGCGGCGCGAACGACGCCGTCGGGCGTGTCGACGGGTGGCTCAAACCGATGGTCGCGTTGTACACAGAGACAGTGGGCGTCAGGCAGGCCAACCTTCCGCCGCAGCCGCAGACCCGGGAACGCAGTCAGGGCACGGTGCGTCGATGAGCCTCGATTCGCGAACTCCGGTCCTCGTCGGCGGTGGGCAGGTCAACCAACGTGACGGCAGACGGGAGCCCGTCGACCTGCTCGTGGCGGCGGCTCGCGACGCCGAGAAGGAGTCCGGTGGGTCGGGCCTGCTCGCTGCGCTGGACTCGATCCGGATCGTGCACATGCTGTCGTGGCGCTACCGCGATCCCGGTGCGCTGGTCGGAGAACGGGTCGGCGCGTCACCGCGACAGACCGCCTACACCAGCGTCGGGGGAAACGTCCCACAGGCCCTCGTCAACCAGGCCGCCCGGGATATCGCGGACGGGCAGGTCGACACCGTGCTGATCGGCGGAGCCGAGGCGTGGCGGACGCGGATGCGGCAGCGCGCCTCCGGTGAACAGCCGTCCTGGACGATCCAGGATGAGGCCGTCGCCCCGGGGCAGGTGGTCGGAACCGATGTCGCGCTGCTCGGCGAGGACGAGCGCCGCATCGGTCTGGACCGTCCGTCGTCGGTGTATCCGCTCTTCGAACAGGCCCATCGGATCGCCGCGGGCCGGTCGATCGACGAGCAGGCGGCGCGCAGCGCGGCGCTGTGGTCGAGGTTCAGCGCCGTCGCGGCGGGCAACCCGCACGCCTGGTCGCAGCGGGAGTACAGCGCCGCGGAGATCGCCACGCCGTCGCCGTCGAACCGCTGGATCGCGTGGCCGTACCCCAAGCTGATGAACTCCAACAACATGGTGGACCAGGGGGCAGCCCTGCTGTTGTGCTCGGTGGCTGCCGCTCGGCGGTACGGGGTGGCGTCCGACCGGTGGGTGTTCCCGCACGCCGGTACCGAGGCCCAGGACACCCGTGCTCTCGCCGAGCGTCCGGGATTGGACCGGTCGCCGGCGATCCGTGTCGCGGGCCGCCGGGCGCTCGAGCTCGCGGACACCGACCTCGACGCGCTCGACCTCGTCGACCTCTACTCGTGCTTCCCCTCCGCGGTCCAGGTGGCGGCCGCCGAGCTGGGCTTGGCGATCGACGACCCGGCACGCCCACTCACTCAGACCGGCGGGCTGACGTTCGCGGGCGGGCCGTGGAGCAACTACGTCAGCCACTCCATCGCCACGATGGCGAGCGCACTGCGCTCGTCGCCGGGGTCGACGGGCCTGGTCACCGCCAACGGCGGCTACCTGACCAAGCACGTGATGGGCGTCTACGGCACCGAGCCGCCTGCTGCCGGCTTCCGGTGGCAGGACGTGCAGTCCGAGGTCGACCAGGAGCCCCGGACCGTGGCGTTGTCCGAATGGGACGGCACCGGCACCGTCGAGTCGTGGACCGTGGCACACGACCGGGACGGAGTGCCGGAGGCGGCATTCCTGGCGGTCCGGACACCCGAGGGCGCCCGGACGCTGGCGACCAGCCGGGACGCCGACCAGCTGTCCGCGATGCTGACGCGCGACGTCGCCGGCGCCGCGGTCCGGATCACCGCCGACGGCGACGCCCGGCTACTGGACACGTGAGGCCACACGCGTCGAGCGGCCGCTGACCCCGTTTCGGAACCGGAACGGGGTTTCGGACGGCGCGCTGGCGGTTCCGGCGCCTCGGTTGGCAGTATTGGCCGATGGCCGAGCAACCAGGCCTTCCGCATGAGGCGGTCGGGCTCACCGCGGCTTCACAGCCTGTGCACGACGGGGAGCACCTCGCGCGCGAAGAGCGTGAGCGAGTCCATGATCTTGTCGTGCGGTAGCTCGCCCATGTGCACGAACAGCATGACGCGATCGATTCCCAGGTCGTGGATCTTCGACAGCCCCGCGATGACCGATTCCGGGCTGCCGAACAACGCGCTCGCCCGCAGGTCGGCGTTCATGTCGAAGGGGCTGCGGCCCGACTCGGCGGCCCCGGGCTTGAGGCCTCTGCGCAGCTTGTCGGCGTAGCTGAGGAACGACCGGTACGGGCCCTCGGCCTCGTTCCACGCCTGGTCGTCGGTGGGGGCGACGTGCGCGGCGCGGGCGAGGTAGACGCGCGCGTCGGCGACGCCGCGGCCGTGGGCCGACAGCGCATCGTGGTAGCGGTGCAGCTGCGTCGCCGTGACGTCGAGCGAGGTGCCCTGCGGTAGCAGCACGCCCCAGTCGTGCCGCGCGCAGCTCGCCAGACCGTCCGGGCTGTCGGTGGCCACCCAGATCGGGGGTGGCACCTGCAGTGGCCGTGGCTGCGGGGCGGCGTCCTCGTACCGGAAATACCGACCCTCGTGCGTGAACGGCGCGTCGGAGGTCCACGCTCGGTAGAGCACCTCGATGGCCTCGTCGAAGCGCTCCTTCTTCTCCGCGATGTCGATACCGAAGCCGGTGAACTCCCCGACCTGATAGCCGCGTCCCACCCCGAGCTCGAGCCGGCCACCGCTGAGCTGATCCACGGTGGCCGCCGTCTCGGCCAGCCGCAACGGGTTGTGCAGCGGCAACACCGACACCGCCGTGCCCAGCCGAACGTGTTCGGTCCGGGCGGCGAGGTGGGCCAGCACCGCCAGGCTGTCCGAGACGATGCCGTGGCGGCTGAAGTGATGCTCGGTCAGCCACACCGAGTCGAAGCCCAACTCGTCGGCATGGCACGCCTGGCGCAGCGCCTGACGGTAGCGGTCCGACTGCGAGCTCCCCTCCGGCCACTGCACCGAATGAAAGAGACCGATCTCCACCGCGCCTCCAAGTGACTTGGTGACTTCTGCCGTTCACGGTAGGGCCGCGTGACAGCAGCCGCAAGCCGCGCCGCGTGCTCCGGCCCGCCTCGACAGTGACCAACGTGCGCCCGGGATGCGGGGTCGGCGCGCCCGATCCGGAGCCGGTGGCATCGGCCGCGCCGTAGGGTGGGCGCATGCAGGGTCGCGTCCCACAACCGGAGAGCAGGCCCGGTACCCGGCGACCGCCGGCGACGACGGTGCTGTCTCCCCGGATCGGCGGGCCGCGCGCTGCACGGGAGATAGCGAAGGCCGTCCAGAACGACATCGCGCAGGGCCGGCTACCGCTCGGGTCGAGGCTGCCCAACGAGCGTGAGCTCGCCCGTCACTACCAGGTCAGCCAGCCGACGATCCGCGAGGCGGTCCGGGCGCTGGACATCATGGGGTTGGTCGACGTCCGGCACGGCAGCGGTGTCTACGTCACCGGCGACATCGGCACCTACCTCGCCGGGTCCTTCCAGGCACTGCTGCAGATCGAGCGCGTGGGCATCCTCGACGTCCTCGACCTCAGGACGTTGCTCGGGGGGTTCTCGGCTCGTCGCGCGGCAGAAAAGGCCTCCGGTGCCGAGGTCGACGCGATGCGGAGATTCCTCGACGCGATAGACCGGCCAGCGCCCAATTCAGACGTCCGGGAGCTGGTTCGGCCGCCGGTGTCGTTTCAGCTGACGGTGTCGGCCGCCGGGCACAACCCTCTGCTGTTCGCCATCGAGAGCTTCCTCATCAGGTTGCTCGTCCAGATGCAGCTGACAGCCATGGAGCACCATGGCGTCGAATTCTGGCGCCGGCGCGTCAGCAGCTTCGGGTCGGATCGACGACGGTTGTTGCGTTCCATTGCAGACCGTGACCAGGCAGGCGCCGTCGAGGCCATGGAGACCTACCTCGGAGACCAGCACGCGCTCTTCGCCTCCGACGGCGAACTCGCGGAGGTCAGCGTCTCCGACCCCGCGCTCCTGGCCGGCCTTCTCGACCTGCCGGACCTGCGCCGGGACCGGTGAGCGGTGGCCGATGACAGGTCACGGCAAGAGGCCGGCACGACGCACGACATATGCCTCATCCGTCTCGGTTGCCCGAAGGGCTTCCAGGTTCGCGCAGCGTCACGGTGACACACGGTCGAACGGGAATGGCGGTAACGGTCGGCGGGGAAACGTTTACGTCGGTCTGCGCCGCATGAACGCCGCACGGAGGCACCGGCAGATGATCTCGTCGCGCTGGTTGTGGCCCCGGTGCTCGAAGGTGACCACACCGGCTTCCGGACGGGATTTCGAGGCACGGGTCGACACGATCTCGGTCTCCACCCACACGGTGTCGCCCGCGAAGACCGGATTGGGGAATGTCACGTTCTCGAAGCCCAAATTTGCGATCGTCGTACCCAGGGTGAGCTCAGGCACTGCGATTCCCACCACCAGGCCCAGGGTGTAGAGGCTGTTGACCAGGGGCTTGCCGAACTCTTGGCCGGCCGCGAACTCGCTGTCGAGGTGCATCGGCTGTGGGTTCATCGTCATACAGGTGAACAGCACGTTGTCGGCCTCGGTGACCGTCCGCGTCACCGCGTGTTCGACGACGTCGCCGACCTGGAACTCCTCGAACCACCGGCCCGACTGGTTGCGTCGCCCCACGGTGCGGATCCTCCTCGTGATCTCGAGCGAGACTGGAGCCTAGCAACGACTTGAAAGTCAAGCAATGAGTTGAGAGACTGCGGCACACGCAGTCGAGCCTCGAGGGGACAGCCGTGACACAGACCGCACCACACAGAGCGACCTCGACGAGTGGGATGGACCCGGTCGCGAGTGGCTACGACGTGCCGTGGGCGCTGCGTGAGGAGCACCTGACCTGGCAGCAGACGGTCCGGGACTTCTGTACCCGGGTGGTGGCCGACGGTGCCGCCGAGCGCAGCATCGAGGGCCGGTTCGACGCCGAGATCGTGCGGGCCGCCGGCGAGCTCGGCGTGTTCGGGCTGCTGGCACCGGAGGTCCATGGCGGTGCGGCAGCGGACCTGCGGACCCTGTGCCTCGCGGCAGAGGAAATGGCCACGGTCGACTCCTCGTTGGCTGTCACGGTGCACGTGCAGGCGATCAGTGTGTCGCTGCTCGCGCACCTCGCGTCGGACCGCTCTGATCTGCTGCAGCAGGTGCTGCCGTCGGCCTGCACCGGGGAGACGTTCATCTCGTTCGGCCTCACGGAGCCGTCCGGCGGCTCCGACGCAGGCAACATCGGCACCCGCGCGCGCCGGTCGGGTGACGATTGGATCATCAACGGTGCCAAGCAGTTCATCACCAACTCCGGGACACCCTTCTCGCGTTACGTGATCCTGTTCGCGGCCACGGGCGCGGCCGGGGATGTCCGCCCGCCGGTCTCGGCGTTCCTGGTTCCCCTGGATGCACCCGGGGTGACGATCGGCCCGTCCTACGCCAAACTGGGGTGGCGCGCCTCGGACACCCATCCGCTGTACTTCGATGAGGTGCGGGTGCCCGCTGACGCGCTGGTAGGCACGGAGGGTCGTGGGTACCGCGAGGCGCTGCAGTTCCTGACCTGGGCGCGCATCCCGATCGCAGCGATGAGCGTGGGCCTCGCACGCGGCTGCCTCACGGACAGCCTGCGCTTCGTCTCCCACAGGGAGTCCTTCGGCCGACCGCTGGGCGGTCACCAGGGTGTCGCTTTCCAGACCGCGGACATCGCCGCACAGGTGGCGACCGCGCGGGTGATGACCTACGACGCCGCATGGAAGTACGATCAGCAGCTACCGATCGAGCGGGAGGCCGCGATCGCGAAGCTGGTGGCGTCCGAGGCAGCGACCAAGGCTGCATACAATGCGACCCAGCTGCAGGGTGGATACGGGTTCATCCAGGAGACCGCAGCGACCCGGCACTACCAGGACGCACGGATTCTCACTATCGGCGAGGGTACTTCCGAGGTGCAGCGCCTTCTCATCGCCCGCGGTTTAGGCCTCCCGGTGTGATCGACGCACGCGATGGGCGCGACGCCGCCCCGACCACCGCCGACGTCGCGCGGGCCGCCGAGGCGGCCCGAGCGGGTGGCGACGCTGCGCGGTGGCCGGCGAAGCTGCCGGTGCGGGAACGGCTCGCTGTGCTGCTCGACCCGGGCAGCTTCGTCGAGGACGGGTTGCTGGCCCACGCCCGCAGCGAAGGGCTGCCCGCCGACGGCGTGGTCACCGGTGTCGGCCGTATCGAGGGGCGACCGGTCGCGGTGATCGCACACGATTTCACCGTCAAGGCGGGGTCGTGGGGGGAGCTGACCTGCGAGAAACAGATCCGCATCCTGGAGCGCGCCGACCGCGACCTGCTGCCGGTGTTCTACCTGGTTGACTCCGCGGGTGGCCGGCTGACCGACCAGATGGGCTTCTTCCCGGGACGCCGGGGCGCCTCGGCGATCTTCCAGCTGCAGGTGCGGCTGTCGGGCCGGGTGCCCCAGATCTGCTGCCTGCACGGCCCGTCCGCGGCCGGTGGTGCGTACATGCCCGCCTTCACCGACTGGGTCGGTATGGTCGAAGGCCATGCCTCGATGTACCTGGCGTCACCGCGGGTCGCCGAGAAGGTCACCGGGGAGCAGACCACGCTGGAGGAGATGGGCGGCGCGTCGATGCACGCCACCGTCTCCGGATGTGGCGACGAGGTGTTCGCCGAGGACTGGGAGGCGATCGCGGCCGCCCGGTTGCTGTTGTCCTACCTGCCCGACGACTGGCGCCACTGCCCGCAGACCCAGCAGAGTGCGGGGCCCGCGCGAAGCGAATGGAGCGGCGTCATCCCCGCCGATCCGAACGCCGGCTACGACGTCCGCGAGGTGATCGACCGGATCGTCGACGCCGGCACCTTCTTCGAGATCAAAGCCAGGTGGGCGCAGGAGATGGTGGTGGGTCTCGCCCGGCTCGACGGGCGGGTGATCGGGCTGGTGGCCAACCAGCCGATGGTGCGCAGCGGCGCGATCTTCGTCGACTCCGCCGACAAGGCCACCCGGTTCGTCTCGCTGTGTGATGCGTTCAACATCCCGCTGGTCTTCCTGCAGGATGTGCCCGGGTTCATGGTCGGTGTCGAGGTCGAGCGAGCCGGGATCATTCGCCACGGCGCGAAGATGATCACCGCGATGGCCAGTGCGGAAGTGCCCAAGTACACCGTGGTGCTGCGCAAGGCCTACGCGGCCGGTTACTACGCGATGTGCGCCCCCGGGTTCGAGCCTCGGGCGACGCTGGCCCTGCCGACCGCCACCATCGGGACCATGTCGGCCGAGGCGTCGGTCAACGCCGTGTACGCGAACAAGGTCGCCGCCATCGACGACGCCGACGAGCGGTCGGCATTCCTGGCGGAGCGCACGGCCGAGCAGCAGGCCGACGTCAACCTGCTGCGAATGGCCAGCGACCTCGTCGTCGACGCCGTGGTCGAGCCCGAGCAGCTCCGCGACGAGCTCATCGCACGAACCGTCGACGCCGACCGCTGGTCGCGCTCCCAGCATCGGCGACACCACCCCGTGAGCCCGGTCTGACCGCTCCCGACGAGGAGCGTGAATCCTCGAGGAGGAGGCCTGCATGTCCGACAGCCTCAGCCAGCTCATCTCGACCCCGCTGCAGCCGTTGCGCCCCGACTGGGTCGTGCCGCAGCGGGTCGCCGACCTGCGCGCCGCGCAGCGGCGCAGCGACGCCGATCCCGACTCCTACTGGGAGTGGGTCGCCGGCCGGCAGCGGTGGATGCGGCCCTGGCACACCGTCCGCAGCGGGGAACTCGGCGACTTCCGTTACTTCGAGGGCGGGGCACTCAACGTCGCCGACAACTGCGTCGACCGCTACGCCGAGGACCCGGCGACCGCCGACCGGACGGCCGTGATCTGGGAGGGCGAGCCGGGCGATGTCCGCAGCCTGAGCTACGCGCAGCTCGCCGACGAGGTCGGCCGCCTCGCAGCGGGGTTGCTCGACCTCGGCGTCGCCCACGGTGATGTCGTCGCGATCTACATGCCCAATCTCGTGGAGGCCTTCACCGCGATCCACGCCTGCAACCGGATCGGTGCCATCTACACGGTGCTGTTCTCCGGGTTCGGCGAGGAGGCGGTCGCCACCCGGCTGCAGGCCTCCCGCGCCAAGGCGGTCATCGTGGCCGACGCCAGCTACCGCCGCGGCAAGACGGTCCCGCTGCTGGACACGCTGCGGGCGGCGCGGACCCGGGCGCCCACAGTGCAGACCACCGTCGTGGTGGACCGGACGGGGCGAGCCGTCGAGCTCACCGACGGGGAGACCTCCTACGCGTCGGTGACGGCCGCGCACCCGCAGGGCACACCGGCGGTTGCGCTCGACCCCAACGAGCCCTCCTTTCTGATCTTCACCAGCGGCACGGAGTCCACACCGAAGGGCGTGGTGCACAGCGTCGGCGGATTCCTGCTCGGCACCTGGGCCAACGCCCACTGGCAGGTCGGGCGCGACGACGGCGACGTGTACTGGGTCGCCGCCGACGTCGGGTGGCTGACCTTCCCCATCCAGGCCGTGGTGGGCGGACTCGCCTGTGGCATGACGATCGCCTGCTTCGAGGGTGCGCTCGACACCCCGACCACCGCGCGGTTCTACGAGATCTGTGAGCGCCACCGCGTGACCAAGGTGCTCTCGGCGCCGACGCTGCTGCGGATGCTGCGCAAGTTCGGTGACGAGCTCGCCACCGAGCACCCACTGCCGCAGCTGACGCTGTTCACCGTGCAGGGCGAGCCGCTGGATGCCGACACTTTCGGCTGGGCGAGCCGGCACCTCGGTGGCGGCGTTCCCGTGATCAACGCCTACGGGCAGACCGAGACCGGCTCCACCTGGACCTACCCGGTCTACGGGGTCGACGACCTCAAGGCCGGGTCGGTCGGGACGCCCGTCCCCGGTCACGGCTACGAGATCGTCGATGATGACGGCACGCCGGTACCCATCGGGACCAAGGGCAACCTCGTCCTCACCCGCCCGTTCCCCACGCTGGCCCGAACCGTGTGGGACGACCACGAGCGCTACCTCGACACCTACTTCCGCCCGTTCCCCGGCCGGTATGCCACCAACGACGAGGCCGTGGTCGACGGTGACGGGCACCTGTGGGTGCTCGGTCGCGCCGACGACGTGATCAACGTCGCCGCGCACCGCATCTCCACGATGGAGATCGAAGCGGTGGTGACCAGCCACCCCCGCGTGGTCGAGGCCGCGGTCGTCGGCGTGCCCGACGAGACCAAGGGCACGGTGCCGATCGCCTTCGTGACCCTGCAGCAGGGCATCGCGCCCGACGGGGTGGGTGACGAGGTCCGCCGGCAGGTCACCGACGAGCTCGGCGGATACGCCGGCCTCGCCGCCGTCTACATCACGCCCGCGATGCCCAAGACCCGCACCGGCAAGACCATGCGGCGCCTGCTGCGCGACGTGGTCGTCCACGGCGTGCCCAGCGGTGACACCAGCACCATGGAGGACGCCACGGCGCTGGAGGCGGTCGCGACTGCGGTGCGGGGAGCCGGGGGGTGACGCCCGCCGGCGGTGTACGTCTTGGTGACGGCGGACTTGCCGCCCTGCGCAGCCTGCTGTTCGTGCCCGGCGGTCGGGCGAACATGGTCGCCAAGGTTGTCCGCTCGTCACCGGACGCCGCTGTGGTCGACCTGGAGGACGCCGTCGCCCCGTCCGACAAGGAGACCGCACGCCGGACCGCGGTCGACGCGATCGCCGACCTGGAGGTCCCCCGGGGAACCGTGGTCCTCCTACGCGTGAACCCACCCGGCAGCCCGTGGTTCGCCGACGACGTCGCGGCCGCCGCGGACTCGGCCGCCTCCGGCGTCGTGTTGCCCAAGCTGGAGGCGCCCGCACAGCTTGCCGAACTGCGGCGCGAACTCGCCGACCGCGGGCGCGGCGACGCCGTGGTGGTCGCGGGCATGGAGACCGCCCGCGGGGTCGACGACTGCCGCGAGCTGCTGTCCGGCGGTGTCGACGCCGCCTACTTCGGGGCCGAGGACTACATCGCCGACCTCGGAGGCCGGCGCACGCCGGGTGGCGAGGAGGTGCTCTACGCCCGCAGCCGGGTCTGCCTCGCCGCGCGGCTGGCCGAGGTGGCCGGGATCGACCAGGTCGTGGTGGCGGTGCACGACGACGAGCGGTTCATCGCCGACGCCGAGCAGGCCCGCGCCATGGGCTTTCAGGGCAAGATCTGCATCCACCCCCGCCAGGTCGACCTCGCGCATCGGGTGTTCACGCCGTCGGCCGAGGAGGTCGAGCGCGCCCGGGCGGTACTCGCGGCCGGACGCGACGGGGTCGGCGTCGTCGACGGGCAGATGATCGACGATGTGCACCTGCGGATGGCAACTGCGGTGCTGCACCGTGCCGGGCAGCGTTGCCCGCAACCGCCCGGATCGCCGCCCCGATGAACGGTTTCCTGCGCAAGGTGCTGATCGCCAACCGTGGTGAGATCGCCGTCCGGATCATCCGGGCGTGCCGGGATGCGGGTGTGGGCAGTGTGGCGGTCTATGCCGATGATGATCGGGATGCGCCGTTCGTGGGGTTGGCCGATGAGGCGTTCGCGTTGGGTGGGTCGGGTCCGGCGGAGAGCTATCTCGATCAGGGCAAGCTGCTGGAGGTGGCGTCGCGGGCGGGGGCGGACGCGGTGCATCCGGGGTACGGCTTCCTGTCGGAGAACGCCGATTTCGCGCAGGCGGTGGGTGATGCGGGTCTGGTCTGGGTGGGGCCGGCGCCGCAGGCGATCCGGGACCTGGGTGACAAGGTCACCGCGCGGCGGATCGCCACCCGGGCAGGTGCGCCGCTGGTGCCGGGGACCACGGATCCGGTGGGCTCGGCCGAGGAGGTGGTCGCCTTCGCCCGGGAGTACGGGTTGCCGGTGGCGATCAAGGCGGCGTTCGGTGGGGGTGGGCGTGGGCTGAAGGTGGCCCGTAGCGAGGAGGAGATCGGTGAGCTGTTCGACTCCGCGGTCCGCGAGGCCACGTCCGCGTTCGGCCGCGGTGACTGCTTCGTGGAGCGCTACCTCGACCGGCCGCGGCATGTGGAGGCGCAGGTGCTGGCCGACACCCACGGCACGGTGGTGGTGGTCGGCACCCGGGACTGCTCCCTGCAGCGTCGGCACCAGAAGCTGGTCGAGGAGGCACCGGCGCCGTTCCTGTCCGACGGGCAGCGGTCGACGATCCACGAGGCTGCCCGGTCGATCTGCGCCGCGGCCGGCTATCACGGGGCCGGCACCGTGGAGTTCCTGGTCGGGCTCGACGGCACGATCTCGTTTCTGGAGGTCAACACCCGGCTGCAGGTCGAACACCCGGTCTCGGAGGAGACCACCGGCCTCGACCTGGTGGGTGAGCAGTTGCGCATCGCCGCGGGCGGCCCGCTGTCGATCACCTCGGATCCGGCCCCCCGCGGGCATGCGATCGAGTTCCGCATCAACGGCGAAGACCCCGCCCGTGACTTCCTGCCCGCCCCGGGCACCGTCACGCTGTTCGACCCGCCGTCCGGGCCCGGGATCCGGCTCGACGCCGGGGTCGTCACCGGCAGCGTCATCGGCGGGCAGTTCGACTCCCTGCTGGCCAAGCTCATCGTCGTCGGCGCCGACCGCGCCCAGGCGCTGGCCCGGTCACGGCGCGCGCTGGCCGAGTTCACCATCACCGGGCTGCCCACCGTGCTCCCGTTTCACCGCGCGGTGCTCGACGACCCGGCCTTCGCGTCGACCGGAGCCGAGGGGTTCACCGTCCACACCCGCTGGATCGAAACCGAGTTCACCACCGACCTCGCACCCTTCGACACCGCCACCCAGCCCGAGGACCCCCCCGAACGCCACACCGTCATCGTCGAGGTCGGCGGCAGGTGGATGGAAGTCGCGCTGCCCGGGCTGTTCGCCGCGAGCGGCGAGACCGCGGCCGCCATTGCCGCACGGGCTCGCGAGCGCCGCAGCGCCACGACGACCGCCGCATCGAGCGACGCGGTGACCGCGCCGATGCAGGGCACCGTCGTCAAGGTCGCCGTCTGCGACGGCGACACCGTCGCAGCAGGCGACCTCGTCGCCGTCATCGAGGCCATGAAGATGGAGAACCCGGTGTCGGCCCACAAGGACGGCACCATCATCGGCCTTCACGCAGCGCACGGCGCCTCGGTCGCCCAGGGAGCCATTCTCTGCGAGATCGGGCCATCGTCGGTAGGGCAGTGACGTAGGGAGTGGAGCATGAACGATCGGAGGGCAGGGGTCGCCCGGCTGGACGGACCCCTGAGACCCGCCTGGGGCCGACGGGCGGGCCGGTGCAGGCGTGTGACACGGCCGGGGCTGTTGCCGGGCGTGCCGGTCGGCGGAGAGGCACGATGACGAGGACCGCGCGGAAGCGGGCGCAGCGGATGCAGCAGCTGGAGCGCAGCGCCGCGAAGATCTTCGCGGAAAGGGGCTACGAAGGAGCCAACTTCGAGGAGATCGCCGCGCAGCTCGACCTGCGCGGGCCGAGTTTGTACCATTACTTCTCCTCGAAGGAGGAACTCTTTCTGCGGTGTGTGCGCACTTGCTGGGAAGAGGTCATGGGACGCCTGGAGGAGATCGCCGGGTCGGATCGCGACGCCGTCGACATACTACGGTCGCTGTTCCGCGAGCAGGTGTTCATCGAGCTGCGGGACTACCCGGAGTTCGTGCCGCTGTTCCTCAGGGTCCAGGTTCCGATTCCGGCGATTCGCGCCGAGCTGCACGAGCTCCGTCGCTCCCACGAGGCCGTGTTCAAGCGGGTTGCGGGGGCCGTGCAGCGCGAAAGAGGGCTCGACGCCTCGCAGGCACGGGTGTGGCTGCTGGTTGCTTTCGGTGCGCTGTCCTACCTGCAGGAATGGTACGACCCCGCAGGCCCGACCGGGATCGACCAGCTCGCGGACATGATCGCGGAGACGCTCGTTGATCCCTTTCGCCGGTGAATCCCGTGGCATCACCCTCTTTCGAGGGTACTGCTTCGATGATCTCGTCCATATGATCTGCAAGCACCTGCAGGTCCGTGCGCCGACGGACATCTCGTCACAGCAGTAGGAGGCTCCGTGGACGTCCCCAGCCTGATGCGGCAGTCGGTCGACTTCCACCGTGACCGTCCGGCGATCGTCACCGAGGATCGCGTGCTGTCCTTCGCCGAGGCATGGGAACGAGGCGTCCGCCTCGCGAACGGTCTGCTGGCGTGTGGCGTGCGACCCGGCGACCGCGTGGCGGGCGTCGAGGACAACAACCTCGGGGCGGCCGACCTCTTCCTCGGCTGCGCGATCGTAGGCGCGGTCCGCGTACCGCTCTACGCGCGCAACCCGCGGCGCTCGCACGGGCAGATGCTCGAGCAGACGCAGACCAAGGTCGTGCTGGCCGACGCGGCCTACGCCGACAGCATCGCGGGCCTCGAGACGGAGATCGACGACCTCGCCCACGTGCTCGTCCGGGACTCCGGTTACGAGGACTGGCTGGCGAGCCAGTCCGACACCGATCCCGAGCGCGACGTCGATTCCGACGCCTGGTACATCATCCGCCACTCCGCGGGCACGACGGGACGGCCCAAGGGCGTGGGCTATACGCAGCACGACTGGCTGGTCAACTGCCGCAACTGGTACTACCGGCTGCCGAACCTGTCGCCGTCCAGCGTTGTCGGCCATGCCGGTCCGATCTCGCACGCCTCCGGCTACCTGTTCCTGCCCGCGTGGCTGCACGGCAGCGCGAACCTGCTGTTCGGCGCGTTCGAGGCGGGCAAGGTGCTCGACATGATGGAGCGCCACCACGTGACGCACATGTTCACACCACCATCCATGGTGGCGATGCTCGCCGCCGACGAGTCCGCGACCGCGCGCGACTGGTCGGCGCTCGAGTGCGTCCTGGTGGGTGGCGCGCCGATTACGGACGCGACCGCGCTCGCGGGCAGGAAGGTCTTCGGCGACGTCCTGCACCAGGTCTTCGGCCAGACCGAGGCGGTACCGCTGACCGTCATGACGCCGGAGGAGTGGTTCGCCGACGTCGAGGATTCCAACCCGATGCGTGCCGCAGGCAGGGTGCTGCCCTTCGCACGGCTGCAGGTTCGCGACGCGGACGGCACGGTGCTCCCGATCGGTTCCGAGGGCGAGGTCTACGCCCAGGTGGAGGGCCAGATGCGGGAGTTCTGGGGCGACGAGGAGCTCACCCGTACCCGGCTGATCGACGGATGGATCCGCACCGGGGACATCGGGCGGATCGACACCAATGGATACCTGTACGTGCTCGACCGGGTCGACGACATGATCGTCTCCGGCGGGTTCAACATCTGGCCCGCCGAATTGGAGACGGTTATCGCGGATCATCCCGAGGTGGTCGAGGTCGCGGTCTTCGGCATCCCCGACGAGCGCTGGGGTGAGACACCGATGGCGGTGTGCTGCGTGGCCGAGGGTGCGTCGGCGGATGCGGCACAGATCGTCGAGCTGGTCACGGAGCGGCTGGGTTCCTACAAGAAGCCGTCGAAGGTCGAGTTCACCACCGAGTCGTTGCCCAAGAACGTCGTGGGAAAGCTGCAGCGCAAGGTGCTCCGCGAACCACACTGGGCCGGGCACGAGCGCAGGGTCAGCGGTGCGTAACTGGTGGTGATTCCGGAATCCGACTCACGGCGACCACTGGACGGCACACGTGTCGTGAGTGTGGCCGAGCAGTATCCGGGACCCTATGCGGCGATGCTGCTGGCGGATCTGGGCGCAGACGTGGTCATCCGCCGTCGCCCCAACCCTGTCCGGTCCGGTAGGAAACGCCGGCTCACCGCTGCTCGCGCGTCAGGTACGCGGTGATCGCGGCGACGGTGTCGTCCGGGTACTCCAGGACCATGGCGTGCCCGCCGCGTGGGAGCACCTGCAGCGTCGCGGCCGGCATCAGCTCGGCCATCTCCGCCGACTGCGCGACGGGGGTGAGAACGTCCTCGGCGCCGGCGAGCACCAGGGTGGGAGTCCGCGCCTGCGGCAGCTGTGGCCGCGAGTCGTAGATCCGCAGGCCCGCGGCTTGCGCCTCGAAGCCCGCCAGCGTGGTGGGGTACGGGTTCTCGGCGGCGAGTTCCGCCTGTGCGGCGGCCGCGGTGTGGTCGCCGAGCAGCCGAGGGGTGAACGACCACGGCAGGCCGTGGATCGAGATCGCGACGGGGTCGAGCTCGCTGCGGCGCAGCGCAAGTCCCGCGTCGAGCCAGGCGTCCTGGACCGCGGTGTAGGAGGGGAACGCGTTGAGCAGCACGGCCCGCGAGACGGTGTCGGCGTGGCGCACGAGCAGGGACTGCAGCACCGATCCGCCGAGTGACCAGCCGACTGCCGACACCGGGCCGAGCCCGAGGCGGTCGACCAGCGCGGCGGTGTCGTCGGCCAGGTCGTCGATCGCGTACGGACCGGGCGGGACGTCACTGCGCCCGGTCCCGCGGTTGTCGAACGTGATGACGGTGAAGCCCTCGCGCAGCCGCGGCACGACAGCGGCCCACACGAGGGAGTTCAAGCCCAGACCGGCGATGAGCAGCAACGGCGGCCCCTCGCCCTCGACCTTGTAGTGGAGGGTGACCCCGTCGACGGTTGCGGTGGGCAGCCGACTCAGCTCCCCGCGACCGGCGCGGGCGTGGCCGCCCCGGCGATCCGCCGCTGGCTGACCGCCGGCGTCCAGTGGTCCGGCTCGTCGGCCCACAGGTCGCGCAGCTGGGGGATCACCTTCGTGCCGAACAGGTGCGTGTTCTCCGCGGCCGCCTCCTCGGCGAGGTCACCCATGTGCAGCGAGGC